>JANMWO010000122.1:0-1502 GCA_031394025.1 Acidobacteriota bacterium
TCGCGCGCATGGGAAACTTTCCGCGGTTCGCCGAACAGCTGGTGCGACGCGAGCAATGCCGCACCAAGCGCGCCGCCCGCGTCGCCGGCGGCCGGTTGGATGAACAGGTCGTCAAGTCGCGACTCACGCAGGACCCGCCCATTCGCGACGCAGTTCAGTGCTACACCGCCTGCCATCACCAGCGACCGATGCCCGGTCAATCGGGTGACGTGCGCCACCAGCTTCAGGACAATACCCTCGACAACATGCTGGACCGATGCGGCCAGGTCCATCTCGCGGCGGGTGATCGGCGCGTCCGCAAGCCGAGCCGGCCCTCCGAAAAGCAAGTTGAACCGCTCATTCGTCATCGATGGCGAGTCCAGAAATCCGAACATCTCAGTTTGCAGGCGGAACGAGCCGTCTTCCTTGACGTCGATCAGCTTGTCGCGGATCAGGGATGCATACCGCGGCTGGCCATACGGCGCTAGCCCCATGAGCTTGTACTCGCCGGAATTCACCTTGAAGCCGCAGTAGGCTGTAAAAGCGCTGTAGAGAAGCCCGAGCGAATGCGGGTAGGCCAGTTCTTGGAGCAGCTCGATGCGCGAGCCCGCGCCGGCCCCCAGGGTGCAGGTCGCCCATTCGCCAACCCCATCGATCGTGAGGATCGCCGCCTCTTCAAAAGATGACGGGAAGAAACAGCTCGCAGCATGCGCCATGTGGTGCGGCGTCATCAGAAGCGGCGGCACCATGCCGAGGCACGCTTCCAGTTCGCGCTCGAGGCTTGCCTTGGTGCCGAGCAGCGTGCGGCACGCGCCGATGAACTGGTCGCGGCCGGCTGGTGCCACCGTGAGCGCGTTCTTTACGACCCGGTCCAGCGTCTGCAGAGGGTTGTCATAGAAGACCACTGCTGTCAGTTGCGACGGCTCGAGAAAGCCCTCGCCCAAGCAGTAAATGACCGCACGGCGCGGAAAGCGAGGATCATGCTTCTTGCGGGAAAAACGCTCCTCTTGCGCTGCCGCGACAATCTGCCCTTCTTGAATCAGGACCGCGGCCGAGTCGTGATAGGAGGCGGAAATTCCAAGCACATTGGTCATTCGCGGCGCACCAGCGAGGAAACAAGGGGTTAGGTCCGCCGCGACCCATACCGGTTCGGCAGCTCAGCTAGAGTCAGGATTTTGCCCGGCGGCGTGCCTGCTCGGTTCACCTATTCGAGCGTTTCTGCATTTCGACCACGCTCAGCGGTGCTCGCCTGGACGCAGCACCCTGGAAGTCGTCACTTCGAGATCGACGAATCGCCGGTGGCGCGAGCTTGGGTGACTGGTTTGCGGAGTCTTGATCAGCAAGTGTGAAGTCTGCTCTTGGCCGGGGCTTGCCGGCCACCGACAGCCGCTTCAGGGCAACTCGTCTGCGGCAGGTGCCCACAGTTGACCTATCCTGTGCCGCTTTCGACGAAACCCTGAGAACTGGCACATGGCAACAGGCAAAAATGGTCCGACCCTGGCGGCATTGAACGCGCAGATTGC
>JANMWO010000127.1:0-10174 GCA_031394025.1 Acidobacteriota bacterium
CGTGATTATCCGCTGGATTACTGGGGGCACGGCAAAAATCTGGACGATTGGCAAACGGCTGCTAACGAGTTAGAAACTTTCCGCCGTCAAACAAGCAGCCTTTATGAAAAGGTTCGGGCGCTGATCTTCTTATCAGCCATCCACCGTTACCACATTGGACCAGCCGTGCCGGGCAGAGCCTTGGTCCCCTATCGCGCCATTGAGCACATCCGATCCCGCAGCTTTGAACAAGCGATACTGGAACTATTGGCCATGCAGCAGGAAGCTGGTTCCAGCCCCGCTCTTTGCAGCGCACTGGCCGCCGCTTACCGTGGATTAGCTTTCGAAACTCTGGCCGATCAGGTGCGTCAAAGTGTGCGGCAGTTTCCAGGAAATCAATGGATGTTCCGCGCCGGGCACGTCGATGAATATCCTCTGCGATTGCATCCAACTCTGCACCAGGGGCCACCGTTTCCCGTTCTGCACGAAACCACGCCAGTGCGTATGGACCTTAGCCATTCTGCCTGGAGTGACATTTTCTTTTTGGCGATGGACTACCCGGAAGGGGCTCGCGTACTGAATATTTCCGTGGATCTTTCCATCCATGGCAGTGGGCAGCCAACACGCCCTCCGGTGGAAGGCTTTTTTCGGATCATCGATGAACCCGTTCTACGATTAGTGAGTGTCGATCTGGCCGCTCAGGTGGACATCACTTCACTGGACGAGGTTTTCGATTTCGGAGCTGATTATTTAGGGCTATTGAAGGCCGCTGTCATTGCCAGTGGATTAATTCCAGCGGGCCTGGAAGGCAGCGGCCAATCGCTCAGCCGCATTCTGACTTGTCTCACCGGCCGTGCCGATTGCGGATTGGAACTTGTCAGCCAGGTCAATGATATTCCCAAAGGCAGTCGCTTCGCCGTCAGCACCAATTTACTGGCATGCCTCATTTCATTGTGCATGCGGGCCACTCAGCAAATCCGCACGCTCACTGGTCCGCTGGCCGAAACAGATCGCAGGCAGGTAGCTGCTAGGGCCATCCTCGGCGAATGGTTAGGAGGATCAGGCGGTGGCTGGCAGGATTCCGGCGGCGTCTGGCCGGGCATTAAACTGATTCAGGCAGTGCGGGCCACCGAAGGGACTCAGGAGTTTGGCATCAGCAACGGCTGCCTGTTGCCGAACCACTCCATCCTGACCACTGAAGATGTTCCCCTGGCTGCGCGACGAAACCTGGAAGCTTCGCTAATTTTAGTCCATGGTGGCATGAGCCAGGATGTGGGCCCTGTTCTTGAAATGTGCACCGAACGCTATCTTTTGCGCAGCGGCAAGGAATGGGATGCCCGTAAAGAAGCGGGGCATCTATTCGATCAATTAGTAGAGCATTTGAAGACTGGCGACATTCAGCAGCTAGGCCGCTTCACCGAAATGAATTTCAATGGTCCCATTCAAACCATCATCCCCTGGGCAGGCAATGCCTACACCAAGGCCTTGATTGATGCCTGTCGTTTGCAGTTTGGAGAAAACTTTTGGGGCTTCTGGATGTTAGGTGGAATGAGCGGCGGCGGCATGGGTTTTTTATTCAACCCGGAAATTCGCCCGCAAGCCTTAGCGGCCATGCCCGGCATTCTCAGCGATACCAAACATCGCATGGAAGAATATTTCCCATTCGCCATTGAACCGGTGATGTACAACTTCGCCATCAATGAAAGCGGCACCACTGCGGAATTGAAGCAGGGTGAGGACGCATTGCTCAGTGCCCCCTATTATCTGTTTCGTACCCCAGCCGACCTTCGTCGTCAAACCAAAGACCTAACCCCGGAGCGTCGTCGCGAACTGGCTCGCTTCCCCATCGCTTTCGCCGAACATACGCAAGCTCTGTTTGACCAGTTGCTTCCTGCACGTGAAGTAGAAAGCGCTACTTCGTCGGGGCAAAAGCTGAACAGCTTGCTGCATGCCAATGGGTTTGATCCGGCGGCTCATGAACAGTTACGTTCCGACTACGATCACGGCTTGTTGGGCCTAGCCCAAAACCGTCTGCCTGCCAATACGCTAATTGAAGATGTGCAACCGGGCGACGTGGCTCAAATGGATATCCATCAGGAATCTGTGGGCAAACAAGCACTCACCGAAGGGCGTCTGGCCATCATCACCATGGCCGGTGGTGTGGGCAGCCGTTGGACCAAAGGCGCTGGCGTTGTAAAGGCCTTGCATCCGTTTCATAAAGTGGGCCAGCGCTATGTGAACTTCCTGGAAATCCATTTGGCGAAAACCAATTGGGCACAAAAACAATTCGCCACACATCTGCCGTTGGTGGTCACCACCAGCCACCTGACGGGCAAACCGATCACCCAATTCGCCAGGACGTTAGAGCCTCAGTTCCAACACTTGGACATACACATTTCCCCAGGCCGTAGCATTGGTTTGCGGATGATTCCCAAGTCTTCAGATCTGCATTATTTGTGGGAAGTTATGCCGCAACAGCAGTTGGATGAACAGAAACAAAAGGTGCGCGATAGTGGCCGCGCCAGCTTGCTCAAATGGGTTCAACAAGCAGGTGAGACCACCGATTACACCGATAATCTGCCCTCCCAATGCATTCACCCCGTCGGCCATTGGTATGAGCTTCCCAACCTGCTGCGCAATGGTGGCTTGCGACAGCTTCTTCACGACTCTAATAACAAGTTGCAGTACTTGCTGCTGCACAATGTCGATACGCTGGGGGCAACCGTGGACCCCATATTGTTGGGTGCCCACATCGCCAGCGGCGCAGCCATGACCGTGGAAGTAATTGGCCGTCAACTTGACGATCACGGCGGTGGCCTGGCCCGTGTCAACGGTCGTCCAAGGCTGGTGGAAGGGTTAAGTCTGCCGTCTGAGCAAATTGAATCCAGCTTGAGCTATTACAACACCGGCACGTATTGGATTACGATTGATGCGTTATTAAAAGTGTTTGGATTGACCCGCGATTGTCTTTCCGATCAGTTCAAAGTGGATCAAGCGGTACGCCGCACGGCCCAGCGCATGCCTACCTACATCACCATCAAAGATGTGAAAAAACGTTGGGGTCGTGGGCAGGAAGATGTGTTTCCGGTGGCTCAGTTTGAAAGGCTGTGGGGCGATATGACGGCACTGGAAGAAATGCACTGCCAGTTTGTTGAAGTCCCGCGCAGCAGAGGGCAGCAATTGAAAGATGTTGCCCAACTGGATCCTTGGATCATAGACGGGTCGTCTGCTCAATTTGATCGGTTGTTTTAGTACCCCAGGCAAACGGGTCTAGACATTTAGACCCAAGCAGGCAACCTTCCAATAGCCAATGAGTCCTGTCGGCTATGGACATATTGTCCGGAACATACCTAGTACCTCATTTGTTTTCTTCATTTTCGACTTTGGCGAAGTACCTGCTCTAGATGAAGCATGATTCGCAATTACTCGAAATGGTTTCTGGCCCCGATCCTCTCCTTAAACCTGTTCGCTCAAGCAACAGAGGACTTAAGTCCCAAGATCTCGCCTGATTTGGTGCAGGTGATGGTATCTCAGGACGCCAGCCACGCTGATGACGAAATCGACCTGATTGTCCGCTTCAAGAGTTCCACCAGCTTGAGAAGCAACATCGCCCGTTCCTCACGGATGAGCCGACGGGCCCACGTGCAAAGTGAACTTTCCATGATCCAGAGCGCTGTGGTCCGGGTGCCACTCTCTGAAGTAGCATTGCTGGCCAGTTCTCCCGAAGTGGAATATGTCACGCCGGATCGTGATGTTGTTTCCAGAATGAACAAAGCTCGCGCCGCATCACAATCGGAAATAAATTGGACCAAACAGCGATTGGATGGCTCAGGGATTCGGGTGGCAGTGATTGACAGCGGAATGGTCACAAACCAGGCGTTTGCCACCGGTTCCACTTCACGCATCGTGTTTGCCAAGTCGTTTCTTACAAACAATCTGATCAGCTCCACAACCAACGGTTTTGGTCCCCCAGATAGTTCTATTGGGGCGCTAAGTGGCGCCATCTATACTTTAATCCCTGCTTCCGGAGGTTCCTATTTATCCACCGTTGACGGTTTTGGCCATGGCTCCCACGTCGCATCCATCATTGCAGGGGCTGGGGAGACAATGGATCTCACCACGGCAAAATATCGGGGCGTTGCTCCCAACGCTGATTTAGTGAATCTTCGAGTTTTGGATGACTACGGCGCGGGCAAGGAAAGCAGTGTAATCGCGGCATTGCAATGGATTCTGACAAATCAGGCTGATCCCAGCAATAACTTAAAAATTAGAGTAGTGAATCTATCGTTAGGGCGCCCAGTATTTGAAAGCTATAAGTTAGATCCGTTATGCAAAGCGGTGGAGGCAGTTTGGAAAGCGGGCATTACAGTTGTTGTCGCCGCTGGCAATGATGGCCGCTTCGACAACGGCATAAACAAGGGTTACGGCACCATCAATTCCCCAGGCAACGATCCATATGTGATCACCGTTGGAGCAGGCAATCCTCGCGGTACTGAACTGCGGACTGATGATATTCCCGCCAGCTACAGCTCCAAAGGGCCATCGGCGATTGATCACGTAGTGAAGCCCGATATCATGGCTCCAGGCAACCGCATTGTAGCCTTCGCTACCGGAAAGTTGAAAGCAGATAACCCGATGAACGTGGTGGACCCTGTGAACAGCTATATGGAACTGAGTGGAACCAGCATGGCTGCCCCAGTAGTTTCCGCCGCCGCCGTCCTGTTACTCAGCCAGAATAATTTCCTGACGCCTGATCAAATCAAGACCCGGCTGATGAAAACAGCTTGGCGCGGCATGGTGCATTCCGCTTCGATTACCGACCCTACCACCAACGTTACCTATATTGTCAGAAGTGATCTTTTCACAGTAGGAGCTGGCTATCTGGATGTTTATGCGGCGCTCAATGATAACTACACCAGCAACCTTTCCGCACAATCACCAACCGCCACCATTGATCCAATCACTGGTCGGGTGAGCATTCTAAGAGGCACGAATGTTGTCTGGGGAGATTCAACACTTCCAACCAACGTGGTGTGGGGCGACAACATCAAGGGCGACAATGTGGTTTGGGGAGATAGCGTCGTGTGGGGCGACAACGTGGTTTGGGGCGATAAGACTCCCGCTGCTGTAAATTGCGTATGGGGTGATGCGGCCCTATATTCTTTATCTGTTGGCAAAGCGCTGGGCAAAGGCGAATAAATTTTCCCCGCAAGCTGAAACGGCCCGGTCTTGTTAAATTAACAAGCCGGGCCGTTTCTTTTCTAAACTTCGTCTACGATCAGATAACATAGGAGAAATCGTTTCCCCAGGAGTCTGATGAGCCAGCATTTGTTATCGCTAATTGTACTGATTTGTATAGCCTTTCCCTGCACTGCCCAATACAAGACCGTCAACCCGAAGGTATCGAAAATAGTTGCTTCCATATCAGAAGAACGTATTGTCGAAATTCTGAAGAAACTGGAAAACTTCGGAACCCGTAATCTACTCTCTTCCCAAACTGACCCAGTGCGCGGCATCGGCGCGGCCCGCCAGTGGATTTATAGCCAGTTCCGCAGTTACAATCCACGACTTGAAGTTGGTTACGATCAGTACAAGCTGAAGAAGATCACCGAACCCAATTCGCGAGTCCCCCGGGATGTGGATCTGTATAACGTCGTCGCCGTGCTTCCTGGAAAAGTGCACCCAGAGCAGCGCATTATCATCAGCGGCCATTACGATACGCTGGTGCTTACCGGTCCAACCGGCAACAGCACCACTGCTGGCGAAACACCACCTGCTGGCGATCCCAATGGCCCTGAACCGGGAGTGACAGACAATGCCAGCGGTACCGCCTGCGTCATGGAACTGGCTCGCGTAATGAGTCAATACGAGTTCGATAAAACCGTGGTGTTCATCGCCTTCGCTGGCGAAGAGGAAGGGCTGTTGGGTAGTTCCCTTTATGCCGCCAAAGCCAAGAAGGCTGAGCAAAAAATTGAAGCCGTACTGAACAACGACATTATTGGTTTTGAAGCGTCAGGCAGCGGCCGAATGGAGAACCGTCGGGTGAACGTATTCAGCGACGATCCTTCCGATTCGCCAAGCCGCACGCTAGCCCGCTATGCTCGCGAAATCGGCGAACGGTATGTGCCCATGATGAAAGTGGATACGGTGTTCCGTTCCGACCGTGTCAGCCGCGGTGGCGATCACACACCCTTCGCCCAGGAAGGCTTTGCCGCCGTGCGGCTTTCCTCGCCACAAGAAAACTTGGCCAATGAGCACACCGCCACAGATACCTTCGCCAACACATCGCCTGCTTACATTGCACGCGTTACCAAAGTGAACGGAGCCATTGCCGCTTCGCTCGCCTGGGCCCCTATGGCACCACAGATTTCCGAACAAGTGGAGCGCGGAGGTCGCAAAGTAACTCGCCTGTTTCTGACCAGAGGCACGGCCCTGTCAGACGCAGTGTTGAAGTGGAAACATTCCCCGGATAAGGATCATGCCGGCTACGTGGTGGTAATGCGCTCAACCACCTCACCATTTTGGGAACGCGAAGTTTTCGTCGGTAAGGTGGCCGAATTCACTGTGCCCGATGTATCCATTGATGAATGGGTCTTTGGGGTGAAAGCAGTGGATCAAGAGGGCAATGAAAGTCTAGTGTCCCCCTACGTCCCCCTAGGACGCCCCAAGCGTGTGGTGGAAGTATATTGAAGCCTTGGCGGGGGCACTACAGTTTCCGGCCACAAATGTAGCTTCCCGAATTGCTGCCACCACGACAGCAAAGCTTGAAATTACAGGCTCATTCCGTGGATTCCCCAATCCTTGGAACGCTTCGGGTTTTCAACATTTGCGACCGGTTCCGTTTTTGAGTGGATAACCGCGCGGACTTTCCGTAGAAGTTTGCTGGCCAGCAAAATAACCTTCTGCATTATTTGTACCTGACACTTTGTAGATTGTGAGTTAGTGGAAATTATAACTGGCAATTTCTTAAGGGCGCACTCGATCAAATTGGCTGGTCACTTCTTCCAGCACACCATTGAACTTCTTCAACACATTTCCCAGCACTTTGGCTTGCTCATTAGCATCGTCCCACCGGTTGCGATCGGCGGCTTCCCGAATCCCTGGAAGCGTCTTCGCCCCGTATCCGGTATACATCCCCGGTGCCGACAATGCCTGTTTGTACCAGGGCCTGTCGGGCAAGCCTTTATCGATCAACAAGGCCTGCTCGGCTTTGGCTAGCGAGGCATTTGCAACCGACAGCGCCGGATGTCCGTTTCCATTTCCGGCAGTCAGCCGAATCATTTGTGACTCAAATTGTTTGGCCAACAATTCCAAGCGCGCCAGCTCAGCCTTAACCGTCTGCCAATCCATTTTCTGGTTACCCTTGGCATTTATTTTTTCAATATCTTCCACCTGCAACCGAATTGCTGTAGCCAGCCTGCCGAACTCAAATGGTAAAACCTGCGCTTCAGCCATGCGCAAGATAGTTCGCGACATCACCTCAGCCAATGCCTTACCGTAAACAAATGTGTTGTCGCCAAAGCGGGTGTACCAGGCGTAGGTATCGTAGATGGAATGATAGACGCCACCGGAATCTGTACCAGCGAAACCCAGGTTCAAACTGGCTACTCCCGCATGATGATAAAAGGCCACATAGTCCGAACCAGCCCCCAGCGCTTCCAGTCGAAATCCTTTCTGCTTATCGCTAGTGGCGCGGCGAGGAGCGTCTAAAAGATTCTTCCCTGAATCGGGATCTTTCACATCGCGGGCCACTTGTTCCATGAACTGTTCCAGCGACCACGAACCCGCACTGCCCAAAGAACCCCGCCCATTGGTATCGGAATTCACATAAACAACAGCCTTGCTTTTCAATTCTGCCAAATGTTTTTCTACCCATTCTGTAGAACCGATTAGCCCAAATTCCTCAGCATCCCACAGCGTGAAAACTATCGTCCGTTTCGGTTTCCAGCCGGTCTTACGAAGATTGTTTAAGGCGTAGGCGGTTTCCAGAACCACTGCTGCACCGCTGATTGGGTCGTGCGCACCGTTCACCCAGGCATCGTGATGATTGCCGTAGATCACCCACTGATCAGGATTTTGTCCAGCAATGATTCCCACCACATTGTGCACGGGCCTGATCCCGCTATCGAGTTTCAGTTTCAAATGAACAGTAGCCGGTCCTGCACCAATGTGGTAAGTGAAGGGCAAAGCACCGCGCCAATCGTCAGGAGCAGTGGGACCGCCTAATTTTTCCAGAATCGGGCGGGCGTCGCCGTAACTGATCGGCATCACCGGGATTTTCATCAGCAACTTCGCCTCGCTAATGGCCAGTTTCCTACCGCCCGGTTCCGATGCCCAACCAGGGGTCAGCGGATCGCCTACGTAAAGGGGCATATCCATTACACTGCCTCGCTGCACACCTTGCGATGGTCGGAACGGACCGTTGGGATAGATGTCACCACGCCAGTAACCGTCGTCTTTGGGATCGGAATAAATTAAGCAGGCGGCGGCACCGTTTTCCGCAGCCACTTTCGGCTTTGTGCCCCGCCAACTTTTTCCATAACGGGCCAGAACAATTTTCCCGCGGACATCAATTCCCATCTTTTTCAAATACTCGTAATCTTCGGGAACACCGTAGTTGACGTAAACCACTTGGGCGGTAACGTCTCCCGATGCGGAGTAGGCGTTGTAGGTGGGAAGCTGGTGGGCGTCGCTGGAATTGGGGTCGGACTTGATTACTGGTTCCGTCAATTTGGCTTTATAGCGAACCGGCGAAATCATTTCCAGGGATCGCTCCAAGGGGTATGGCAACAAGGCTTCAAAGGTTTCAATCCTGGCGTCCAGGCCCCATTTGCGGAACTGTTCCAGTGCATACTCGGCCACTTGCTTCGATGCCGGGGAGCCAGCGGCGTGGGGCTTGGCCGACATCACTTTTATATGAGACCCAATGCGATTAGCGTCCAGGGCAGCAACAGCTTTTGCTTCCAAATCCAATTGCGATTTGGCACTGCTCTGCGAGAAGCCTCTAATGGGTTCTTGCGCCGCTAACGTTAGTGGCAGCAAGAGTGCGGCGAAGTATAGTTTTGAAAAAGATAAAGATGGCAGGTAAATGTGCCTGCACGAAAGTCGATCACTCGTTTGAGAATCTATTTTTTCAGAGCTTGTCATTTTGATTATGAAGTTATTGAGCGGGCTGGCCCGATTGCAGGAATTTGAGGAACTCAGCAGTATCTTTGGTAGATCCAGCGAATGTAGCGATCACTTTTTCATCGCCATCAAGGATGACATACAAAGGAGTGGCGACTGTTTGGAATCGGGATTCCTGCATTTTAGCGTTCTGATCGTTGACCGGATCGGCACCATCGGTGTAGAGGTCGGCCAGTACAAGCTTGCTCAAAGCAGCCTGAATTTGCGGACGCGGGAACATATTGGCCTTCATCCATTTGCAGTTGCTGCAGGCGTAGCCAGTGAATTCGACGAATAGTAATTTGTTTTGCTGTTTGGCTTGCGCTAGTGCCCCGGCGTAATCGTCTTTGATAAATTGCAGCGCACCTTCCGATTTAGCAGAGCCGCCGGAACCCAGTGTTTGCGTGGCTACGGGAACCATGGAATCCAAATCACCCAACGGTCCACCATACATGCCGGGAATCAGGCTGACTGCAAAAATCAGGAAGGCGGCACCAAAACAAAGACGGGCGACGCCCATTTTTTCGTTGCGATCTATACCTTCCAAAGGAAGCCAACCCAACAGGTAAGTTCCAGGAAGGGCGAACAGTACAATCCAAAATGCCAGAAAGCGTTCCCGAGGCAACAGGCCCAATTGCAGAACCGCATCCACATTACTGAGGTACTTCAGCATCCAGGCCAGGACGATAAAGCCCATGACAACTTTCACGCGCATCAACCAATCGCCACTGCGAGGCATTTTGCGAAGCACACCAGGGAATAGCGCCAGAAAAAAGAACGGCAACGCCAAACCAAAGGCGAAGGAAGCCATGCCTAAGACTGGTTGCAGCTTGGGCCCTTGTGCGCTGGCGGCAAGCAAAGTTCCCATAAAGGGTCCGACGCATGCAAACGAAGTCAGGGTGAATGTGAATCCGGCCAGCAATGCGCCAACGTAGCCGCCTTGACCCGATGCTGCATTCATTTTGTTAACCACCGCGTAGGGCAAAGTAAGCTCAAAGGCTCCTAGTAGGCTGAGGCCGAAAGCCAGAAA
>JANMWO010000467.1:0-5175 GCA_031394025.1 Acidobacteriota bacterium
GACCTATGGTGCCTGGGCCGATGATCCGAAGCATAGCTGGATCAAAGGCTAGGAACCGCGACTAGCGGTCGCGGCTCAGTCAATTTCAGAGGTTTTCCAAGCACTCGAAGTTGTGAAAAAAGCCCGCTAGGCGGGCTTGGCAGGCTGAATGCCTGCCCCACAAACAAAACTCCAGATGTAGTGAAAGTTAGTGAATTTAGTGTGGGGCAGGCGATTCCGCCTGCCAGCTCGCTTGCGAGCGAAGTCTTCATTCCAATTTCCAAAAAACTGCATAACCCAAAAAACTGCATAACAGAGCAGCCCTGCTTGGAAAAATCTTACGATTTATTGTGCTGCTTGTAGCGCACGTACCAGATGATGCCAAGCACCACCACAATAACAATGGCGGCGATTCCTACCACTTGATGCGCATTTTCAGCAGCAGCGCGCCAGGCGTCGCCAATCACATATCCGAGAATCAAAAATGTGGATACCCAAATTAGGGATCCGGCATAGGCGAAGCGAGCAAATACGGGATACTGTAAACCAGTCATGCCCGCTACGATTGCCGTGATATGGCGAACGCCGGGCACGAAGTAACCAAACGTCAGGCTCCAATGTCCATAACCGTCGAACCATTTGTGAACCTGTTCCAACCGTTCTGGAGTGAGGTGCATCCAGGGTCCAAATTTATCCAGAAACGGCTTGCCTGCGGTCTTGCCTATGAAGTAACTGAGCGTAATCCCGGTTGCGCTTCCGAAAAATGCGGCGGCAAAGGTGGTCACTGGATTCAGTGTGCCCTTGCCGATTAATGCTCCGCAAAAAACCATCAAGGTTTCATCGGGGACGGGTAGACCGACAATACCGAGTATTAGCAGAACAAACAAAGCAATGGGACCGTAAAGCGACACCCACTGCAGAACCATATCCAGATCAAGATGCATTGTGTTTTCAGACTCCGCGGCGATGGCCGTATAGGTCTACGTGCAGGCGTGGGGAAATGCGGTATCCAAATTGTTTGGCCAATTCCACCAGCCATAAGCTGCGTTCGTGCAGGACGTGTGCTTCCGTACCTTCAGGCATAAGAATAACGTTAGCAGGTGGGGCTTCCAGTTGCTTCACCAACTGTTCCACTTCGCCCATATCTTGTGGAGCAGCAACCACGAATTTCAACTGGTAAGGGAAGCGCATTAGACTTTTCAGCACTTGCAGATTGATCCTAAGCCGTTCGTGCTGTGCCTGGAACGATCCAACAGGCGTGGAATTTGCCAGCTTAGGACTGATCGACATCAGGTCGCAGGCAACGTCGGCATCCACGGTTCCGGCGGTCTCAATGGTGATGTGGAATCCATTCTTGCGCAAGGCTTCGGTAAGCAGCTTTGCTTGCGGAGCGATGAGTGGTTCCCCACCGGTAAAAACAGCGTGTCGAGCTTTGTAGCTGAGGGCTTGGCTAAGTATCTCTGCTATCCCCATCTCTTCACCTTCGGGCTGCCAGGACGTGTAAGGCGTATCGCACCAACTGCAACGCAAGTTGCATCCCGATGTTCGGATAAACACCGAAGGGACACCAACCAGTGAGCCTTCTCCTTGAACGGAATAAAAGATCTCCGAAATTTTCAAGAAGCGTACTCCAGCGGATCGGCCAGCCCGGCTTCGGTAAAGCCTTTTTGACGTAACAGGCAGGAATCGCAAAAACCACAGGGGTGCCCGGCGCTATCGGGATCGTAGCAACTGTGAGTCAGTTTGAGATCCACTTGCAGGGCCACGGCCAACTTGATAATCGCCGCCTTATCCAACTCCATTAACGGAGCATGGATCTTGATTTTTGTACGACCTTCAACTCCGGCTTTGGTCGCCAGATTGGCCATAATTTCAAAGGCAGAGATAAACTCTGGACGGCAATCGGGATACCCGGAATAGTCAATTGCGTTCACTCCAATGAAAATGTCGCTAGCTTCCAAAACTTCCGCCCAGGCCATGGCGAACGATAAGAACACCGTGTTGCGGGCTGGCACGTAAGTGATGGGGATGCCGTGGGACATTTCCCCGGCGGTACGGTGCTTGGGCACAGCAATATCACCAGTAAGGGCTGATCCGCCGAACATCCGCAGATCGATGTTGGCAATCCGATGATCGGCAGCACGAAGGACCTTAGCGATTTTCGCTGCCGCTTGCAGTTCTATGCGGTGCCGCTGGCCATAATCGAAAGACAGCGCGTAACAATCGTAACCCTGGCTGCGGGCAATAGCTAAAACGGTTGAGGAATCAAGACCGCCGCTGAGCAGGCAGATAGCTTTAGGCATTTAGCACTCCTTGGGCAGCATCCAGGCAAGGACGGCCCCGATAATGGGGAAAGCAGCCAGTGCCGCCATGGCCGTTCCTAACGAATAGTGATCGCCGAACCAGCCGGTGAGTGGGATGAAAATAAGACCGGCCAAGCCCCAGGCGAAGCCCATCATAAGGGCGGAGATAACGCCGGATTGGCTGGGTGCCAGTTGCTGGGCCATTACGACGTTCACCGGAATGGTGAACAGTAAAATGAGGCCCGCCAGCGTCAGTGAGGCAACCGAAATCCAGCCGGTAGTGAGGAAGAAAATGGCCAGGGGTGCCACGCAGAGGGCCATAGAAAGTAGGATCACTTTGCGACCGCCCCATCGGTCTGCCAAATTGCCACCAATGAAGCCGCCTAAAGCTCCGGCAGCCAGGTACAGGCTCAAGGTGGCAGTCGCTTCGCTATAGCTGAAACCACGTTCTTTGGTCAGATACAGGGGAAGCATTTGACCATAGGTCACTTGAACAATGCTGCGGATAAATACCAGCATGTAGAGCAGAAACAGGGTTCGACGGACTTCCCATAAGGGCTGCCATTCAAACTTATGTTTAGCCACCCCTTCATACGAAGGTGGAACCAAGCTGGCCATCAGGAAAATTGTGATCAGAATTCCGGGTATGGCCAACCACAAACTTTGCTGCATGCCGATTTTCGGCAGGAAATATGCGAAAAACGTTGGCCCAAGCGCGTACCCCAAAGTTCCCGATGAGATGAATACGGCGAACCAGCGCTGTTTGTTTTGTACAATTCCGATGGTGGCCCAAGCCGACCCTTGGGGATGAAAACTGGCAATTCCCACGCCGCCAAACACCACAGCCAGCAACAGATATCCGTAACTTGGGGCTAAACCTAACGCGCAAATGAACACCCCTGCAACCGCCGGAGCCAGGCAGGAAAACATTTTATTGCGGTAACGGTCCGATAGGTAGCCATACAGCGGTTGGGCCAGCGATGCTGAAAACACTAGGGCACCGCCCAAAATCCCTGCCTGGGAAAGGTTCATGTTGTGTTTCAACAGCAACAACGGCTGAAACGCTCCGAGTGCGCTGGAATATAGATCAATGAAAAAGTGACCAAGGCAAAGCAGGATCAGAGGAAGGTAATTGACTTGACTGGTCTCCACTGGGGATTCCAGTGTATTTGTGGCGGTAGAACTCATAAAATTTGACTGGTAAACCTTCATTGTACCTCGCAACTTCATGACGGCAATTGTGTTATACCGAGTTATGAGTAAATTCCAGTTAGTCCTTGGGATAATTTGTGTCACCAATGTTTGGGGACAGGCACCCAATGGTCCGGTGGTCAGCCCACGGGGCGTGATCAACGCGTTCACCCAGGCACCTGCGCCCACAACCGTTGCATCCGGGGGATTGATTTGGATTAAGGGATTGAATTTGGGTCCGGTTGACACGGTAACGGCTACGGATACGCCTTGGCCAACGTCCATAGGCGACCCGGCGATTCAGGTGATGATCAACAATCGGCTAGCCCCCATTTACTCCGCCAGTCCCAGCAAAATTGTTGCCCAGGTGCCTTATGAAGTGACCAATGGTCAGGTGACCTTAATTGTGAAGCGTGGCGATGTGCAGAGTCGTCCGGTGCGATTCAACGTCGTCAACATATTTTCCAGCGTAAAGACTGCCGATGACGCAGGCTACGGTGCCGCCGATATGTCCACCAGCGGGAATACGATTTTGATGCGGGCCAGCGGATTGGGTCCAGTTACTCCCAATGTTCCTACCGGCACGGCCGGTCCTAAAGATACGTTGGCCGCGCCCCGTGGTGCAGCCAGAGCATTGGTTGGAGGCTCTGTGGCCGATGTAAAGGTGACTGCATCTACCGATCGCGTCGGAGAATTTGACGTGGCTGTAGACCTGCCCGCGACTGCGCTGCCCGGCGATGTGATCACGCTGCAAATTGCCAACAACACGGCCAACCGCACCCTGTATCAACGCATTTCCGAACCATCGGTGAGCTACCTTGCCATTCCTGCGGGCACACCAGACTTGCGCGGTTTCACATCCAGCGACTTACGTCCCGGGTACTTAGGCTTGGCTGCGGCTCGGGCTGACGATGGTTGTTACCCTTCCTTTGTGGCCGATGTGGCCAACAAGGTTTGGAACAAGATTGATAGTTGCCTGACAACGGCAAATCGGAACCAGGCATCGCCATTTACGGCAGCGAATGAAGGCAATGCTTTGGCCGCGTTTGTAGGACCTCCGGCAGCCGATGCGGCCACTGGTGTCTCAAATAAATTGGCGTTGTACAATCCTGCAAAATTGGCTATGTCGGTGGATTTACCAGCAACTGCGGCCTTGATTGGGTCCGCTGGACGCGGTGAGTTTTCTGTGATCATTGGCGGCACCGCCCCTTCTGCAAAAACCCTCGATCCGGAAACTGGCGAATTAAAGGATGGCGGAGCGGTGGTCATTGGTGGGGCTGGCGGCGGTGGGTTCGGCGGCGGCGGGTTCGGCGGCGGCGCCCTTGGCGGAATTCCAGTCGCTTTGCTGACTGCAGTGATTGACTTGGGTGACGGCATTAAAGAAACCATCGCCACGCCATTTGCCTTTGCCGCAGGAACATACGGCGTGCTGGTGGCCGATAACGCCGAGAAACCCACCAAAGCGAAATTGGCAATTGTGGATGCAACCGGCAAGGTCCAGGCGACTCGCGATTTCCCCAGCGGCTATGTGCCTCTTATTCCAGCAGTGCAGCCAGCAGCCCCTGGCGGCGGTGGAGGGCCCGGTGGTGGTGGCATTCCAGGAATTCCCGGTGGCATCGTAAATCCTTTGGCTAGGTTTCGCGCAGTGGCTGTGCTGGACGCAACTTCCCGAAGCTACGTTGTGATTTCAGGAACAACGGAT
>JANMWO010000151.1:0-10401 GCA_031394025.1 Acidobacteriota bacterium
TTTTTAGCGAAGAGCTACTAAACTTTATGATACTCCAGGGTTGCGACCCACACGCCTGCCCCGCGCACTTGTCTTCATGGACGCGGCGGGTTGGGGTGAGTAGATGTTAGCCGGGCGACGATGGGTGCCAATATTTCTACGGACGTGCGACGCAGGCGGGCCCAGCGGCCTGGGTAAGGCAGATGAATCATCGCGCCATCCAATGAACGCGTGCGGCGGCTTGAATCGCAATGCGACTTCACCGATGCGCAGCTTGCGGCCCGGCCACTGGCGCTCGTCGAGACCTTTGACGCCTCCGATCACCAAGTTGGGCCGCAGCCGACGGCCAGCTCTGCCGCACGCCGCAATCGCCCCATCGGTCGCCACCAGGAGCGGCAAAACATCGAATCGGTCTGCCGTCTCATCGTGGATCAGTTCCGCACCGGGCCCGGCGATCTTGCAGCATTGGAAAGGCGATTTGCCCTTCATGGGACACGCGTCTAGTTATGAGTTCCTATTCTGCTAACAATGCAGGTATGGTGAAGTGAAATGTTGTCCCTTGATTCAGCTTAGACTCCACCCATATCCTCCCTCCATAGCGCTCAACAATTTTCTGACAAATCGCCAAGCCAATGCCAGTGCCAGAGTACTTGCTCCCCTTGTCGTGAAGGCGTTTGAAAAGGCCAAAAATTTGATCCTGGTACTCTGGAGCAATGCCGATGCCATTATCTTTGATAGAAAAGTGCCAAAATTTATCCTGTTGCAAAGTTGAAACATGAATTTGTGGCGGTTCCTCGTCCTTGCAGTACTTAAGCGCATTTCCTAAAAGGTTCTGAAGAAGTTGTTGGAGGTGAATTTCTTTGACCAAAACGGTAGGGAGCAAGTCGTAAGTGATTGTGGCATGACTTTCTTCCAAAGTGCGTTGGAGACCTTTCAGAACATATCCAAACACTATTCCGACGTCCAAAGGCATTGCTGGCTCATGATCCGAACTGGTCAATTGCGTGTACGCCAAAAGGTCTGTAACAAGGGAGCCCATGCGATGGGCTCCTTCCACGATGAAGCCTAAAATCTGCTTCCCTTCATCGTCGAGGTTTTGGCCGTAGCATTCTTCGAAGAGTTGGCTGTAAACGGCCATGTTTCGAAGTGGCTCCTTCAAGTCATGTGACGCGGTAAAGGCAAACTGCTCAAGATCCAAGTTTGCGCGGCGAAGATCCTGATCCGACTGCTTGCGCTCAGTGATGTCGAGGTTTGTCCCTAAGAGCCATTCGGCCTGACCATAGGCGTTTGTAAGGACCGTTTCCACGGATTGAATGTGCCGATATTCCCTCTCATTCGGTCGGCGAATACGAAATTCGCGACGACTATTTTCAAGACCTCTAATTGTCTTTTGCAATATCTCTTCTTGTCTGGGCAAATCCTCAGGTAAAACGGCTCCACTCCATGTGCTGTATTCAACCAATCCATCATTCGTCGGATCGATTCCATAAATCCGAAACATCTGTGTATTCCACCGGACCTTCCCGGTGATAACATTCCATTCCCAAATTCCAACCCCAGTTGCCTCAGTAGCCAAACGAATTCGTGCTTCGCCTTGTGCCAGCGCCACTTCCGTAAGATTGCGTTCGGTGACGTCCCGTGAGACCGCCACAATGCGCTCTATGGCTCCGTTGGCGCTGCGCACTGGGGCCACCCCCACATCCCACAATTTCGGCGTTCCTCTGGCCGTCGGGCAAAAACCCTCGAAGTGAGCCACTTCACCTTGGAGGGCTTTGGCAAGGGCGGCTTCAATCTGGGGCCGATTCTGCTCCGGCCACAGACTCCACCAGTTTTTGCCAAGAAACAGGGCCGGATCGTCTATCTCCATCGCGCAGAGTCCCGGACCGTTCATCATAAGCAGGTGACCTGAAGCATCGAGTACCTTTACACAATCGGGGCTACTCTCAAGCACCGTGCGGTTGAACTCCTCGCTCTCCAGCAGTTGCTCCTGTATAGCCTTGCGGTCGGTTACATCCTGTACTACGCTAACGCTGTGAATTGGTCGGGACTCGGCATCGGTCACCATCCCTGCCACCACCGCTACCCAGCGGATGCTACCATCCTTGCGCAAATACCGCTTTTCGTTTTCATAAGAGGACGTTTCCCCTCGAAGGAACGAATCGACTAATTCAGCGTCGTGCTCCCTGTCGGCAGGGTGTATTAAATCCCCTATTTTCATTTGTACCAGCTCGGCTGCCGAGTATCCTGTAATCTCGCACATACGCTCATTCACTACGGTTATGTCTCCATCCAGGGAAACGTAAACCATTCCTGTGGGCGCAAGCTTGAAAGAGACCCGGTGCAGTTGCTCTGTGTGACGCAACGCTTCTTCGGCGCGCTTGCGGTCGGTGATGTCGTATCCCACAGGCACGATGAAAACGACTTTGCCGTCCTGGTCGCAGACCGGGTCAAAAGAAATTGAGAACGTCTTCACCTCACCAGAAAGCAGTTTTATTGGCGTTTCAAAGCGAATAAATTCACCTTCCGCAGCCCGCGTTACCGCATCGCGCACAGCCTCTGGCGCACCTGGGGTGAACTGGAACCAGACCGTTTTCCAAAACGGCATTCCGATCACTTCATCGCGATTGCTGGCGGCGAATTCAAGAGATGCTCGATTCGCTTCTAACAGCGTTCCGTCGGGTGCAATCAATCCGAGGTATTCATGTGTGCCATCGAAAATGGCGCGTAGTTTCTGTTCGAAATTCTCTTGAGCGTGCTTCTGCTGGGTATTGTCCCGCACAATGCTGGATACTGCGGCAACTTTACCCGCTGCGTCTTTGATCGGCGAAGTGGTTAATAGTGCATGGAAAAGGCTCCCATCCTTTCTTTGGCATTCAGTTTCCACATTAAGGATGGACGCCCCTCCTTCAATTTCGGCAACATTATCACAAGTATGTTCTTTACCGGTCGGCGAAAGAGTAATCACGTCTTGCCCGATGATCTCTGCCGCCCGATAACCGTAAAGGGCTTCGGCGCTCTTGTTCCAAGTTAGAATCCGCCCATTGAGATCATAAGAATATATCGCATCAGCCGACGATTCTATGATTGAAGCTAGCAGCGCTTGGACATCCTCGGATTGCTTGCGCCCGTTGATTTCAATTGCCGTGCCAATCGTTTGGAGCACGCCACCAGTAGCATCGCGGGCGAATACAGCATCACGACTATGGAACCAGTGCCATCCCCCCGCTTTGTCGCGCATGCGATGTTCAAAGTAGGCCACTTCGTTGTCGGCCAGCCCACGGACGCGCGTAATATGTTTCTCAAAATGTGGTAGGTCTTCGGGGTGCATCAACAACGGCAGGACTTCGGCACCCATCGCCAGAACTTCGTCTGAGCGATAGCCGAGCATGGAAGTGACAGACCCATTGATGAAGACACAACGTCTTGTTGCGAGATCAAAAACTTGGACTATGCCGGGCGTCAGGTCGGCAACATGTTGCCGACAGGGTTCGCTCAGGGATACATGCTTGTGAGGTAAGGCGCGGGAATCTTCTGCAAGCGAAGGGGCTGATGATCCAACCGCTTTGGGGGAGTCGGGAGGCTCACCTGCGGGAGGTACTTGACCCCACAAACGAGACGGTATCTGTTTATCCTTCATTGCACCCATTAGATTATGGCTGTGCGAAGCCGATTTACTTTATCTTGACACAATTCAATTGCGATTTTACTTGTTTCACATGTCTCTTGAAGAACACTTGACTGCATGCGCAATACTGATCCACCATACGCTATCCATAAAATCCTAATTTTGGCCGAAGCCATTTATCCGCCGTGGTTGGTCTTCTCCGTCACCCAATCGCCTTGGCGATGGCGAATGCTGCCCCGGCGGCTAGTCCGCCGATGAACGTCGTCCGAAAAGCGCTCTGCCAGGGATGTGTCCCGGTAAAGGTGCCCTTCAGATATCCGAATCCGAACAAGGCAATCAAAGTGGCAATTGCAGAATATCCCAGCGCCGTTTTGGCAGAACTGACCAGAATATACGGAGTTAGCGGAACCAGCCCCCCAGCAATATAGGAAAAGGCGATGGTCGCCGCACTTTTCAAGGCCCGGGTTGGGTCGGGTGGTTCCAAGCCCAGCTCAAAGCGCATCATCCAATCGACCCACACTTTCGGATTCGCCTTGAAGTACGTCAAAATTGGATCACACTGCTTGGCGGGCAGCCCGTAAGATTCCAAAATCTCCCGCACTTCCAGTTCTTCGGCAGCAGTGCATTCCACTACTTCCCTTTCTTCGCGACGCAACTCGCTCACATAGTGTTCGGCATCGTTTCTGGCGGCCAGATAGCCGCCCAAACCCATGGCAATGGCGCCGGCGGCAATTTCTGCCATGCCCGCCACCACGACGATTCGTGTTCCATCCACCGCACCACTCAACCCGGCGGCTAAGGCAAAAGGAACCGTCAGGCCGTCTGCCATTCCAATGACAATGTCCCGAACTACTTCCGATGAAGTAAAGTGTTTTTCAATGTGTGGCGTTGAAGGCATTCTTTACTAGAATACCAATCAAAAATGGATTGCCATCAGCAATCCGTATTCGTCATAAACCGCTTCCGCTGGCAACCGGTTGGCCTGCCCTTGCAGTATTCTTTGGGTACTCCAGGCCACCGCTGCGGAATCCATCCAATCGTCCGATTTTGCTGGTCCCAAATGGCCCCGCTCGGGGATGTCCACTCCAGGCATGTTTTGCATCAGCCAGTTTCGCCGCTCATGGAACCCTTGCGGTGTCTTCTTGTTATGTACCATCGGCGAACCGGCCATTTGGGCAAAGGCCAGTTCGGGGTGGATTTCAAAAATCGGCACGTTGGTCTTTCTGGCAAATTCATCCACTTCGCGGATTTTCGATATCAAGTTGAAGGTCTGTTTGGAAAGCCCCTTGCCATTCCACTCGCGGTTCATCGAATTCGCCTTGTGGTAATCCGTTACAGACAGCAAGCGCCGGTCTGGGGCTGGAAAAACACTACTTCTGCGGGCACCCAACTCTTTACGAGCCAAAACATCACATTCCCTGGCTGTACCTTGCACCAGACCAATGGGAATATCAATCCCAATGAGCGCAGGGCGTCCGCCGTATTCCAGGATTTCGGAAATATGCTTCATGAAATGAAAGCAGATTTCCTGGTCAGGCCGCCAGAGGGCGACAATCCAACCGCCAGGACACCCGTCCAGCCCCACTAAGGTATTTTCCAGGAAATTCACTCAATGTCTCCAAAACAATTTGCAGGCCTAAAGGGCTGTAACACAAGAGGCTTGCAAAAAAAATAGCACAAAAGACCTTAAGAACCCAAAAGTTTCCAGCAGAAGTTGACGATAGGAAGTACTAAGGAATGAAAGTGCTTGAAATCATTCGCAAAAAGGTGTCCAGGAGCAAGACTTTGAGTTACAGTCATAATGAGAGTAATCAAAAGAGCAATAGTCTCCCCCTCATGGATCGTCCCAATCAGCCAAACGCGCCAAACCCTGGCGAATATTATTCGTGGCGCCCGGAAGGGCACCCCGTAGATATCTCCTTGCAATTTGAGATCGTCGATAAACTTCTTATTGAAATCATGAAAGGTTTTGGATCTATCCCCCGTCGTGGGGCTGAGGTCGGAGGGCTTTTACTGGGGACATCAGAAACCACCGACGGAAAGCTGCATATCACCATCCGCGATTTTCAGCCTGTTGCCTGTGAACATTCTGGAGGTCCATCGTACAGCCTGTCAGCCAAGGATATTCAGGGTCTGAAGAGCGGTATTGAACAATGGCGCCCTACGGGCAATCTGGAAACGCTTTACGTGGTTGGCCATTATCGTAGCCACACCAGGGAAGGGTTGGGCATGTCCGACGAAGATATTGATTTGATGGACGATCATTTGCCCGGTGATGACAAAGTGATGCTGTTGGTGAAACCATTTGCCACGCGCACCAGTTCCGCTGGCTTTTTCTTCCGTGAAAGTAGCGAGTTTCTACGGACGGATGCCAGCTACCTTGAATTTCCCTTTAAACGGAAAGATCTGGGTGGGGGCAGTTCCGGCACAGAACGAATCGCCGCCGCCGCCCGTTTTGGGGAAAGTCGACCGCCAGCAGAAACTCCTTTGCAGTTTCCCAGTGCTCCCCGGCCATCCAGCAAACCGGTGATGGAGGCTGAAACCATGTCTTATGCCGATCCTGAACCTGCTCCGCAGCGCAGGAACGTCAAGCCTGAAGCGGAATTTTCCAGCGATCCCGAACCGTCTCAACTGTTTCGTCCTCGAAGGGAAAGCAGGTTGCGCGGTGGTTGGGTATGGATTCCACTATCGTTGATTTTCCTGGTGCTTGGTGTGCTGCTTGGATTCCAAACGGCTTTATCCATGCGTCCCAACGGCCCAGCAGCCCTTGGTCCTGAAATTTTCAATCTTGCGCTTACGGTGATTAAATCCGGGGACAGCCTGAATGTCACTTGGGACAGGCAAGCTACGGCTGTCCGCACAGCGGGCCACGGGGTACTCTATATTAAAGATGGGGATTTCAACAAGGCTTTGAATCTGGATGCTACAGAACTGCAAGTTGGCAGTGTGGTTTACCGGAAACCTTCCACTTCGGTAACGTTCAAGTTGGAAGTATTCCCCAGAGACCGCACGGTGGTATCGGAATCAGTAGAATACAAGGAAGCTCCATAACCCAGAGTGGGAACAATTCTTCTGGCCCCCAGGAAACGAATGTTTCCCAGCATGGGGGCAAAGGTATCAATGCGTACGTTGTGGGTTGTCAAAGCGGCATGGGAATACTTGCCATTTCCCAGGTAAAGCCCAACGTGTGAAATAGTTAGCTCACTAGGCCCATAGAAAACCAGATCTCCCATGGCCAGTTGATCGGCTGAAACGGGTTGGCCAATGGCAAATTGCTGATGAGCTGCCCTGGGAATGGAGATTCCCAATTCTTTATAGACGGTTGAGGTATAGCCCGAACAATCCGTACCTTGTCGAGTATTTCCCGCATACCGATAAGGAACTCCCAGAAAGCTGGTGGCGGATTCCCAGAATTTTGCTTGCTGAACCGAATGGGGCACCGTCTGGAATGCTGCTACAAAGTTTTCCTGGCTGGCAATTTGCGTTCCACTCTGTTGTCGGGTGGGAACGGGGGCAACAGGAGCCGCTACCCTTCTGGTTGCAGGCCTTACAGCAGGTCTAGGCTTAGATTTAGAGGTCTTTTTATGGACTACCGTGCGCTTTTTGGCGACCGCTTTTTTGTGGGCAACCGGGTGCTTCGCAACTGCGGCGTATGAGGGATCGAATCCCCATAAGAGGCAGCATAGTGCAAAAGTACCGAGTTGGACGCCACGGTTCCAGAAAAGCAAAATAGTACCAACCGAATTGGCCAGAGTACCACAAGTGCCAGGTGGTTGTGGCAAAATAGAGGATTAGTGGGTGTGCGATTTTGAAAGTGATAGATTCGGCGAATCGCGCAAATCCGAACATAGTGGTAGGCTGATCCGAGCGGTGACCGCAAGGGAGCGGTGTTTGAGGTAAGAGTCGATAGCTAAACCACTCCCTTGCGGTCGCGGCTCGGTATCGGATCCTTGATCGTCTCCAGTTTTATGTCGCGCACCCAAGATTAGGTTAGGAGGAACATCCCCAGATGGCGTACGTTATAGCCGAACCATGCATCGGCACGAAAGACACAGCTTGCATTGATGCTTGCCCGGTAGATTGCATTCACCCGAAAAAGGACGCTCCCAATTTCGGCGATCACAACCAGATTTACATCGATCCCGTGGAGTGTATTGATTGCGGAGCTTGTGTGCCTGTCTGTCCAGTATCGGCAATTTTTGCTTTGGACGATCTTCCAGAGAAATGGAATTCTTTCACCGCGATCAACGCCGCTTATTTCGGTAAATAAACCGCACTACAGGAATCAGTCTCCCAGACGCGTACCGATGCCACTTGCACGGTCGCACTGGGAGATTTCTCTTTTAAGACCTTGCCAAACTCATCGGCAATGAACTTTGCTACATTTTCAGCCGACGGATTGATCTGATCAAACGGGGGCGTCTCATTCAGAAATTTATGATCCAGCCTGCCGATGATTTCATCCAGCCAGGCCTTGATCTGTATAAAATCTGCCAGTAGGCCACAATCGTCCAATTCCGGGCCTTCCAGCTTCAATTCGCTACGCCAGTTGTGGCCATGAATCGGTTCCGTGGCACCTTTGTAATTGCGTAAGGCATGGGCTGCGGGAAACTTGTTCTCCACTATAATTTCAAACATCGAAGAATTTCTCCACATCGGCCATCTGGGTGGTAAACCCGTAATCCGGTAAGCTATCGAAAAAGATTTGCCCGTAACGGGTCTTGGTGATGCGGTTGTCCAGAATGGACAGCACGCCGCGGTCGGACTTGCTGCGGATCAGGCGTCCAAACCCTTGCTTCAAAGCGATGGCGGCCTGCGGCACCTGATAATCGTTGAACGGGTTCCCGCCAGCAGCCCGCAAGGCATCAATGCGAGCTCCCACAACCGGGTCATTGGGAACCGCAAAGGGCAGCTTGTCGATGATTACGCAGCTTAACTGCTCACCTTGCACGTCCACCCCTTGCCAGAATGCCGAAGTGGCGAATAACACACAATTCGGGGTTTTACGGAATTCGTCCAGCAGCACACTGCGCGGCGCAGTCCCTTGCAACAGCATCGGCCACTTGCTGACCAGCCCCACCTTATCGTGAAATGTGCGCATGGCCTGATTGCTAGTACACAACACAAACGCCCGACCGCGACTGTGACGCAGTATTTCGGCAATCTCTTCGGCAGCGGCGGCGGTGAACGCATGGCTGCGCGGATCGGGCAGATGCTGGGGAACGTAGAGAAGTGCCTGCTTGGGGTAATCGAACTGGCTTTCCACAATCAAAGGCCGCGCACTGGGGACTCCCAGCCGTTTTTGAGCGAACGCGAAATCACCGGATACAGCAAGCGTTGCCGACGTCATGATCACCGTTGAAACATTGCTGAAAAGTTTTTCCGCTAACAGGGGAGAAACATCAATCGGGGTAGCATGCAGAAAGCAACCGCGACCCCGCCGTTCAATGTAATAAACCTGGCTTTTATCGGGATTCTCCACCCACAGCCGCAGATTGCCCACCAGATCGCGCAGTCGGTTCACCAACGGGATCAGTTCTTCGGGTGCACTTTTGATGAATTGCAGCAGCGTTCCCAAAAGTTCCAGCACCGTTTGAAAATCAAAATATTCGCCAGCATGTTCGGTGAGGATTTCCGCATGACCTGAAAACCCTACGCGACCTTCTGACGCCGGGAAAATCTCGAAGAACTTACCGGCCCGTTCCTCCAGCATGATGAGCGTCCGATCCAGTTCCTGCGTCCCAAAGTTTTTCCGCCGGGCAATGGCCAGTATGTCTCGCTTCAGCTCCAGGATCTGGTAGTTGGAAATGGACAGCCCGAAGTATTGCCCGGCGACGTCCTCCATTTCATGGGCTTCATCGAAGATGACGGCGTCGTAATTGGGGATGATGCCGCCGTGGTCGGTGTCCTTCACTGCGAGGTCGGCAAAGAACAGGTGATGATTGACAATGATGATGTCGCTTTCATGAGCTCGGCGCTGCATTTCGGTGATAAAGCAACGTTCGTACTGCTGGCACTTGGAGCCAGTGCACAGTTCACGACGGGCGTCCAACTTGGCCCAGGCGGTGGAATTTTCCGGCAGCGCGGCAATTTCAGAACGGTCACCGGTGATGGTGGTTTTCTCCCACTCTTCAATGATGTGGAAATCGTTGACTTCTTCCAGGCCGGAAAGAATGGGCTCGGTAGCCGCATCGTACACTTTTTGGCGGCAAACATAGTTGGCTCGCCCTTTCATGTAACTCACTTTCAACAGACCGGGCATGTTTTTATCCAGGAACGGGACGTCTTTCAGGTACAACTGCTCTTGCAGATTTTTGGTACCTGTAGAGATGACAATGCGCTTGCCGGAAAGGATGGCCGGAATCAGATAAGCCAGCGTTTTCCCAGTGCCAGTGCCTGCTTCCACAAGCAGGTGCCGCTTTTCTTTGATGGCAGCTTCCACCGCTTCCGCCATATCCAACTGGCCTTGGCGGAATTCATGGTTAGGGTGCCATGCTTTCAAATTTCCCTTGCGACCGAAGAAAGACTTGACGGCGAACTTGGTCATGGTTGAGGACAGCTACCTACTCCTCAGAGGTGACGAGGTTGGTCACCTCAGCATCGCGGACGCCGTAAACTTTGCGAATCATGCGACAAATTTCCGAGGCCAGCTTCTGCGGCTTCTCTCCTTCACTCAAATCGATGTCGACCTTCAGGTACAAATCAAGACGCGCCATACTTCGATGATACGATGAGCTAATACACCTACATGGAAAAATGCACACTTTGTGACAGCCGCCGGGCTCGGCGAAACTGCC
>JANMWO010000183.1:0-3008 GCA_031394025.1 Acidobacteriota bacterium
CAAGCTGCATCATTTCTCGCAAAATATCTCGCAAAATATCTCGCGGATATTGAAAAAAATCTTTGTAGAACATATATTTACGTATGTCTATCAAGTCGCAAAAATTTCCGCCATTTTATGATCCGGCACAGATGGAGCCGCTGCTGCCGGGCGAACATCGCCTGGGCGGTCTGCTGGAGCAGGCGCACGACCTGGTACGCAGCGCCGACCAGCTTGCGGGCAAATACCAGCCCGGCGCGCTGGACGGTTTGCGTGGCCTGTTGCGGGCCATGAACTCCTACTACAGCAACCGAATCGAAGGCCAGCACACGCTGCCGGCCGAGATCGAACAGGCCTTGCGCAACGACTATTCCGCCGACGCCGACATGGCACGACGGCAGCGCCTGGCCCTGGCCCATATGGCCACCGAACAGGCGATGGAACGGCACTGGACAAACTGGGGCGCGTCTGCGGTCTGGTCCGGGCAGATGGTGCGCGACATCCACCAGGATCTGTTCGCGCGTCTGGACGATACAGACCGCGCGCTGCCCGAAGGCGGGCCGCTGCAACCGGGTGTATTGCGTGACCGCGATGTAAGCGTTGGCCGCCATGTGGCCCCGTCGTTTGCGGCCTTGCCTGCTTTCCTGGAGCGCTGGGGAAGCTTTTATGCACAGGTGCGGCGTGGCGAAATGCGGGTGCTGGCCGTGGCCGCTTCGCACCAGCGCCTGGCGTGGATACACCCTTTTCGCGATGGTAATGGCCGGGTGGCGCGCCTGCATACCCATCTTGCGCTGGGCCATATGGGGCTGACCAATGGCTTGTGGTCGCCCCTGCGTGGTTTTGCCCGCTCGCAAGATGCCTACTATGCCCGGCTGGCCGCTGCGGACGAAGCCCGAGCGGGTGATCTGGATGGGCGTGGCAACTTGTCGGAAAAGGCGCTTTGCGAATGGATGGCTTATGTGCTGGACCTGTGCCTGGACCAGGTAAGTTTCATGACCGGCTTGCTGAACCTCGGAAACATGAAGGAGCGTATTGCGGCCTGCCTGAGTTTTGAAGAAAAAGTGGTGCGCCGAGGTGTGCGTACCGAAGCGCTGCGTGCCCTGCATTACCTGTTTGCCGCCCAAGGCGAAGTGGAGCGCGCAGACTTCAAGGCCATGCTGGGCCTGGGTGAACGGCTGGCCACCGCTCAGGTAACGGCACTGCTCAAACGCGGCCTTTTGATCAGCGACAGCCCTTACGGCAAACTGCGTTTTGGCGTGCCGCAGCATGCGTTGCGTTTTTATTTTCCGGGGTTATGGCCGGAGGCGGAGGCATAGAAGGATTCCGTTTAGGCCCTGCCATTTTGGCGAGGCCACTAAACAATGAATCCGAATCTTCTCGCGTGCGTGGCCAAAAACTCCTGCGAAGGTCGAAAACGCTCCGGCAGCCTGATGGCTTTGCCATTGAAACGCAACAGTGCGTCAGCCATAAAGTTGTCTTCACTGTAGGCATCGAGCGTCTTGGATACGGAAATTGTGAAATCGGGCAGAACCGTTAGCAGACCTTGGTCGTACGCCTTGTCGTGCAAGGCGGAGAGGCACAGACCGTTTTGGGGGTTGAGCCGATTCTTGGTATCTTGGCTCCAAGGCACGATGTGGCTGGCGATTACCAGTTTTTCATGTCGTAGTCCGCTTATGCAACAAGTGGCGTTGTAGCTAGCCAAGACGGCCTTTCGAAACCGCGCTTGATTGATACGAATTTGGACACTTGCGATGCGCGTCTTGCCCTCCGAAAAGTCGGGTAAGTCTTCAACGATGTCTTTGTCGGGCACGACACCATGTCCCTTGGCCAGAGTTTCGTACTCAGCGGCCGCCTCCAATGCCACTCGATCCCAGTTTGTTTGCAATTCCAACCAAATGATCTTGTCCAGAGATGAAGCGTTCCCCATACCTCGGCGCCCACTCGCGATCACTTGTGGATCAAGACTGGCAAAGTTCACCAATTTGAGTGCTACGGAATTGGCCGATCTACCGATCCACCCGGCGAGCTGCTTGATTTTGGGCTGCCCGCGATGTAGCTGGCCAAATGGCAGTTGGAAGTAAACATGGAGTGCCGCTAGTGTTTGCGGACGGGTCCAGTTCACACGTGAGGCAGCTTCTGTGACCATAGGGTCCTTCTCAAGCGAGGATATGAGTATGCCAGGCGTTCCTAAGCACCTCAAGTAAGAGGCAAAAAGTCGTGCGCCAAAATATCAAACTACTTTTATAATCATTGTCAATGAAACCACTCAAATTCGTGGGAAGCAGCTTGGACGATCTGGCAAGTTTTCCGGAAGATGCCAAGCGGGCTGCAGGGTTTGAGTTATGGCAGGTGCAGGTTGGGGCCATGCCCAGTGACTTCAAACCCATGCCATCCGTGGGTGTTGGTGCTTATGAAATCAGGGTGAGGTTGAGCGGCCAATGGCGGGTGATCTACGTAGCCAAACATGCCGACGCCGTATATGTGCTGCATTGTTTTCAAAAGACTACGCCGAAGACGTCCAAGCCGGATATCGATCTCGCCGTAAAACGGTTCAAGTTGATTGGAGTATGACCATGCGCAAGAAAACAGCTTCTCCCTCCCGAGCCAAGCCGGTTGATCCCGATGCGGTGGTCACAGTTTCCAGTGGCAACGTGTTTGTGGATCTGGGATTCGCCTCTGGCGAGGCGGCAGTGTTGGCGCTGCGTGCGGACCTTATGGCGCGCCTGCGGCTGCTCGTTGAAACCGAAGGCTGGACTCAAGCGGAAGCGGCGTCACGCTTTGGCATAGCCCAGTCGCGGGTCAGCGATCTGGTTCGCGGCAAGTGGGAAAAATTCAGCCTGGATATGCTGATCACGCTTGCGGCCCGGGCCGGCCGCAAAGTGGAACTAGCGATGGCGTGAGTTATCCGCTCAGAAGTCACGGCTTCTCACGCGTAATACCGCGCCACATAGTCCTCAAAACTCCCCTGGTCGGTAGCCTCAATGCGCTCCTGCAGCGTCAGCGACTCGCCCGCGCTGTTCTCGAACCGC
>JANMWO010000239.1:0-3892 GCA_031394025.1 Acidobacteriota bacterium
TGCCCCATGTTCCACGCAGGCAACTATAAGTGGGTCTATCGATGAGGCAATTTCGACATCAGGGTTGAGCAAAAGTATACAATTTACATCCCCCACCGCACGATATCCCTGATTTGCCGCGTGCCCAAACCCAAAATTCTCCAGATTGGCGATCACCAAAGCAGCACCAGCAGCCTTAGCCTGATCTACCGAATCGTCGGTCGATGCGTTATCTACCACCACCACCTGAATATTCTGAGCCAGGCAGGATCGAATGCATCGTCCCACCACGTCGCCCGAATTGTAGGTGATCACAATGGCAGCGGTGCGATTCATGTCAGTTTGAAGTAGAGCCGCCAGAACATATCTCGCGGTGGTTTGCCTTGTAGTTCGGCAATCTCCCGTTCTTGTCGTAATAGAAAGTCGGGGCGAATGTGCGGTGCTTTACGACGCATACGACGAAAACCAGCCAGCCCCTCCAGTTTCCCGCGCAATGCGGCCCACCCTGCACCATGGAAAAAGGCCAGTCCCACAAACAGCACTTGCGAAATAAGCACCGCCCAAGTCATTCGCGGAAAGTGGCGCGCTACAATCCAAAGTTGATTCCTGGCTAATTGCCGCGCAGTTTCCGGATGCCAGGCACCACGCGTCGCCGATCCTAAATGAATGCCCACCGCTGTTGGAACATACATCCCCCACAGCCCTGCTTCCACGCAGCGCAAACCGAATTCCACGTCTTCCAAATAACTGCCAAACTCCGCTTCCAACGGCCCTACACGATCAAACAGCGTACGACGAAACAGGCCAGCCGTGAATGACGGGAAGTCCATTTGCTCGGTGATATTGCGCGGCTTGTCATCGGCTTCCCCATGCCGACCGCGCCAAGCGCAACCCCCGCGAGAGATCAGGTCAAAAGTGCCGTCAATTTCCCCGACACTGGTCCCACTCATCAGCTTTCCAGCGGCAAACCAAGTACCCAGTTGCATCACATACAGCAGTTTTTCCAACCAATCCGCAGGCAGGCGGACGTCGTTATTGACGATCAGCACAAACTCCGTGTCAACAGCCTGAATTCCACGATTCACCGCCCGGGCGAAGCCAGCATTTTCGCCCATGGCAATGACCCGCACCCCTGCCCCAGTGGCCAACGCTGCCGTTTGGTCCAGGGAGCCGTTATCCACTACTATGATTTCCTTAAGCGGCACCGATTGGGCCCGCAGGTCATCCAGCAACTGCGCCGTCAGCTCCCAGCGGCCATGCACCGGAATGACAGCGGTCACTTCGTTCATTGAAAGCGTTTCCTCAGCAGGAAGAGCAGGTTGTGGATGCCATCACGCCAGGGGTTTAGTTTGATTTCACCCAGCCGCGACGAATATTGAATGGAGATTTCCGCAAAACGCACTGCCGAATTCTTTAGCGCCTCTATTTTGATCTCTTCGGAAAATGCCATGCCATCGCTATCCAGCCGCATGCCTTCCAGAATAGAGCGGCGAAATACCCACATGCCCGATTGCGAATCGCGCACCCATCGGAAGAACAGCAGACTCATGGCCAAGGAAAGCACAAAGTTGCCGAACTTGTGCTTGAAGCTCATGGCTTGGCGGTCGCGCACGGGGAATCGGGAAGCATTGAGGAAGTCCACTTCCAAGTGGAGGAACGCTTCGAGAAGGTAGGAAATAGCATCGGGCGGATAACTGTGATCGCCATCCAGGGTGACAATCACATCGCCAGTAGCCTGACCGAAGCCTTTTTTGTAGGCACGCCCATAACCGCGCACCTGTTCACGAATCACCTGAGCCCCCAACGATTCCGCCACATCGGCAGTGCGGTCGGTGGAGTTGTTATCGACGACAATCACCTGATCGACAAACTCCGGCATACGCCGCAGCACCTTTTCAATGCCTTGTTCCTCGTTGAGACAAGGAATGATGACGGTTATGCGAAGGGCTTTGTACAAAAGGCTATTGTAGCGAAAACGGGTTTGGCAGGTCGGATGAAGATTCCAGACTCGGTTAGCTTCTTTTCAACGGGTATGCTTGTGCCTTTTCGAGTGGCTGTTGTCATAGCAAGCACTAGGATATCAGGCTTGGCTAGGGGTGGTTCCGGTAAGCTATTTAGAATCAACGAAAATTGCTATGTGATCAAAATCCAGCAGAACTAGATCTTGACTTTATCACTCAAAAGCTATATAACAGAGCTAGGCAATTATGCGTTATAAGCTATATATCGCCCGAGGAGTGTAAGGTAAACCTTTTGCAGGTTTCTAAGCGCGACCGAATTGATGAAGTTTTCAAACTTCTCCAGGAAGCTGCTCCATTTCGAAACCTTACAGAAGCTCGCCGTACGTTAGCCGAGATCATGATCGATGTCGAAGACAGACTGAGTGGCATAGTGCAGAATCCTCACGAGGCAGCCGGAATGCTGACCGACGGTCGGATGTATCCTCCTCACGATAATTATGAGCGACCTTCGGATTCCGATAAGGTGAGGATCTTCTAAATGGACAATAGAATGAACCCAATTACAAATTTACGAACGTACATTGAGAATGGCTATCCAAAGGCAATCTTGACGCTTGATCAGCCACTCCGCCAGGATGGAATTTGGTCTTTAGATGTAATTCTAACCGGCAAACATTTAATCATCGAGTGGGGCGCTGATAGTGGTTTTGGCATCTCACTGGCGACGAGCGACGGTTTTGGAGAAGGAGCTGATGAAAAGCTGGCAACGGTTGATTTAGCACAAAAACGGGTTGACCAATTTCTTACAACTAACGAGTTGCCTGCGCCCCCCATGCCGATTCTCCTTACACGACTTCGCGAAGAGAGGGGGCTGACTCAGCAGGGGTTGGCAGAACGATTGGGCGTCAGGCAATCTACCATCTCGGGTATTGAGCGTCGCAATGACATTCAATTCAGCACCCTTCGCCGCTTCATTGAAGCACTAGGAGGCAGCCTTGAGGTACTCGCAATGTTCCCTGATGCTAGCTATCGCATAAACGGCACGTCTTTCGAAATGGTAAAGCAAGAAATCTCGTCCACAGGGCAGACTCAAACGAACTGTACCGAAGTGGTTCAAGAAAATCGCCCCACGGAGATTACTGGAAGAAGTTATCAAGCTTAAACTCGTCGGGGGCAAAAATAGCCCACACGAGTTACCCTAAGTGACGTGCGCTTGAGACGTGCGGTGTTGTCGCCCACAAGAAGATCAGCCTGGCGAGTAAGAGAACTCCCAACGAGCCTGCCAATGCACGACTGCCTGACCACCATTCAAGGGACAACAGGCCAGTTCCGACACCGGCCTGCACGTAATCCAATTGATAACCTGACTGTTCATAGTTCCGCTGCTGGCTTGTAATTCGAATATCCGGATCGCGCGGCATCAGGCTATTCACCAAGTACGTCGCAATCGGGCTTTGATGACGGTTTTCAAAGACAAGTTTTCGCTCACGCCCGCTGCCGGGAACGTCTGCTGCGAAGTCGATCTGAATATCGGCGAGGCCCTCCTTCATCTGCTTCATCTTGGGAAAAGCTACCGAGATCAGTTGCAGAGGCAGGCGCTCACCATTGAGAGAAAGCGACAGATCGGCGAGAAGCGGCCGAGCGGCCCATCGCTCAAATTGTTGAATGTGATCGGACGCAAAGGTATTGAGAATCTAGCATAGGGAGTGCAAGGCTGGCTGGGACACTATGCGGTGGCAGCGAGTGCATTGCATAAAGAGCTGGCTTCGGGACGTCGCACGCACAAGTCCGCCGCGATCACATAAAGCTGAAACGGCTGGAAGTTGCTTAAGCCGTCCAGCAACTTCACGTCCGCCGCCTGACCTAAATGCCCGTGTGCTCCCGAATCAGTGCGTCGTGTAGTAATTGCTTGATGTAAGTCTGATAGGGAAGCCCTTTTTTACCTGCCAAGT
>JANMWO010000241.1:0-13547 GCA_031394025.1 Acidobacteriota bacterium
CCAATCTAACAACCGCCGATGCGCTGGCCATTACGCACAGCCTGATAGTAAGGGGTCAATAGTAAGGGGTCAGACACCTCTGGGTCAAATCCGGGGTCAGACACCTCTGGCACGCACCGGAATCCAACTGGGCCGCAAGCCTCGATCCGGCAACGCCAATAATTGACAATCAGAGCGTCTCCCAACGTTCCAGATCGACGTGCGCCTGACTGAGAATACTGCGCAGGGTACCCACAGCTATTTCTGCCTTTTTCGGCACTATGGCGGTGTCGACCAAGGACGCAGTGCGCCGAACGAACTTGACATGACTACCCTTTTGACTCGTCTTGGCTCGTCTCAACAAAGCCCAAAGATTCAAGACGACGCTTGACCTCGCGGTACGGCTGCGGACTAAGCCGCGCCAACCTCCATCTCGATAGTCCGTAGCAAAGGAGGACGGGTTGCCTGCGGCGGCTCGAAGTGGAGTTCCAACGCTTCCTTGAGTCCAGACAAGGCCTCCTCTTCGGTCTCGCCCTGACTAGCAACATCGATTTCGAGGCACTGAGCGATGTGGCAGTCGCCTTCTCTCCATACGCTCGCGGTAAATGGACGCTTCATGTCTTCATTCTTTCATATGCCCACGTCCTGTGCCGTTAGTCGGACTTTGGAGAAAGCCATTCGACAGTCCAGGCAATTTCAACTACTTCCCCCATTCGACTTTCTAGGTCCAAATCCAGCGTGGATCTTCGAGTTTCGAATAGAACCGGAATCACAGGCTCTTATGATTTCACGCCACAAAAGGCACGCCGAATGGAGTGTCCGATGACGAAACAAATGGCGTTCCTTTTCACTGCACAACAACAGCTTGGACTGAATCAAGGACAATAGTAAAAGACCATATGGCAACACTCCACGATTTCGAGGAACTCCTACCCACGCTTTCACGTGGTGAGAAGGCGCAACTTCTCAAGTGGGTGGTCCAGGACCTTGGCGATGATTTCCCAGGGATCGACTCCCAGCCCGATGTCTGTGGCGGTGAACCTTGCATCGTCCGGACTCGCATTCCTGTCTGGCTTCTTGAACAAGCGCGGCGGCTTGGCGCCACCGAGCAGGAATTATTGGAAGCATACCCTTCCCTTCGCGCCGAAGACTTGGTCAACTCAAGGGCATATGCCCGCAGCCACTCAGCCGACATTGAGGCCCAGATTCAGGACAATGAGTCCGCCTGATGGCCAGATTCTATTCCAATGAGAATTTTCCGAGACAGGCCGTTGAGCAACTTCGGCGGCTAGGGCACGATGTCTTGACCTCATTCGATGCCGGAAACGCCAACCGCGCCGTGCCCGACGAAGAAGTTCTAATCTTCGCGGCTGCCAAAGCTCGCATTCTACTCACCCAAAACAGACGCCATTTCTTGATGCTCCACAATGGGAAGGCGATCAGTCATGCTGGGATCGTGATTTGCACCTTTGACCACGATTTCGAACGATTGGCATTGCGCATCCATACAGCAGTTTTGAAAGTGTCCGAAACAGATGGAAAACTGATTCGCGTTATAAGACCCACTCGCTGAGAACGCACTTAACCACATAAATCGATCCCTTGAACGTTGCCTTAGGCTGGTTCATACTAGCCCTATGGACAAGTCGATTCCCCAGGCAACTATCAACGATGAACCGACAGTGCCGAGCAATTTCGCCTGCCTCTACCGTCAAGCGTTTGAAAGGTTCGGACACTCCGCATTGTGGAGCAGCAAACCTGTGCCGAATCCAACGCCTGCCGATGCGCTGGCGATTACGCAGAGCCTGCGAGTTGAGGGCAATTTACAGGCTCGTCTGCTGGCGGAACAGATCGAGCAGGCTTGCCAGATGATATGACTAAACGCATTGAGCTCAATCCAGAAGTAATGCAAGGAAAGCCCGTCATTCGCGGAACCCGAATTCTGGTCGAACTCATTCTGCGCAAGCTCGCTGAGGGAGCGAAAATCGAAGACCTTCTCGACGCGTATCCACGCTTGGTGTCAGACGACATTCATGCTGCGATTACGCAGTCCGCCTCCTCTACTGGCGCTTCACTACGCTAGGCAACTTGCCTCAAGAAACGGAAGAAAGTCAGATGTCCCAATATTCCTGTATTGTGAAAGAAGGAGCATTAGCGCATGGAAGTTCAATTTACCCCTGACCAACAAGACAAGCTTTCAAGCATGGCGGCGGCGCAAGGTTGCGCTCCGGAAGCTCTTGTGAAGGAAGCTGCGAACCGGCTCTTTGGTTACGATGAGTGGTTTTTGCAGGAAATCGGCAAAGGTCTGGCTGCTGCGGATCGTGGCGAGTTTGTGGAACACGACGATATCCACAGAATGATCGAAAGCCGGTTTCCTGCGTAATGCTCGTGCGTTGGACGAAGCCCGCGGCAGATGACCTATCGCATATCTGCGATTACACCGAAGAGCGATTTGGATCTCTGCAAACGCAGCGTGCAGCAGTGGCAATCTATAACGCCACCGACTCTCTGCAACAAATGCCACGCCGGAGGGCGAGCAGGTCGCAAGCGGGATACATTGGAAATCGTAATGTCCGGTCTTCCATTCGTTGTTATTTACCGCATAGAAAAAGAAGCGATTGAAATTATCCGCATCCTGCATTGTGCGCAACAATGGCCGTAACAAGTAAATGGAAACACTAGCCATCGTTGCAATCATTTCCGCTGCGGCAACTATTGCTGCTCCAGCAATCAGTTTCTACCTGACAAAGAGCAAAGAACGACAAGCTGACTGGCAACGCTATAAGTTTGAGCTTTATAAGGAATTGGTTCTTTCTTTCAGCGGAATCGTCGGAACGGATTCAACGCCCGAGGGAGACCGCCGTTTCGCCGCTGCCTGCAATACGCTTCACCTGATTGCTTCCAATACCGTTTTGGATGCCTTGCACGATTTTCAGGATGAGATTAGCGTGTCCAACCAAAACCGCAATGCGGATAGGCACGATGTTCTGTTATCACGCTTGGAATGGGAAATTCGGGAAGACTTACGCATTCCACACAATCCCCCTCTGGCCCAATTCAAAGCCCGCCTTTGGTGTTCTGGGAACGACCATAATAAGACCAGCGTGTGATTTTCTCCGCGTCCCCCCATTATTTATTAAGGTTAAGTTCCGGAACAGACGTGGAACCTAACAGAATCAGCCCCTTGCAGATCTGAGCACCCTTGTCAGACGGTACCGGATGGCGTTGATTGAATTATGACCAAACGCACTGAGCTAAATCCGACGTAATGTAAGGAAAGCCCCTCATTCGCGGAACCCAATTCTGGTCGAACTAATTCTGCGCAAACTCGTTGAAGAAGCGAAAATCGAAGAACTGCTGGACGTGTATCCGCTTGGTGTCAGAAGATATTCATGCAGCGATTACAATCCCCGATTTGCAGAAGCTTTCATCGTGCTACGCCCTGGTTCCGTCCGCTTCAACTCCACCCCCGTCAAAAGTTTAAAGTAGAATGTTTGTGGTCAATCCCATCCAGCGGCGTCTAAAATCATAAGATGCGTTTCGGTCAGCTAATTCTATTCCTCCCCTGGACTTTGTCCCTTATCGCACAAAGCATCCAAATCCTACCCTTGAAGGATGTGCACCCTGGCCAGCACGCTATCGGCAAGACCGTCTTCGCTGGCGGTAAAGTGGAAGAATTTCAAGTGGAGATCTTAGGCATCCTGGAAAATTTGGGTCCCAAACAGAACCTCATTCTAGGCAAACTTTCCGGTGGACCTCTTGAAAAAACCGGCGTGATGCAAGGTATGAGTGGCAGTCCGGTTTACCTGAACGGTAAATTATTAGGTGCCGTAGCCATGGCCTTTCCCTTTGCCAAAGATGCCATTGCAGGTATCCGTCCCATTGAAGAAATGTTGGCCGCTGACGGCACTCCGTCCCCGGATCGGCTTGAACCGGTAAGAGCAACCATTTTGGGCGACACAAAATTAGTAGACATTGCCACCCCTGTTTCCTTTACCGGATTCACTCGCGCAACCATTGAACACTTCTCGCCTATGCTTCGTGAACTGGGCCTCGAACCTCGGCAAGGCATCGCCGGCGGTAAACCTACCGATGTCGCCACCTCCAAGACCAAGCCTCTGGAACCCGGCGAAATGATCAGCGTCCAACTGGTATCTGGCGATATGAGCGTCGGCGCCGATGGCACACTCACCCACATTGATGGCAAAAAGATCTACGCCTTCGGCCATCGCTTCATGGGACTCGGCGAAGCTGAAATGCCCTTCGCCAGATCTGAAGTGATCACCTTGCTGGCGAATCTTTCCACTTCGTTCAAAATATCCTCAGCCAAACAATGGATCGGTTCCATCATGTCCGATCGCAATGCCGCCGTATCCGGGGAGATTGGGCGCAAGGCAAACCTGTTGCCAGTCACCGTGAACGTGAAAAATCTATCGCGACCCGGCAGCGCTCACACTTACAAGATGCAACTCGTTCGAGATCGGTTCCTCTCTCCGCTGCTGCTACAGATGGCCGTGTTCTCTGCCATTGAAGGAACAGAGCGAACACTGGGTGCTGCAACAGTAAGAATCACTGGAAAAATCGTCATGTCCAGTGGTGATCCCATCCTGGTAGAAAATCAATACGCCGCCGATTTTGGCGCTCCCGTCCAAGCTGCCATTGCCGCCGTGCTCCCAGTTAACTTCATTTTTCAGAGCCGCCTTCCCGGCTGGAATCCAGAATCTATGGAGTTCAATATTGAAGCCCGCGAAACTCGCGAAACCTGGCAGTTAGATCGTTTCTATTCGCGCCGCAATTCGTACCGACCCGGTGAGACCGCCCAATTCGATGCTGTCTTCCGCAAAGAAGATGGAACTGAGTTGCGACGTCTGCTTCAGTTTCCGATTCCCGATGGGGCCAGTGCAGGCAACCTGTTCGCGTCGCTTTCCGATGGGGCCACCGCCAATGGTTTTGAAAATCGACTGAACTTTGGAACAGCACCACGCAACCAGGAGCAGGCTAGAAAATTCCTGTCAGCGCAAAGAACCAACAGTTCCGCTTGGGTCCGTATTTGGCGTGCGGAAATGTCCTACGATGTTTCAGGTGAAGCCATGCCAGCAGTGCCTTCCTCAGTAGCACTGCTGTTCAACAAAACGCAATCCTCACAAGGAACCGTGCAGCCCGGCCGCCCATCGAAACTGGCTGAGATTGAAATTCCTTTGGGAGAGGTGCTGGGGGCGGTTTCCCGCACGGTGCAGATCGAGATCAAACCATGAATATTTTTCGACTAGCCGCTTTGGCGGTGCTCATCGCCGTGCCCGGAATTTCGGCATCCAGTTCTGCTTGGGAAATGAATAGCTATCAGGATTTCATCAAGGGCGAATTCAAGAACATGGCCCTCAGTCGCGATGGCAAGCTCATGTTAGGGCCTCGGCTGGACACAATTTTCGATAGCGGCGAACAAGCCGTTTGGGCCATGGCCAAGGCTCACGATGGGGCAACCTATGTTGCCACAGGGCATCGTGGAAAGCTTTACAAAATCAGCACACGTGGCGAAAAGACGTTGGTTTGGAGTTCCTCTCAACCAGAGATTTTCGCGTTGGCTGTAGATGACAGCGGCATTGTCTACGCAGGCACTTCTCCTGATGGCAAAATCCACCGGATTGAGAATGGCAAGGCGTCGGAATATTACGATACCAAGGGGAAATTTGTCTGGTCACTGGTCGTAAATAGCGCAGGCGTGCTGTTTGCCGGAACGGGACAAGGCAACATCCATCGCATTACCGGTCCGCAACAAGGGGAAATTTATTACGCCACCGGACAAGCCCACATTACAGCAATGGCCATAGACAGGCAGGGTCGTCTGCTGGCTGGAACGGAGCCAAATGGAATCTTATATCGGATAGAAGCCAAGGACAAAGCCTTCGTACTCTACGATGCGAACCTTCCCGAAATCCGCGCCATCATTCCGGCGGCGGATGATTCCATATACGTGGCCGCACTGGGAGGTTCTTTGGCTGGACGTGGCGCCCAGACGGGTACGCCAGCATCGGTGAATCCCGTCGCCGTGCCTGGCATATCCATCACCGTTGCGGAAGGTGCCGCCGCTTCTGTTCCCGCAGTGGACTTGCCCAAAACCGATGCAGGCGCAAAGGTCCCTGCGGCCAATCAGCCAGTGCAATCGCTGGTGACCAGTTCCGTAGAAATGACCGGGGTTGAGAAGTCGGCGCTGTATCGGATTCATCCTGACAACACGGTGGAAACGCTGTGGAGTTCGAAGGACGAAAATGTTTACGGGCTGGTAAAAGTAGGCGATTCCCTTCTTTTTGGAACCGACGTGCGAGGCCGAATTTATCGGCTGTCGGCAGATCGCAAAGTGACGCTGCTTGCCGAAACAGGCGAATCCGCTGTGACCCGAATGATACTGGATGGGGCCGACGTGCTGGCCGCCACCAGCGATCAAGGCAAGCTGATTCGCATTGGCGGTGGCTTTCAGAGTGGCGGAAGTTTTGAGGCGCCCGTGCATGATTCTAATTCTGTAGCGCGCTGGGGTCGCTTTGAATGGCGTGCCGAATTGTGCCCCAATTGCAAGTTGAAGTTTCAAACACGTTCTGGGAACTCAGCCCGTCCAGATCGCACTTGGAGTGATTGGAGCGAGGTTGCCGGCAATCAGAACAAGAGTCCCAATTCCCGCTACATGCAATGGCGCCTGGACATGACCGGCGCCGACAGCGCTTCCCCCATCCTGGAAAGTGTTAGCGCTTCGTATTTGCCGCAAAACATGGCCCCCGTTGTTCGGTCCATCAGCCTGTTGTTATACACGCCAACCGGTTCTACAAAAACAGCGACTGCACCACAGCAAACTCCATCGTTCAGCGTCACCGTCACCGATACAGCCGACCCGCAACAAGCAACCAGTTCCGGGACTCCGTCGCAAGTGATAACTCGAGGAGGAGCACAAAACTTGCAACTCTCCTGGCAGGCCGATGATCCCGATGGGGACAAGTTAGTGTATGCCGCTTACTTCCGTGGTGAAGGAGAGCGCGAGTGGAAATTGTTGAAGGCAAACCTTCCCGACAATAGCTTTATCATTGACGCCGATGCACTTGCCGATGGTCGCTACTTATTCCGCGTCGTGGCCAGTGATCGGTTGATGAATGCCGGCGTATCTGCCCGGCAGTCAGAGTTGATCAGCACACCGTTCCTGATCGACAACACACCACCACTAGTAACAATCGGAGCTCCAGTAAAGTCGGGACAATTGGTTACGATCCCAGTGAGTGCAGTGGATGCCACCAGTCCAATTCGTCGCGCAGAGTATTCTGTAGATGCCGGACCGTGGACTCCGCTGGATGCTGTGGATGGCATCCTCGATTCGTTGACAGAGCGGATTGAAGTGCGTTTAGAAGGTGTGGTTCAAGGGGAGCATTTAGTGGTGGTACGTGTGTTCGATGCAGCAGGGAATGTCGGCTTAGCGAAAGTTCTTTTGCCCTAATATAGGTTCACCAGCACAGTAAGTGCGAAAAAAGCCCGCATGCGGGCTTGGCAGGCAAAACTGCCTGCCCCACATTCAATTTCAGAAGTTTTCCAAGCACTCGAAGATGTGAAAAAAGGCCGCAGGTTGGCAGGCTGAACGCGACGGGCGATTCCGCCCAATGTCATATAGTTTTTTGGAAATTGGAATGAAACTTCTCTAACAACCGGAGTTGCGTTTGTGGGGCGGGCGATTCCGCCTGCCAGCTCGCTTGCAAGCGAAGTTTTCCCACCAAATACACTACTCCAACAGCGAGCGTGTCCGTTTGTCCCGCCTACCACCATGTCGCAAGTACTGATTCAGATCCTCAAGAGATCCAAATAGCCCAATAAAACTCTGTGCCCTGCGCGACGGCGAACTTCTCCAGGGAGAGAAATCACGCGGGCGGAACAGGTCCGATTTTGCGATGACTGCCGCTCCCATCGGTCTATATTCGTGAGTCCCTTGTGCCCAAGCCGTATCAGTTTCCAGCCAAAGTGCGAATCCCATGAATCAATGATATTATCTCGCCTATGACCAGACGAACATTTGTCCCAGCCTTGACTGGACTTACCCTTGCCACTACGGCAGCCCAATCGGCGCCCCGCAAAGGCAGATTGAAGCAGTGCGTCACAGGAGGCTGTTTTGGGCGTGGTAAGTTCAACTTTGAAGAGCAGTGCCGCGAAGCTGCAAAGTTGGGAGTGGTCGGCTTTGACCTTCGCGGTCCTCAGGATTTCCCTCTTCTCAAACAATATGGACTCATCCCCACAATGGTGCCTGGTGGGTCTACGATTCCTGATGGAGTGAATGACAAAGCACTGCACGACGGCATTGAGAAGCGCATGCGCGAGGCGATTGACGCAGCCGTTGCCGCCGGTGGTCCCAATGTGATTGCACTGGCCGGAAATCGCAAGGGACGCAGTGATGAAGAAGGAATCGTCAACTCAGTCATCTTCTTTAATCGCATTAAAGGCTATGCCGAAGATAAGGGGATCACCATCAACCTGGAACTGCTCAACAGCAAGGTGAACCATCCTGACTATAATTGCGACCACACCTGGTGGGGTGTTGAGGTGTGCAAACGCGTCAATTCTCCAAAAGTGAAGCTGCTGTTTGACATTTACCATATGCAGATTATGGAAGGCGATGTGATCCGTACCATTCGTGACAACTTTAAGTGGATCGGACATTTTCATACAGCCGGAAATCCCGGTCGACACGAAATGGACGATACGCAGGAAATGAATTATCGCGGCATTGCCAAAGCAATTGCCGACCTTGGATATCAAGGTTATATCGCCCACGAGTATTCGCCAGTGGGTGACCCGTTGACGTCGCTTGAAGCTACGCTAAAAATGTTTGAAGTCTAGGACAATTTGGCCCACACCTTAGGGCAACCTGACACCTTAGTCCTAAAAGAATGAACTAGTTGAACGCCATTCCCTTTGGCATTCGAATTGCAAACAAGACAAGCAGGGGTAGAACCCGAACATTCAATAAGACGATCTCCGCTACTTGCCCCCAAGCAGCGGAGGGTAGGGAGCAGGACCACCCCCTGGATCTGCTCCTGACTCCTCTCCTGACTACCTTGCCGCAGCGGCAGTCACTCGCACCTTCTGATTCGTTAACGATTCCAATAGGCTCTCTGGATTGCTATCCACCACTAATAAATTGCGGTACGCCGGTTTCAGAAAGCCGTCGGAAATGGCTCGATTGATTTGCAGAATAAGCGGATCATAAAACCCCGCAGTGTTTAACAGGCCACAGGGTTTGGTGTGCATTCCCAATTGAGCTTTTGTGAGGACATCCAGCAACTCTTCACAAGTGCCGAAGCTTCCCGGAAGAGCAAGAAACGCATCGCTCCAACGGTCAATCACCTGCTTGCGTTCTTCAATGGAATCCACCACCAACAGCGAGGTCAAACAAGGATGGGCCACTTCACGGTTCACCAGGGAACGCGGAATTACTCCAAAAACTTCACCGCCTCCGGCAAGCACCGCATCGGCCACCAAACCTGTTAACCCAATTCTTGAACCACCACAGACCAAGCTCCAATCCATGCCTGCAATACAGCGTCCCACTTGCTGCGCAGCTTGGGCATAGGCTCGGCGATTTCCGATACTTGATCCGCTAAACACACCAATACGGCCCCTTCTCATCCAAATAACCTCGCAATCCAAGGCTCAATTAGCGCACCAGCTTTTGATGGAAACCGGTGCGGTCCTTCCATCATCTGAAACGTAACGTCCTGGGCATGTACTTTCAACCGCTGCTCAAAGCCACTTGCCACTGCCACCGGGAAAAATTCATCCTGATCGCGAGCAATATGCAAGATGGGAGCGGTAATCGGCTGGTATTTACCAGGTTCTTCCCAATCCTTTGGCACTCCCCCACAAATGGCGATCACTCCCCCAAAGGCAGTGGGGTAAGTCCCCACATATCTATAATTTAGTCCGACCGATTGGGAGTATCCCATTAAAATAGTTCGCCCCACAGGAATTCCGAATCTGGCCATCAGTTGGAGTCGCACGGAATCCACCATTGAGGAATGCATGGCAATGGCTTCAGTCCAATGGTTCCGAGTCCCCCAGTTGTACCCAACCGGAGAAGCTGCCAGATTTGGTGTAAGAAATTGTTCGTTGGGACCTGCCAGCGCGGCAATGATTTTATCCTTGCCTACCACCATCCTGGTCAGACGGAGCATATCCTCCGGATTTTGTCCGTAGCCGTGAAGCGTCATCACTAAAAGCGTGTTTTCCTTTATGAAATCAGGCTGATACAGCAAATACCGGCACTGTTTCATTACCTCGAACTTACGTTCTTCCCAGTCTTTTTCTGCTGACAAAAACAACTCCTGGTGTTTTCTAATGTTTCACTATATGCCCGCCGATTAAACATTAGTAGTAAACGTTGGTTCATTCGGTACTAGAAAAGAGTACTACCCAATTCAAGGTAGACTGAAAAGGAGGAAACTTCCAAAATGGAATTCTCAGGGCAATTGGCCAAACTCGATAAGGCGATCGCGCTGGAGCGTCTGGGTGGTGACGAAGAGCTTCTTCAGGAAGTTGCTGTTCTTTTCCTGGAGGAATACCCCACGTTAATGGGGGAAATCCGCGCCGCACTGGATGCCAACAATCCCAATCAAGTGGAGCGTGCCGCGCACAGCTTAAAGGGCTCAGTGTCCAATTTTGGTTCCGAAGCCGCATGCCAGGCAGCTCTCACATTGGAAATGTTGGGTCGGGCGAATGATCTTTCTTCCGCCGAAGCATCCTACACGAATTTGGTTCAGGTGATGGAATCAATCCACCCGGAATTAGTAGCGCTGGCTGCTTAAGACCACCGGAGCATTAACAATTTACTATGGCCGGTCTGGTTTGCTATAGTTGGGATTAATCCCTTATTTATGCCAGTTTTGGACCCCATGGAAATAGTCTGCGCGCACAGCCCAGATTCCGATGACGCCTACATGTTTTATGGTATGGCAACCAAGAAAGTCCGCTCTAAGTTGTTGACTTTCCGGCATGTTCTTGAAGATATCCAATCCCTGAACCGTCGCGCCATGAATGGTGAATATGAGCTTACGGCCATTTCCTACCATGCCTATCCTTACGTGGCCGATAAATATATGTTGATGGCCAGTGGCTCCAGTGTGGGAGATGGATACGGCCCCATGGTGGTTTCCCAACACCCAATTGCGCCGGAAGATCTGAAGGGTAAACGCATTGCGATTCCTGGAAAACTGACCACTGCCTATCTCAGTCTGAAGCTGTTTCAGCCCGATTTTGAAGTGGTTGAAATTCACTTCGACAAAATTATTGATGCCGTTCAAGAAGGCCGTGTAGACGCCGGTTTGATCATCCATGAAGGACAACTTACCTACGGTAAAAGTGGCCTGCATCTGGTATTAGACCTTGGTAAGTGGTGGAAAAAGAAGTACGATTTACCCCTTCCCCTGGGGGCCAATGTTTTGCGACGTGATTTGAGTCCAGAACTGCAAAGAGAGGCTTGCCGGGTGATGAAGGAAAGCATTCAGTATTCTTTGGACCATCGGGAAGAAGCGCTAAACTACGCCATGAATTATGCTCGTGACCTGGAAACTGCCATGGCCGACAAATTTGTGGGGATGTATGTCAACCATCACACTGTCGATTGCGGTCCAGACGTCCCTGTTGCTGCTCAAAAGCTGCTTGATATGGGTTATGAAGCTGGAATCATCCCCAATCGCGTCCAAGTAGAGTTTATTCGTTAAAATAACGTCATTTGAGCGGTCTTTTGGACCATTTTGTACGTCTAAATGACATGTTTCGTGCCTGTTTATCCCTCTTTGTAGCAGTTCTTTGCACTGCTGGCGAGTCAGTTGTTGGCGTACGAGAGGCCAAAGATCTTGCCAAACAAGGTTCCACAGCCATCCCCAGGCTGGCCGAGCTTATCTACGATCCTTCCCCAACTGTCCGCCTGCATGCAGTGCGCTCCATTGTCAGTATTGGAACCCAACACAGCATTGACCCGCTGATTCGCTCCACCGCCGATGGTGATCCTCAAATCCAGATTCTTGCCATCAATGGGCTGGTGAATTTCTATCTGCCTGGCTATGTCCAAACTGGCATGGGGGCCACGCTCAAACGATCTGGCGGCAAGGTAATCAGCAAATTCACAGGACCAGAAGAACAGCTCATCCCCAGTTTCATCATTCCTCGGCCGGAAGTAATCGCCGCCCTTGCCAAGCAGATTTCGGAAGCGAAGGAGCCCAGCGTGAAAGCAGCCGCTGCCCGCGCCGCTGGTATTCTGCGTGGTCGCGATGCCATTGACGCGCTGACGGCCGCATTGCGCACCAAAGACGATGCCGTGTTGTTTGAATCGGTCACCGCCATTGAAAAAATCCGTGATCCCAGACCAGCTACCAGTTTGGTCCTACTTTTCCGTGACCCAAAAGAACGCATACAACTGGCCGCTTTGGAAGCTGCTGGATTGCTCAAAAATCGGGAGGTGATTCCCGATCTGGAAAAGACCCTCACGCTGCCAATGAGCAGTAAAGCCCGCAAAGCAGCCATTGGAGCGCTGGGGCAACTGGTTAGTTATAACAGTCGCCCAATTTTTGAGAAGTCCCTGGAAGATAAAGATGACGGCGTTCGCGCTGCTGCTGCTGAGGCACTGGGTCGTCTAAAGAATCCCGCCGATAGCAAGCGATTGGAAACCCTATTCAAGGACGAAGGCAGAATGGAACCGCGCTTGGCCCAGGCCTTTGCGCTGGTATCGTTAGGAAATCAGGAGTACAAAGAATTCAGCCCGTTGAAGTACCTTACCGATTCCTTAAATTCCAAAGCTTGGGGCGGGGTGGCCGAAGCCTATATAACTGAACTAACCCGCGAACCGGCTATCCTGAGTGCCATTTATTCGACCATGAATGTAGGGAATACGAAGGATGAGAAAATCCGTTTAGCACGCGCGCTTTCATTGAGCGGCGATAAATCTTCTATTGATAAAGTGGAGATTCTGACGAGGGATGCCAACCCTGAGGTTGCTGGGGAAAGCCTGCGGGCACTTCGTGTTCTGAAGGCCCGCCTGCCTTGAATTTGATTACTTCGCTTTCTTCTGTTTCTGTTGACCGACACGGACTTTGAACTGGCTGGCTTGCTGTTCTTTCCAAACCTTCCAATCAAAACGCTTGGATGCCTCGGTCAAATACTTGTCCACATCGCTGCCCTTCGGAATCACTGCCATCAAGGTGGCCACGTCGCCTTCCGGGCTGGAAATGCGGAAACGTTTTACATTAGGAATTGCCATAACTACCTAAGATTACCATACACTCAACCGTAAATCTCTTTCAACGCCGAAGCCAAATCAGGGAATCGGAATTGAAACCCCATCCGCTCCGTCGCTGTCGGTATCACGCGTTGACTTCCTAAAATCATTTGCGCCATTTCCCCATACAAAAGCTGTAACGCGAACTCAGGTACCGGAAATATAACTGGCCGATGCAACGCTGCTCCGTACAGACGAGTGAAGTCCGCATTGGTCACCGGATTCGGTGCAGTCGCATTCAGCGCGCTGGGTAGCCCTGCCGTATCTATTGCCT
>JANMWO010000244.1:0-3258 GCA_031394025.1 Acidobacteriota bacterium
AAAGCTGAGCGCATCTTAATTTATGTATCGGCGGGTGCGCAAAATTCTTTACGTCTGCTGTCACTTTCAGAATTGGGTTCTGCCGTCAACATGATTCGGTGGACGCCCCGGTGTAGTAGATCGTCCGATCTGGAACGGGCACAGGGTACGAATAATCCTACCTACATTGTGTGACTAGGCGGGAGCCACCCATCACGGTTAGCATTTTACCGAAAACTTGGTCGGCTAACCCAAGCCATGTTGACATATGTAGGATTCTCGGCGATTTCATCCTCGCCGCTCGAGCGCCTGATCTGCGGAGCGAGAACCCAAATATCCAATGGCTCCACTCTCCGCTGATTTTGAATATCGGCTGATTCTCTGGCCTCAACCTCATGCCTTAACTTCTTAAATCCCGGATGTGTCTCTTTCTTTTCGCTTGCAGCTTGTGTATTCTTAACGAATATGGATCTAGGCCTTTACTACTATACAATTCAGCCTGAAGGAGACGGTGCAATCCCTTCTGGATATTCATATAATGGGATTGCTTGCTACGTGTCTGGGTCGATGAATGCAGCTACCAAGCCACTTTATCGCTGGTATCATGCCAATAGGGGCGGCCACCATTTTTATACCACCGATCCGACAGGAGAACTTGCTCCCCGTGATGGGTATAAATACGAACTGGAGGCATGCTACGTGTGGCTTCAGGGTAATCCTAAGCAGAGACCACTCCACAGATGGTTTCATAACAAGTTTGGACATTTCTACACGTTAGGAGACACTGACTTCCCAAACACCCTGAACTACATTTACGAGAAGGAAGCCTGCTACGTGTACGATAAACAAGAACCTGGAACAATCGCCCTCCACCGTTGGTTTCGAGCGACCCTCGACTCTTGACCAGTTCGTGGTGATATTTTTCTAGAAAGCCGTGCGTTGACCCTCTGAAGTCACACCCTTGCCGTAAGGAATCAAAAGTAAAAGCCGCCAAAGGAGTTACCTTGGCGGCTTCTATTGACTTACTACTTACAGCTTACTTAGTAACTTACTTCAAGCCCTTCTTGCCCATAAACACGATCAGGTCAACCACGCGGCTGGAGTAGCCCCATTCGTTGTCATACCAGGCAACCACTTTCAACAGATTCCCGCCGATGACCTTCGTCAACTGCGAATCCACGATGGAACTGTTTGGGTTGTGCAGCATATCGGTGGAAACCACCGGGTCCGTTGTGTAGCCCAAAATACCCTTCAACGATTTTTCCGAAGCCTTCTTCAACGCAAGATTCACTGCTTCGGCGGTGGTTTCTTTCTTCAGAATTGCGACGAAATCCACCACTGAAACGTTGGGTGTGGGAACGCGCATGGAGTAGCCGTCCAGCTTGCCTTTGAGGTGTGGCAATACCAGGCCGATGGCCTTGGCTGCACCAGTGGAAGTGGGGATCATGTTCAACGCGGCAGCGCGGGCGCGACGCAGATCCTTGTGCGGAAAGTCCAGCACAGGTTGGTCATTGGTGTAGCTGTGGATGGTGGTCATCGTACCCTTTTCCACGCCAAATACTTCGTCCAGAACCTTCACTACCGGGGCCAGACAATTGGTGGTGCAAGAGGCGTTGGAAACGATGTGATGCTTCTTGGCATCGTACGATTTATCATTCACACCCAGCACAATGGTGATGTCTTCATCGGTGGCTGGAGCAGAGATTACTACCTTCTTCACTTTGCCACGCAGATGCTTTCTGGCATCGGCAGCGTTGGTGAAGCGTCCGGTGGATTCAATCACGACCTGAACTCCCAAGGAGCTCCAGTCAATTTCCGCCGGATCTTTAATGGCGAATACTTTGATTTTCTTGCCGTCGACGACAATGGAATCGCCATCGACTTTCACCTCGGCCTTCAACTGGCCAAGAATGGAATCATATTTTAGAAGGTGAGCGAGTGTCTTGGTATCTGTCAGATCATTCGCGGCGACAATCTCAATTGCTGGATTGTTCAAGGCGGCGCGAACAACGTTCCGGCCAATGCGGCCAAAGCCGTTGATGCCTACTTTAATTGCCATGTTTCTTAAGGTTCTCCTGTAACGGTGGGGATGCTTTCATTTTAGCATCGTATGGGGATTTGCTTCATTTGCTTCATACGGACATTGCTCGCATTTGGTCCAGGAAGTGCTTTAGGATCTGGTCAACTGATTCCATTGCCGGATACTTCAAAAGGTGTTCTTCGATGTCAGCCAGGATCTTACGTTCCAGGCGTGCATCTTTCATGTTCGCATCACGATGAGCCCAATCCCTGCCTGGGTGAAGAGTGTCCCATGGAGACCGCGAATTAGCTCGTGTTCCTGGATCGTCACCATGTTTTCCAAACCCATAACAAATTTTCATCTCCGCGTTCCAAATTGGTTTAAAAAGATTGATGAGATACTTTTCAGCAGCCGTTTGCCACCCAGTTTGTACGACAAGTGCTCGGTATTCGAAGTCATCTAAATGAAGTGTGGTCGCGGCCTTCAGAATGTTCTTCCTGTGTTCATTTAGACGTTTTGAGAGTTGATCCCCTTGTTCTTCTGGTGTTTTGCTCGAAGCTTCTACCGGGTCTACCTTCCCAACATAGATAGGGTGTTCCCGTCTCGAAACTGCCTCATAGCCAGGGAAATCTCCTTTGTAATAAAGCGCGTAAACTCCAGAGCCATAAATGCGTTCCACCGTATCGAGAGGCTTTCGGGCTTGAGCAATCATTGTAAGGCCAGCGATCCGCCCTGCAATATTGGGATCTGAAGGATCGAATACGAAACCGGGCTGTTTGATTGGATCAAGGTCATCCAAAACTGTGCGTATCCGGTCGTAGGCTTCAGTGATAGTTTTGTGGACTCTCTTGGCTGCTGTAGCTGGAAGTTCTGAGGTTTCCGCAATTGCCAATGATTCTGAAAGTTCCTTGAGCTGCGAGGCCAGTTGCTCTAGCATCCCCTTAGAATTAGCCATTCCTTGGTTTTGATCCTTTAGTGCTACGCAGTGTCAGAGCCACCGATTTAGATACCACCTCAGCAAGTTGAACAGGTACAGCATTGCCCAACTGCCGCATACTTTTGTTCCAAGAATTCGGGAAAATGTATCCATCTGGAAAGGTCTGCAATCTGGCGGCTTCCCTAACTGTGAAGTACCGAACGGAACCGTCAGCTCTGGCCAACATATTCTCACCCCCAGGTACGCCATGGTCACCCGCCTTCAGTGTCTTTGCTGGTTCATCAAGAGGGCTGCCTACATGACCGGGGTAAATCTTTGCACC
>JANMWO010000302.1:0-13310 GCA_031394025.1 Acidobacteriota bacterium
CGCCACTCAGAAGAAGTCGGAACTAGCCAACCTGGAAGCTCTGGATGAACTGGTCGTCTCATCGAAAGGTAAGCCGGTCTTCGATTGGGAAAATCGCCGCGTCCGCGAAGACCAAATGCAGTGGACCCCCGATGGCCGCCGTTTCCTCTACGCCCAAGACGGCGACATCTTTTTATGGGATCAAGGTTGGAAACAATTGACCGCCACTCCAGACCAGGAACGCGACGCCCGCCTTTCTCCCGATGGCAACCGCGTGGCATTCCGTCGCGATAACGATCTGTACGTCATCACCATCGCCACCAAACAGGAACAGCGCATCACCACCGGCGGGTCAGATCTATTGCGCAACGGTCGCTTGGATTGGGTCTACCCCGAAGAGCTCAGCTTGTCCCGCGCCTTCTGGTGGTCTCCTGATTCTCAAAGCATCGCCTATCTGCAATTCGACGTCAGCAAGCAGATGACCCACCCCCACGTAGACATGGTCACCGCTAATCGAGCCGTCTATGAACCCGAACGTTACCCCAAAGCAGGTTCGCCCAACTCCGATGTGAAACTGGGTGTGGTCAGTGCTGCTGGTGGCGAAACAAAATGGATGAGCGTAACCGGTTCCGCCGATACCTTGCTAGCCCGCGTGGATTGGACCCCCGATAGCAAAGAACTGTTTGTTCAAAAACTTCCCCGCGTGCAAAATCGTCTGGAATTACTGGCCGTCAATGTTTCCAACGGTTCCCCCCGCACTGTTCTGGAAGAAAAAGATTGGGCCTGGATCAATGTCCATTCCATGCTCCGCTTTCTTCCCAATACGAATCAATTTTTGTGGGCCAGTGAACGCAGCGGATTCCGCCATCTCTACATTTATTCCCTCAAGGGCGAACTGCAAAAGCAGATCACCAGTGGCGATTGGGAAGTTTCCGAAATCGCCGCCATCAATGAAAAGGAACAGACCGTCTATTTCACTTCAACTGCGGCCAGCCCATTGGAACGTCATCTATACAGTGCAAGCTTCAAAGGCGGCGACCTGAAGAAACTGACCACCGCAGCAGGCACTCACTCCATATCCATGAGTCCCAACGGCGCATTTTTCATGGACACCCATTCCAGCTTCACTGAACCAGCAGGCAGAACCATTCACGATTCCACCGGGAAGCAGCTAACCGTCTACCGCGAACGTGATCGTAAAGTGCTCACCGATTATCAGATTCTGCCCACTGAAATCGTCCAAGTGAAAAGTGAATTTGGCGACACCATGTTTGCCCGCCTGATCAAGCCACCAAACTTCGATCCCACCCGCAAGTATCCAGCTATTGTGATGATTTACGGTGGTCCTGGAGCGCAAACCGTGCGCAACAGCTTCGCCGCGCTGAGTTGGGATCAAGCACTAGCCCACAAGGGTTTCGTCATCTGGCAAATGGATAATCATGGCTCCGCGGGTCGTGGCCATAAGTGGGAATCCAGAGTGTTTCGTCGCTTAGGGGAACAGGAACTGTCCGATCAAAAGGTGGGCTTGGCGCATCTGGTATCCATGGGATTTGTGGACCCCAATCGCTTAGGAATGTACGGCTGGAGTTACGGCGGCTTCATGACGCTCTACACGCTGCTCAATTCCCCGAAGACGTTTAAAGCGGGAATCGCAGGTGCCCCGGTTACAGACTGGCGTCATTACGACACCATTTACACCGAGCGATATATGGACATCCCCGGTGAAAATTCCGCAGGTTACAAATACAGTTCCCCATTGAATCAGGCCGCGAATCTGGAAGCCAAATTGATGATTGTTCACAACATTGAAGACGATAACGTTCTGTTCCAAAACTCCATGCAAATGATGGACGCATTACAGCAAGCCAACAAGCCATTTGAAACCATGATCTATCCACAGAAAAATCATGGAGTCAGCGGCCCGGCAAGTAAACACATGCTGCAGACGTTGACCAGCTTTTTCGAAAGGACTTTGAACTAGAACTCCTGATATCCAATACCAAGCCGTGACCTTCCCGCAATCAGACAGCTTCAATTGTTGGAGCGAAGCCTATCAGGCCCTTGAAGATACTGCCCTTGCCCAAATTGTGTTATCAGCGTCCATCAGCGTCCATCAGCGGCCATTAATCTGGGCCGCTGATAGACATTCCACAGGGATGCGGGAAAACTTAGTGGCATTGACCGTGTAATCCCGCGCCGCACAAACACTGCTCCCTCGCGGTCACGGCGCGGAAAGGATATCCACCGCTGCCCACATACGCTAAAATCGAATGAGCAGTCCCAAATACTCATGTCAAAGCTCAACTCCTTCGGCTCATCCGCCACCCTTACCGTAGGCTCGCGCTCCTACAAAATCTTCAAACTCGACGCCATTGAAAAGCAAGGAACAGGTAAGCTATCCCGGCTTCCCTACTCCATCCGCGTCCTACTCGAAAATCTGCTGCGTAACGAAGATGGCACCACCGTCAAGAAGAGCGACATTGAATACATCGCCAACTGGGACACCGACTCCACCGCTCAGGAAATTAATTTCCGCCCGGCCCGCGTGCTTCTTCAGGATTTCACCGGTGTCCCTTGCGTGGTCGACGTCGCCGCTATGCGCGATGCCCTCGCCGAAATGGGTGCTGATCCTAAGAAAGCCAACCCGCTCATCCCCGTCGACCTCGTCATTGACCATTCCGTCCAAGTCGATAATTTCGGCACCAGCAACGCCTTCGAGCTCAACTCAATTCTGGAATTCCAACGCAATCGCGAACGCTATGAATTCCTCCGCTGGGGCCAGGGCGCTCTCAAGAATTTCCGCGCTGTGCCACCGGAAACCGGCATTGTTCATCAAGTCAATTTGGAATACCTTGCCCCTACAGTTTTCACCTCTACAGAAAATGATGAAACTGTCGCCTACCCCGATACCGTCGTCGGTACGGATTCCCACACCACCATGATCAATGGCCTGGGAGTGGTCGGCTGGGGCGTCGGCGGGATTGAAGCGGAAGCCTGCATGCTTGGCCAGCCCGTATCCATGCTGCTTCCCCAAGTGGTGGGCTTCAAGCTGTTTGGTAAAATGCCCGAAGGCACCACGGCCACCGATCTTGTTTTAACAGTCACCCAAATGCTGCGCAAAAAAGGTGTGGTCGGCAAGTTCGTAGAATTCTATGGACCCGGTGTCGCCGCACTGGGACTTGCCGATCGCGCAACAATCGCCAACATGGCCCCCGAATACGGTGCCACCATTGGCTTCTTCCCCATCGATGGGCAAACGCTGGATTATCTGCGCATGACCAATCGACCCGAAGAGTTAGTGCAGTTGGTGGAAGCCTATGCCAAAGCGCAAGGCCTGTTTCTGGAAGCCGATGCACCAGACCCGGTCTATAACGGCACCATAGAATTGGACCTGGGCACCGTCGTCCCTTCCATGGCTGGACCCAAGCGCCCGCAGGATCGAATTGACCTTCCCGATGTGAAGGCAAATTTCCATACCGCGCTCGCCGGAGAACTAAAGACGCAAGGGAATTTGAAAGATGGAGCAGTGGTCATAGCCGCCATCACTTCCTGTACAAATACTTCCAATCCGTCAGTGTTGATCGCCGCTGGATTGGTGGCTCAAAAAGCCGTCGCGAAAGGCCTCACCACTAAGCCTTGGGTGAAGACATCGCTGGCCCCTGGCTCGAAAGTGGTCATTGATTATTTGAACGACGCCGGTTTAATGAAGCCTCTGGAAGCTTTGAAGTTCCATTTAGTAGGCTATGGCTGCACCACCTGCATCGGCAATTCCGGCCCCCTCCCCGAGGATGTCTCGGCTGACGTTACGGCAGGCAAGCTCACCGTAGCTGCCGTACTCAGTGGCAATCGTAATTTTGAGGGTCGAGTGAATCCACTGGTCCGTGCCAACTATCTGGCATCCCCACCGTTGGTCGTTGCTTATGCCCTGGCCGGCACCGTCGATATTGACCTCACCCACGAACCGCTTGGTACGGGCACCAACGGGCAAGATGTTTTCCTGAAAGACATCTGGCCCACCACGGAAGAAATTCAAACAGCAGTGAAGGCCAGCGTCCGCCGCGAAATGTTCCAAAAGCAATACGCCGAAGTATTCACTGGCGATGCCAACTGGGCTGCTATCAAGGCTCCCAAAGGCGATCAGTACTTATGGGACAACGCCTCCACCTACATAAAGAAGCCACCGTATTTTGAAAATATGGCCGACCCTAAATCGCCCATCATCGACCACCTGGGCCTAAGTGTTCTGTGCACACTTGGCGATTCCGTCACCACCGATCACATTTCCCCAGCAGGCAACATCGCCAAGGATTCCCCAGCCGGTCAGTATCTCCAGCAATTAGGTGTGAAGCCCGCCGATTTCAACTCGTATGGAGCCCGTCGTGGCAATCACGAAGTAATGGTGCGCGGGACGCTGGCCAACATCCGCTTAAAGAACCTGATGGTTCCAGGCACAGAAGGCACCTGGACAATTTACGTTCCCACTGGTGAAAAAATGTGGATCTACGATGCCGCTATGAAGTATCAAGCGGCTGGCCTGGGCCAACTGATCATCGCCGGTAAAGAATATGGCTCGGGCAGTTCCCGCGATTGGGCCGCCAAAGGCGTGCGTCTATTGGGAGTCAAAGCCGTCATTGCCGAAAGCTTTGAACGCATCCATCGCTCCAATTTGGTTGGCATGGGAGTGCTCCCCACCGAATTTGTCGATGGTCAAAATCGGGAATCGTTAGGATTGACCGGTCTTGAAACCTACTCCATCACCGGCGTCTCTGCCGCAGCCCAAACCGGCACGCTCGCCTCAGTAACCGCCACGTCACCGGAAGGCACTATTAAAACCTTTGCCGTCAAAGTGCGCATCGATACTCCGCAAGAAGTGGAATACTTCCGTTCTGGTGGGATTCTGCCGTATGTGTTAAGGCAACTGGCAGCCCGATAGGTTCATCGCATTCATCATTGGCGATGTAGAATCAATAAGTTACCGAGCCGTGACCGCAAGGGAGCGGTCTTTCAATCACAGGTTATTCCAACAAAAGTTGAAAATTCTACAAAAACTAAGTGGGATTGGCGATTTAATTTCCCAAACCCACTCCACCATGCTACAATAATTACACCATTATGGCACTCAACCTCAAAAACCCCGAAGTCGAAAGTCTGGCTTCCGAAGTGGCACTTCTGGCTGGTTCTTCTAAAACCGAAGTCATCCGGCAGGCTCTTCTTGAAAAGAGGCAGCGGATGATCCTTGGTTTTGCGCGCGATTCCCAAACCAGCGCTCTACAATTCCTGCATGATCGGCTGTGGCCCACTCTGCCCCCAAACGCCAGCCGTACGCTTAGTCGCGCAGAAGAGGACGAAATCCTTGGCTACGGTCCTGATGGGGCACCAGTCTAATGGCGGGAATCGGGATGGTGGTCGACACTTCCGCTATTGTTGCCATCATTACGCGGGAAGTTACGGCGGAATACCTTGTAGGTAAATTGCTGGCGGCCCAACTGCGCATTGTCCCCACGCCATGCGCAGCGGAAGCCCTCATTGTCCTGAACTCAAAGTTGGGCCGCGATCCTACCGCAATCTTGCTGGAATTCTACCAGGAATTTGAAATTGAGCTCATTCCTTTCGCCGTCAAGCATCTCACTTGGTTTAGCCACGCCTTCACACGATATGGCAAGGGTCGTCATCCAGCAGCGCTCAATATGGGCGACTGCTTTACGTATGCCATTACCAAAGCGGCAGGGTTACCTTTGCTTTTTGTGGGGAACGACTTTTTGCAAACAGATCTAAAATCTGCCTGAAAACAGCTATTTTTTCAGATCCAGAAGTTCCAACTCTCGCCAGATATCGGCATCATGCTCACGCCAATCGTCGCTGAGTCGACCGGTAAAGTGAAGTTCAAAGACTTTCAACGTTCCATGGCCAAACGGGCAGATCCATTCCACTTGGGGGGCTCCCAAACGAAAAATCTTATCCCAGGCTCCACCGCCCACAGGCATTCGCAATTTTCGCAGGCACGTTCGGCAACGATACCGCTGATCTTGAGCAACTAAGGCCGCTGCACCTAAGGCAGCCAGCCAAAACACCATGATCGCAAAAGTCCATGGCAGGTCTTGTGCAAAGCGCGCCAAACGGAAGTCTCTGAATGAGGTTGGTTCCGGCAAACAAAGGTTCAGACCCAGCCAAATGCAGTAGAACACAACCGCGACCGCCAACAGCTTGGAGAACAAAAATCCCCAATATCTCATGACTGATTAGACTCCTTCGTTCCATCAAAAGTTGCTGAATCCATGACTTTTTTCCAACGCAGTAAGCGTCTATGACATAAAGTACGATTCAATTGCGAATCATGTTCCTTGCAAGAAACCAAACATTGGCCGGACGTTCCGCCAGTCGACGCATAAAGTACGGATACCAGGCTTCCCCATACGGAACATAAAGACGTAAACGATACCCTTGCTTTCTCAATTTCTGTTGAAGATCGCGCCTCACTCCCAACAGCATTTCGAATTCGAATCGGCTGGCGGCAAGACCAATTTCCGATGCATATGCAGTTGTCATTTGAATGATTTGTTCATCATGAGTGGCAATCGCCGGGTCAGTACCTTCTTTCAAAAGAAGTCGCATTAGTTGAACATAGGCCTGGTCCACACCCTTCTTATCGGCAATCGCCAGATCTTGCGACTCTTTATATGCGCCTTTACAAAGCCTGACGGGAATCCGAAGACTATTCAGACTACGAACATCTTGTTCACTACGATGCAAATACGCCTGGATTACCGCTCGCACGCAGCCATGGCTGTGCTGCATTCTTTCCACAATCTGCAGCGTTCGTTCCGTGTAAGCGGTTGATTCCATGTCTACTTCCACCCGTGTGCCATACCGTTTGGCGAGCTTCACCAAAGGCTCAATATTGGCAATGCATTCCTCTACTGAAAGATCGAGTCCAAATTGAGTTAACTTTATAGCGATGGTGCCGCCAATGGACATTTCGCTCAGGTTGAGTAATGCTTTTGCCGCTGCTTTGCTGGCGGACTTCGCCTCATCCGCAGTTTCCACATTTTCCCCAAGATGATCCAGCGCAGTTTGAATTCCTTGCGTAGCCAGCAATGCAGCAACTTGCACACCATCGTCTAGAGTTAAACCTGCAATAAATCTTGAGGTAAGCCGACGCGCGCCAGCCGAGGATTCCACCCAGCCTCGCACCAGTTTATTCTTCGACAACCAAAGAAAGCCACTCCGCAGCATTGCCCCTCCTCAAACATCCAGCCCAACACTCCTCATCAACTCCAATGCGTTGGATTTCGCCACAACCCCAGAGCGCATTTGATAGTCAAAGTGAAGGATTCCATTCTGCAAATCATCCTCAAAGTGACGATTCCGGATTCTGGAATCGTCCAACTGGGTTAACGAAAGGTCGTGAGTGGTGACCATCCCAATGGCCCGGTTATCCAGCAGTGCACGAACAATTCCCGCAGCACCAATTCCCCGATCGTGTGAGTTTGTCCCAGCCAGCAATTCGTCGAGTAGAAAAAAAACAGGCAGTCCACTTTTGGTCATCTCCACAATCAATTTGAGCCTCAGGATTTCCGTATAAAATCGGGAACGGCCTTCGGCCAGCGAATCCACTGTTTGGATGGACGCGCCAACTTGGAACGGAGTCAATTGAAATCGTTTGGCTCGAACAGGTGCTCCGGCCAATGCCAACACCGTATTGATGCCCGCTGTTCGCAAGAAAGTGCTTTTACCAGACATGTTTGAACCACTGACGATGATGAAAGGCTCTTTCGCAGAAAACGAAACAGCATTCCGAACCATTGTTTTCGATGGTAGAAGTGGATGGCCCAGTGCTTCCGCATCAAAGAAAACCGGCAGATTCTCATCCAAAATTTCTGGAAACGGATCTTCTGGATGTTCAAACGAATAAGCTGCTAGCGAAAGCGCCGCTTCAACCTCTCCAACGGCGTCCAACCATTTTGAAATCAGGTGTCCGTAAGTGCGACGCCAGGCTTCCACGCCGAATGAGATGTGGACTGACATCAACAGCAACACGTTCAATATCTTCACCGCAGGATTATCCAAAGAATCAATCCATTGCGCTAATTTTGCTAAGCGGGCAACGGTCATCGATGGCGGTTTACCATCCGCTTCCAGGGATCGTTTCAAATTCACGATATAGGCTGAAGTGAATGGTTCTTTTTCAATGCGGGCCAGCACCGCAGCCAGCAATTGAAGATCGGCCGCCGCGCCTTGTGCTGAACCTAGAATGGCTCCAATGTGCCCACGCATCACGAAACGCAGCAGCAGCGTAAGACCAAGCGAAACCGCCAGCCACCAAACTTGACCAACCAGCAGCCAATAAGCCACCCCACCAACATTCATCAAAGCTAACAAAAAGGCCAGTAATTGCTGCCAGCCACCCCGCAATACAACAGGATCAGCACCCCAACTTTTGAGCCTGGAAGGATGCACGCCGCTTCTGGCTTCCTCCCCCAAAACAGCTAAGTCTTCCCGCAGATCCAGCTTCGCCGATAGCTCCTGAATGGCTTGCTGACGCAGATGGATCACCTGCCGTTGTGCCGGATTGCACAACCATCGGGCTAAAACATCTTCACCCATTCTTGTTCTGGCAGAATTCAATAATTGAAACAGGCTATCGGGACCAAACACATCAAGATCGCGGGCATAGGGGTGGTTGGCATTCAGAAATCGATCCCCGGTTTCCCCTTGACCATGCCACTGATCATCCAATCTTGCAAGGGCTTTTTCATAGAGTCGACGAATGCGCAAGGCTCGTCCAGACGCCGCCAAAATGCGGCTATGCCATAGCACCAGGCCACAAAAAACTAACACCGGGACAAGCAAACTTGCCACAGGAACCATAGAACGAAAGCATGCGTACCCCAATACAGCAGCACACACTGCGACGCCGAGTCGTAAGTTGCCCAGCAGGATATGTTTTTTCTCACATTGGGAAACGGAAAGAGTTGCTTTAGCCAGACGCCTTTCGTATTCGGATCTTGGTTCAATTCGAGTATTCAATCTACTTTCATTATCCCTTGGAAACCTAATTTCACTTTTTAGCGTCATTGGTCTGGGAAAGAAGTGCGAAACAATTCACTAGGGGATTCGCCAAAGGTACAATAGTGTCGAATCTTTGAAGTTTGTTGGAGCTTCATATCAAGAAAGCATGCCAATAGCCAGGCGACAATAATTTAAGGTTAAGGAGAAATAGAATGGATTTGATGGGTCAATTGGGAGATCTGCTCCAGCAATACTCTGGAGCACAAGGCGGAGCACCTCCAGCCGATGTAGAACAACATTACGATCAAGTAGCGCAAGGCAGCTCACCGGCATCAATGGCTGAAGGGTTACTTGCCGCTTTTCAGGATACGCAGCATACACCAGCGTTTGGAAATCAAGCGGCACAACTTTTCGGAGCTTCTGGTGGTGACACCAAGGCGCAAGTATTGAATACACTGCTTGCGGTTGCCGGTCCAATGATGATGCAGAAGATGGCTGGCGGTCAAGGCGGCGGCATGGAATCAGCACTGGCAGGGTTAATGGGCGGTGGTGGTGGTTCAGCTCTTTCCGGTTTGATGGGCGGCGGTGGCGGTGGTTTAGCCGGAATGTTGGGCGGACTTCTCGGCGGTGGCGGAATATCAGCACTGGAAGGTCTGTTAAGTGGCAACCAGCAGGTGACACAGGAAATGGCGGCTAAAGTTCCTGACGAAATAGTGGAGAAGTTGGCTCATCAGGCAGCACAACAGGATCCTTCCGTGATGGATCGATTAAGTTCCATTTACTCGGAACATCCAACGTTGATCAAAACTCTTGGCGGCGCGGCGCTGACCATTGCCATGTCGCGCATGGCTGACCGTTCCAGGCAAGCGTAATCGGTTTCCAGGTAGAATCAAAAGCGCGAACTGGGCCCTTGGTCTGGTTCGCGCTTTTTGATTCTAACCACACCCTCCGCAAAGTAGATGGAAGTAAACAATCGCCACCCCGACCAAGCTGGATTTAGATCCGGGTTATCATAGTAAGAATTTAAATTTCCCTGTTACCAATGTTTTCTCTTAAGCAAACCACCACCATCGCCGCGATCACAATGCTGGCAGTCTTCAATGTGAGCGCGCAAAAGCCTGAACCCGCGCCTTCTTCCCAGGTCCCTGTTGCCACGGCACCTGAGAAGGACACCATCCGCAGGCCCACTTCGTCCACCACCGGCTCAAGCATGGAAAAGGTGAACTACGTGCGACGCTTCTCTATTGCTGCGTCTTTAAGTGTGTTGGCGCTGGATACGATGAAGGGCAACACCACCGGCCAGGTAAACAATCAGATTGACGCTATCTACGCCACAACAGTCCAGTCAAAACGAATCGGCTATGGTGCCACCGGGCAGATCGCCATCACCAATCACCTGGCAATCAGTGCTGGTATTTTTATCAGAAAAGCATCTTACGCAATGAATAGCGATGTTTTCACCGGCACCGACAACATCCTCACCATCATCGACGAGCGCAAGCACACGATTACGAACGAAACCACTACCGCCCGCTTTTATGACATTCCCGTCACCGTGCGCTATTTTGTAAAAGGCCGTCAGGAAAAAGGTGCTCATTTATTTTTGGAAGCAGGTGGAGTCATCCGCAAGGTTTCCGGCATCAAAAGTTCCATTGACTCAACAATCAATGGTGGCACTACCACTTGCTGCGTTACTACTCCCATCACCCCTCACAAGAAAAACACCAACGGCTTAGTGGGTGGTGTGGGCGTTCACTTGGTTGACCCTTTGGGTATCCGTCTTGTGCCCAGTGTGCGCTATACCTACTTTCTGGATTCGCCCTTCAACACGTTTTCAACCAAGAACAAGCGCAACCAGATTGAAGCAATCATAACCATAGGATTTTAGGCAGAGTTCGACGAATCTTCATACAATAGAGATTACAAGTTAATTTGCAGTCTCTAAATGCATGCGACGAGTGATTACAACTATCGACGTTCCTGCCAGTGGTCCGCTGCGTGTACCGGTGGGCACCATTGTGACGCCTTCCGCACGGGATTTAGCTTCCGAACGCGGCGTGGCAATTCTGGAAGTGCAAGCGCACGAATTGAATGGTGTTGTACCCGCAAATAAGACAGTAGGAATCGGCAGCGATCACGGTGGCTTTGAGGTTAAAGAACGGTTGAAGCCGATCCTTGAAGAGTTAGGATTCACTGCCCGTGACGTAGGTGTTTATGAAGAAAAGTCCGTCGACTATCCCGATATCGCTGAAAAAGTGGCCGACATGGTGGCCCAGGGATTAGTCTGTATGGGCGTGGTAATTGATGGAGCGGGAATCGGGTCTTCCATGGCCGCCAACAAGGTTCCAGGGGTTCGCGCATCCCTTTGCTGGGATAAAGCCTCGGCCCGCAATGCCAAGGAACACAACAACGCCAACGTTCTAACTTTGGGCGGAAGGTTGCTTACTGCGACGCAGTGCGAAGAGGTTTTGCGAACTTGGATTACCACCCCTTTTGCAGGCGGACGGCACCAGGCAAGAGTCGATAAAATTACTGCCATTGAACAAAAACATACAAAGTGAATTGATAATGAACCCGGCGGAACTGGATCAACTGGTATCTCAAATCGGCGAAGAAATTCTGGCCAGACTAAGCGCAAAAAAGCTTGCTGGGGCAGAAGGGCTGGGCCTTGCCAATACGGTCTGTCCGGGTTGCACCCAACGATGTGCCCAGACTTGCGAAGCCAAGACCAAAACGATTATTGCCTGCGGTGCCGACCGCATTTCCGCCAGTGAAAAACTCACCAGTATTGCGCCGGAAATCGCATCGCTCATTGATCACACCATCTTGAAGCCCGACGCCACTGCCGATGAAGTCAGCAAGATTTGTACCGAAGCCAGGAAATATAGCTTTGCCAGTGTCTGCATTAATCCGTTCTGGGTTCCCTTTGTGGCCAAGCTATTGAAAGGCTCGCCTGTCAAGGTTTGCACCGTAATTGGATTCCCGTTAGGTGCCAATACTACCGATATCAAAGTGACTGAAACTGAAAACGCTGTTCTGTGCGGCGCCGAAGAAGTGGATATGGTGATCAACGTCGGAGCCTTGAAATCGGGTGATTACGAATTTGTGGAACGCGATATTCGTTGTGTAGCGCAAGCCGCCCATCGTGGTGGTGCCATATTGAAAGTTATCATTGAAACCGCCCTTTTAGACGATCAACAAAAAGCCATGGCCTGCACACTCGCCAAGTTAGCAGGTGCCGATTTTGTGAAGACCTCAACAGGCTTCGCTAAAAGTGGCGCCACTGCTGCCGACATCGCCCTGATGCGCAGTATTGTAGGCCCTGGTATGGGTGTTAAAGCATCGGGCGGCATTCGCAGTCTGGAAGATGTGAAGACCATGGAAGCCGCAGGGGCATCGCGGATTGGGGCCAGTGCCAGCGTCAAAATCATGGAAGCTGCGGGTGGTGGTACGATCGCAAACGCCGCCAAGCAGGACGGCTACTAAATGCCTGTGAAAAAGACTGCGGTGCGCTTTGAAGAGCGCGCCGAACTCCTCGATTTCCTATTGGAAGTTTCCGCCATCACCGCCGAAACACTGGACCTCGATCGTCTGCTGGACAATGTAGCCGAGATCATCAAGAAGGTGATTCCCTATCAGTTGTTCGCCATCATGCTCTATAACGACAAGCGCAAGACCTTGCGAATTAAGCACGCCATAGGCCACCGCGAAGAAATTTGTAAGCATCTGAATGTAGCCTTGGGTGAAGGTATAACCGGCTTGGCCGCCTTGGAACGGCAAGCGATTCTGGTTCCCGATGTGACCAAGCATCCTGACTATTTGAACGCATTGGATGCAGTGCAATCGGAATTAGCGGTGCCCATGGTAGCTCGCGGCAAATTGGTCGGCGTGATTGATATTCAATCCACCAAAATCGGCACTTTCACTGAATACGATCGGGCTATCCTGAAGCTCATTGCCGCACGCGTTGCCTCAGCTATAGACAACGCCCGACTCTACCGCAGAGTGGATCAGCAAAACCGTACCTTCAAAACATTGCATCGTGTGTCGCAAGAATTTTCTTCGCTTCTGGATGTCGATGCGCTGCTTGGTAAGCTGGCGGAAATCATGCGAACGCTGATTTCCTACGATTCGTTTTCCTTGTTCCTGGTAGATGAGGAACAAAAAGTTCTGCGACGGAAATTCACGGTTCGCTATGACCAGCGTATGGAGCTGGACAATATTCCATTAGGTAAAGGACTCACCGGAACCGCTGCACTAACCCGTGAAACAGTGCGCGTAGACGACACTTTAGCTGACCCCCGTTATATTGCATCGCACCC
>JANMWO010000313.1:0-13642 GCA_031394025.1 Acidobacteriota bacterium
ATCACGTCGGCATCTTCTGGCTGATGAGTCAGTTCATGGCCGCCCGCAGTGAGCGTACCCATCATGACTTCTGTATCTACGAGGTTTTTGGGACACCCCAGGCTAACGAATCCGACTTTCATGGAAAAAAGAGTGTTCCTCACCTAAGTGTAACCCAGTAAGTGTAACCCACCTAGCGTACCCCACCTAGCGTAACCCACCTACTTGCGGATGGAGATAACTACCGGGTCGCTTTGTTCAGCCACTGCCAGTGATTTCACTTGCAGAATTGCCGTACCAGGAATCACGGTGTCTGGAATGCGTGCGGAAATCTGCGTGCTGGAAACGGAAATCAGCTCCAGTGGCAGGTCGTTAATGGTCACGCAGGATCCACCCATCACGGTGGGTGTGGTCTTTGGGTCAGCCGTGGAAGGGGCACCCAGATTGGTGCCGTTGATGGTGATGAAGGCCCCAGCGTTCAGGTTGGGAGTGCCGTCAGTTGAGTTCACCACGCCACGAGAACCAGCCGTGATGATGGGCCGGATGGGCGTGCCGCTCAGTTGCAGCGGCATAACCGTCAAACCGGAAAGAGTAATGGCGTAGGCGGTTCCAGCGGTATCCACCACAAGTTGTCGCCAGGGTACGTTGACTCGCGTAGCGCCGAACACGTTATTCACAGGATTTTCTGGAGCGATACCCACCAGCGATTCTTCCCCGGTGACCGTATTGACGATTTCCATTGTGGTGCGGGTATCGTCACGCGTTGCGGCATTAATGTTCTGCCGCACTGGCGTGGTCATGCGGATGAAGCGAGTATCGTCCAGCGGATACAGCGCGGCGATATTGCGGTCACCATTAGAGACAACCGTTTGCGTGGGAGGTTGTCCAGGGCCAGCAGGAGGATTGGTTTGCGTCACACCAGGACGTTCAAAACCTCCGATAATGGCCAGCGATGGGCTCAGAATGAATCCATTGGCCAGGAAGTAGCTGCCGTTCTTAGATCCGGCGGCTGGTCCGAAATAACTGACCGGCGTTTGATCATACAAGCTGCGCGATAAAACATAAGTATCAGCCAACGCATCGTAAAGGTAAGCGGTGCCATTGCCCGATAACGTAAGAATTGTTTCGCCACCAGCAGAGGCCACCATGGAGATGGGTGCCGGTATCGCCGTTGGCGTGACGGTGTTCACTGGGCGAGGCGTTGCCGTGTTGCCTACCAGCCGCCAGAACGTGCCGTTGGACATCATAAACTGTAAGCCACTCAGACCGTAGGCCATGGAAACAGGCGTGATGGCTGCCTGCCCACCAATGCGCGGGATGGGCGGAAATTCCACATTGCCAATTTGTTGTAGCGTATCCAGGTCAATAATGCTGATCGATTCCCCGCCGGTATTTCCCACATACAACGTTGCGCCATCGGGGGTCATGGCCATCGCCCGAGGCAACTGACCAACGGGGATGGGGTCGTTGAATTTCAGCTTCTTGGTATCGAACACTTCCACACGATTGAAACCGGAGTTCGATATGTAAATTCGATTGCGCGGCTGATCCAGAATCATGTCCACCAACCCTTGGTTATTGTTTGTGGGTACGTTTGGAACTGGGTAAACAATGCCCCGCTGATCGCGATTGCGAAAGTTCATATAGACCCGAATCACGTTGGGAAAATTGATGGCTTCCGGCGATTGCAACACCACATTGATGGCAGTCCCGGTGGTTCCACCCGCAGCGTTGAATAAATTCGTGCCCGCTTGCCGCACAATTCCACTGCGACCAGGTTCCATCACAAACGAAATTTTCGATGGCGCGGAACCGTTGTCAATTTCGGTCACCAACGCAGGTGTAATGTTGGGAATGCTGTAACTGAGTTTGCCTTTACCCAGGTTGCGGACGGCGAGGGAGGCTCTGGCAACCCCTTTGTTGCACTCGTCATTGGCCAGGAACACTTGCGTGCTTTCCGGGGCAATGATGGGGTAATCGGTCAGTGTCGATACCGGAAGATACATCAAACCTGATTCTGATATGGCGTAAATATCATTGCCGTTCGCTGTGGTGACCAATTTTCCCAGAATAGATTCCTTCAACTTCAAGCCCAGCGAAACGCCAAGGTTTAATGGGTTCCCAATATACAGCACGTTGGCAACCGGGCGGGCTGCGGTAGCTGCGGTATTGAAGGCGGAGTAAAGCCCACTGCCGTCTGTAGAAAATGTGCTGCCACCGAAATTTCGCTGAACATTGAACCCTGGGCTGGTGTTATTTCCAGTGAAGAAGGGCAGGTTGGACGCGCTCATCTGTCCCAATACGGCCAGCGTATTCGTGTCGTACAAAGTGGAGCCAGCCATGAATCGGCTGCCATCGGGAGCCATAGAAAGAATGGTCGATTGGCCAGTGACGGTGCGGTTCTTCAAAACAATTCCGCTGGAAACTTCGTACACAAACAACGTAGTCTGCGCAGCGGTAGCTGTTTGATTGATAGCCACCATGCCGATAATAAAATCCTTATTTGGTGTGGGAATCAACTGCCCTGGAAACGGTGTAGCTGGTTTCCCTGCAAAGACAGCAGCCAAAGGGTTAGGCGTATTGATAGGCGGAGGCGAAGAGATGGGGTTGACCTCACGGCCCTTAACTTGGGAGGGATCAACCAGTAAAAGTGTGTTGCTGGTGTTGTTCTGTCCGGTACCTTGGGTTGTCACCAGGACCCGACCGTCGATTCCTACGGCGATCCCTTCAGGTTTTGCAGGCAGGCTGATGGATTGGCGGGCAGTATCCGAGCCCAGATCAATCACCGTGATGGAAGCGCTCTGCGTGCACGTTACGTAAAGCAGAGAATTATCCGGGGAAATGGCTACCGATAAAGGATAGGCCCCGGTGTTGACGGACTTAATCAGTCGCCGCGAGCCCATGTCGATCATGTCGATACGATTCGCGTTGGAATTCGCCACGTAGATGCGCTGTCGCACTTCATCCAGCAATAAATCAGAAGGAGTGCCATTGAGTGAAACAACACTGCCGAAGGTCCCGCCACTATTCACAGTCTGCGACCAAGCCGTGCAAGCGGTAAACAGCAGGAGAATGGCCAAGTGGGATAGGCTTCCCAGCCTGTCCTTCCCGGAATTGGAAAACGTTTTCATCATGTTATTTTTTGATCGTGATCAGAATCGGATCACTCTTTTCTGAGCGAGCCAGCGAACGCACTTGCAGCACTGCCGTTCCGGGTAAAGCATTTTCCGGAATCTGGGCGGTGATCTGTGTTGGGGTGACTGTCAATAACTGCAAAGGCTGATCGTTCAACGTAACGCAAGTGCCACCCAAAACGGTTGGCGGGGTAAGCGAAGTAGCAACTGAATTAGCACCCAGGTCGGCGCCGGTGATGGTGATAAAACTTCCCGCTCTAAGGGTGTTGCTGTTGTCTGTGGCATTCACAATTCCCTTCACCCCGGCAGGAACCGTTGGGGCGATTTGCGGACCTTTGATATCCACTGGCATGACGCTGATTCCCGACATTGTAACGGCATAGGCAATGTTGTTTGAATCCAGGGCCAATTGCCTGGACGCGATATTCAAGCGGGTGTTGCCGAAGATGCTCTGCTGTGGGCTATCGGGGCCAATGGCTACTTCGCTTAATCCGCCAGTGGCAATGTTCACCGCTTCAATGGTGGTGCGGGCATCGTCTTTGGTGACTGAGTTAATGTTCTGGCGCACCGGTGTGGTCATGCGTAAATAGTTGTTTTCGTCGATGGGGAAAATGGCAGCAACGTTGCGTTGACCGTTGCTGACAATTTGCTGAGTTGGGATGCCGAAGGGTCCAACTTGAACGATGGTGGTCTGTGTGGCCCCGGGCCTTTCCGTACCGCCCAGGATGGCCAGGGAAGAACTGAGGATCAGCCCGTTGGCCAGGAAGTAAGATCCACGGGTGGCCGCTGCGGTGGGTCCGAAATAGCTTACGGGTGCCTGTTCATAAACCTGCTTGCCAGCGGTGTAAGTGTCAGCCAAGGCGTCGTAAAGGTAAGTGCTGGCATTGTTATTGCCGCTCATCACCAGGACCGTTTCGCCAGTGGGTGAGGCTGACATGGAAACGGGAAGTGCCAAACTGGTTGGAGTCACGTTATTTGCCGCGCGAGGGGAAGCCACACCGTTGGCCACTCGCCAAAATGTTGCGTTGGCCCCGTTGGACATCATCAATTGTAAGCCGCTGGCACTCCAGGCAAGCGCAACTGGCGACGTTGGCTGATTCTGTTGTTGCGAAGAACGGGGGATGGGTGGGAATGCTATGTCCCCTGTCACCTTCAAAGTTTCCAGATCCACAACGCTGATCGACTCTCCACCAAAGTTGCCGACGTATAGCGTTGTCCCATCGGGCGTCATGGCCATGGCATGGGGCAACTGGCCCACTTCAATGGGATTCAAGGCCACTTGATTGACGGTGTCAATGACTTCAATGCGATTGTATCCGGGGTTAGAAACGTATAGCCGACTGCGAGGTTCGTCCAGGATGCTATCCCACAAACTCTGCCCGTTATTGAGAGCCGTCGGAATGGGAATGATCACGCCCCGCATGTCCGTCTGGCGGAAGTTCATATACACTTTCACGACGTTGGGAATGTTCACTGCTTCATTGGAACTAATCGTTACAGCGAAAGGTGTTCCGCCACCGCCTGCCGCATTGGTGAATAGATTAGTGCCTGGCAGACGGATGACATTGGCCCGTCCTGAATCCATGGTGAAGGTCACGGTGGACGGGACATTTCCCGTAGTGACATCGGCAACTACGGCAGTGGAGGTGTTGGAAATCGTATAGGTCAGCCGACCCTTGCCAAGGTTGGAAACACGCACTTGAGCTCTGGAAACGCCGCGATTACAGTTATCCTGCGTCAGAAAAACTTGCGTTGTTTCCGGTTGAATAATTGGGTAATCGAACAGTTTGCCGAAGGGTAGGTGGATCAAGCCGGTCTCTGAAAGAGCGTAGCCATCCTGACCATCTGCGGTGGTGACAATTTTGCCGATGATAGATTCCTTCAGCTTCAGTCCCAACCGAACTCCCAAGTTGTTGGAACTTGCCACATAAAGAATATTGGCTATTACCCGAGTGCTGGTTCCGGTGTTGGTATTAGCAGTAATATAGACCGTTTCGCCTTCTTTAGAGAACGTGCTGCCGCCAAAATTGCGCTGTACATTAAAAGTAGAAAGTGCCGTTCCACCGTTATAGAAAGGTAAGTTCGCCGAGTTCATCTGCGCCACAACAGCCAATGTGGAAGTGTCATACAGCGTGAACCCAGCCATGAAACGGCTTCCATCAGGGGAGAGTGAAAGCGTAGTGGATTGGCCGTGGGTGTTCCGATTGCGCAAGATGGTTCCACTGGCAACTTCGTACACAAAAAGCGTGGTTGCGGCATTGTTGGCAGCCTGATTGGTGGTGACCAGGCCAATCAGAAACGCTCCATCTGGAGTTCGCACCAATCTGCCAGCGTAGGGCGTAGTGGGACGACCCACAAACAATTGCGGCAACGGAGCGGGGGTGGCCGGAGTTGCTGGTACGGAAATCACCGTCAACTGCTGGCCTGCATCCTGGGCTCTATCGTACAAAAGTAGTGTGTTCAGGGAATTATTCAAGCCGCTGCCCTGGGTAGTGATCAGAACCCTGCCATCGGACCCCACCGCCACACCTTCGGGTTTGGCTGGTAATGTCACGGTCTGAAAAAGGGCCAGCGAACTGGCATCAATCACGCTCAGGGTAGTGCTTCCTGTATTGGTGACGTAAATAAATCGCCCATCCATAGACTGGGCAATGGCCGAAGGGGCGGTGCCGGTGGTGATGGAACGAATGATTTTCTTGCCGCCGATATCGAAAACGTCCAGCCGATTCGCAGCATTGTTCACCAGATAGAGCAGCTTGCGATTTTCGTCAAGAATCAGGTCTGACGGCGTGCCGCTGAGCGCATAAATTTCGCCAAAAGTTGAGGTGGCGGAGCTGTCGGTGGACACTTGTGCCATCACCTGCCCAGCGTCGAAAGCCAGCACAGCGGCCATAAGTTTCAGAAAGTTATTCGCTCTAGTTTGCAAACGCATATCAGATCAGGTAGTTTAAACCCTTGACGCAGCCGAAAGTTGCCCGCCTCCACCTTTCTTTACGGGGGCACCGAAACCTTTACGGGTGCAAAGTGTTAATGGAGTGGTCAAGCTGCTAGTACGCAATGTAACACGAGGAAAGATTCTGGCGTCAGCCGCCGGGGTAGCCAATACCAGCGAGACTCGCCGAACTGGGCTGTTGAAGCACACTTCATTGCCCCCTGGCGAAGGCTTGTGGATAGTTCCCACTGAAGCGGTTCACTGCTTTGGAATGAAGTTTGATATCGACGTGCTGTTCCTGGATAAGGGTAAGAAAATCTTGAAGCTACGGGAGAACATGAAGCCGCGCCGCATTGCCATTTGTTGGCGTGCGAAATCCGTTTTGGAGCTTCCTGCCGGGACCATTGCCGCTACCGGAACGCTGGTTGGTGATCAACTGGAGTTTGAGCGCTAATGGCCGCTTTAAAACAAAAGTTATTTGTGATCGGAGTTGTTGCGTGCTGTCTGGGTGCTACCGGATGCGGCGGCCTAGCTCCCAAAAAGGCCATGGTCCCAGTAGCTGCGGCCACCCCTAAGCCCGCCACCAAATCGCAAAAGAAGCATTGGGAACAAGCCACGGCCATGAATACAGTAATGCAAAAGCAGGTGCGAAACGCCGTTCTTGCCTCCGCTGGCGATTCCGTTGCCCAAGGGTTACGCGACCAGATGACGGCGGAACCGAACAATCCTGAAGCTCGCATCAGCTTGGCGGAACATTACGAAGAAATTGGATTCACTGAAATCGCCGTAGAACATTACCGCCTGATAGCGGAACGCTTTCCGAAGTCTGAGAAGATTCAATTCCGGCTGGCCCAAGCGTTGCGTAAGTATGGTTTCAGCGAAGAAGCGGCGGAAAACCTGCAAGCTTTTCTGGATCGCAATCCATCGCAAAATCCCGATTTATATTCCTGGCTGGGAATTGTACTGGACGACATAGGAAGTTTGGGGGATGCTGAAAAAGCCCATCGGTACGCTATCTTCTTAGCACCTAGGAAGGATTCCTTGTACAACAATCTGGGCTACAATTTGTACTTGCAAGGAAGGAATAAAGAGGCGGAACTGGAAATTCGTAGGGCTCTGCAATTGAATCCCAACTCTCCAAAGACCAATAATAATTTGGCCATTGTGATGGAAAACAGGGAAGAGTCTTTGGCCCAATTCCGTTCCACCAGCGATATGGCAACGGCTTATAACAACCGGGGTGCAGAAATGATCGAACAGGGCCGCTACCCTGAAGCCCGTGCGGAATTGGAAAAAGCGTTGCAGCATCGCCGTGACTTGCCTCAAATTTGGAACAACCTGCGCATTGTTGGCGAATTAGATGGGCTGGGTTCCAGCAACATTGTGTTGCCCACCGCCGGGGAATCCCGACCACTGTTGAAACGATGGGCTAGTAATGTGAAGCACGCCCTTTTAGGGACGGCTCCCTTAAGAGTTGAGCAGAAAGAATCGAAATCATTGGGTGAGACTCTTGCGGGAGCGGCTCAGGACTGAGATAGTAGGAGTCGCGCTCAGATAGAGCTGACTCGACGGCAATTTGAATTCAGGAGAATTTTTATGATCAAACAATTTTTTATTCGCTTATGGAAGCAGGAGGAAGGCCAGGATCTTGTGGAATACGCTTTGATCGTCGCCGCCGTCGGTCTTGCTCTAATCACCACCGTTAACCAGTTGTCGACGGCGATTGTCAGCTTGTACTCATCCATCACCCAAGGCCTGACTTCGATCGGCGCATCGGGTCAGTAACAGCGGGATACTTCTGCCGAACATGACTTCTCCGTGCGAGAAGCCCGGGTCATCATTTTCTATTACTGTGTCCGCTTTTCAGGCGAGGCTCCTACCGGGTCTCGCCGTTTTCCTTTCTGTCCTCTCCGTTTTCTACTGCCTGCTGCTGTACGACGCTCCCACCCAATTATTTCGCGATTCCGATACTGGCTGGCACATCCGCAATGGCGAAACCATTTTGCAGGATCACAAACTTCCAACTACTGATCCCTATTCCTTCAGCAAAGCCGGGGAACGTTGGTATGCCTGGGAATGGGGTGCCGACGTGATCATGGGTTGGGCCCATCAGCGGGATGGCATGCGCGGCGTGGTGCTGCTGTATCTGGCTCTGATCTGTGGCTGCACTTATTTGTGGGTCCGCTTGCATTGGGCGGTGGGTGGTAACTTTCTGTTCGCCTGCTTGCTGGCATCGCCAATGCTGACTACTGTGAACTTGCATTGGTTGGCCAGGCCGCATCTGTTCAGTTGGGTGCTTCTGTTGGGTGCCGTATTGTGGCTGGAAAGTGCGCCAACGGTCTTCAAGCTCCGTCATGCGCTGGGAATCGTTATGGGTGCCGCCTTGTGGACAAACCTGCATGCCAGTTTTCCCTTGGCCGTGATTCTGCCGGTCCTCTACTGCTTCTCCTATTCCATCACCAGTCTGCTCTACCAGGTGGATGCCGATGAATACCTTGCCAAAGCCCGCTGCTGCCTGTTCGCCGCACCGTTGGCTTTGCTGGCAACGTTGCTGAACCCCATGGGCATTGGCGTTCACCTGCACATTGCCGCGTACCTGGCGAATTCCGCATTGCTTGCACGCATAGCTGAATTTCAAAGTTTCAATTTCCACAGCGACGGTGCCTGGCAAATTGTTGCGACTTTGATTGTGGCAATGGCCGGAGCCATTGCCGCACTGTCCACCGGCAGGTTCCCCGCATTCGTCCTGACGCTGTTGCTGATTGCCGGATCGTTACGAGCCGCCCGCGGACTCCCTGTGCTGGCGCTGATCGCATTGCCGCTGGCCAACGGAGCCATTACCGAATGGTTGACGCAGATCCCCAAGCTACGCGCATCCATGCAATTGAGAATCACGAAATTTTTGGAGTACTTTGCACGTCTGTATCACATTGACAATCAGTTGCGCGGATGGATTTGGCTGCCGTTGACTTTCGTCCTGGTTTGGATAATATTGCACGCCCCGGCAGCAGCCCGGCGCATTGGATTTCCGGCAAGTGAATTTCCGGTTGCAGCCGCAGCGGAAATCGCCAAGCTGCCAGATTCCGCGCGCATTCTCGCTCCTGATAAGTATGGCGGATACCTGATTTATCGTTTCGACGGGAAGCGCAAAGTTTATTTTGATGGTCGTAGTGATTTTTACGGCCTGGAATTTATGAAGGAGTACATCCGGCTAACCGAAGCTCGCCCCGGATGGCCGCAAATTACAGATAATTATGAGTTTAGCCACGCCCTTCTGCCCAAAGAATATTCTTTAATCCCTGCTTTGGAACGGCGTGGTTGGGTAAAAATGTACGAAGACTCTGTTTGCGTACTACTTCGCAGGAACTTCTAGTTGTATAGTGTGTTATTAGCTTTCTTAGAGTTTTCTAATCCCAGAATTCAGGGCATCGCCTTAACCCAAGGCTGCTTCAACGTTGGGGCGTCTTTTTTGGTTGTTTTAGGGAAGCAGTTGGTTAGGACGATTAATGGACCGAAACAAGCTCATCATGATCTTCGCTGGCGCGGCTTTGGCTGCGTCTTTACTTACGTGGGTTTTATACCGCAGCACGGTTGCCCCGAAGGGCGAAAAGATGGTGAAGGTTTACGCCGCTAGTGGAAATTATTCTGCCGGCACGCGCCTTACCAAAGAGCGCATCAAGCAGATTTCGGTTGTAGAAAAATCCGTTCCTGCTGGCGCAATTCTTGACGAAAAACAGGTGATGGATCATGTTTCCATGTTCCCCCTCACCGCCAATGAAACTCTAATTTCCAGCCGTCTTTCCGGCGTCAGTAGCGCGGAAGGATTTGCCGCTATGATCCCCGCCGGTAAGAGGGCCGTTAGCGTCCCAATTTCCGATGCCACAGGTGCGGGTGGCATGGTTCAACCCCGCTCCCATGTGGACGTCATTTTTACCAAGTCTGGATCTTTGGCCGAAGCCGTCAGCACCACCATTGTGGAAGACGTTGTAGTCATGTCGGTGGGCCGTGTGACGGAAGTTCCGGCATCTGCTGTGCCATCGGATAAACCCGCTGCGGCAAGCACAACCACCACAACCGCTGCTGCCGGGTCGAACTCGCAACAACGTTCCGCAGTGCTGCTGGTAAGTCCAGAGGAATCCCGTAAGTTGGAACTGGCTCGCAACCAGGGCAAAATTAGTTTAGCGTTACGTAACCCGCAAGATACCGCCAGATCGGTTGAAATTGAATCGGTGACGGCAGAAAATCTTGATCCAAATGTATATGCCCGCCTGGCTATGTCCAAGCGTGGTCGTGGGCGGTTGCCCAACAATGCCAACTTGAAGAACGATCAAGAGTGGTGCAAGATCGTCGGCTGTGAATCCACCCCCAAAGCTGTTTCCATTCCCCCTAAACCTGCAAAACCTGAGCCTCCCAAGCCTCGTGCCATCGTCGATGTATTCCACGGCGATAAACACGTGCAAGAAGCATTCCACGATTAAGATTAAAAAGAGAAGCTGAGCAGTGAACCGATACCTAATGAATACTAAAACCTTGGTTACTGCCCTTGTGGCTCTGCTTCTGGCTAGCCAGAGCAATGCCCAAACGGTGCCAATTCGCGAACTCACCATCACCGTTGGGCGTGGTGAATTATTGCAATTCGATGCCGATATAAAAACCGTAGCTGCCAGTGAACCGAAGATTGCCGACGTTGTCGCCGTTTCTCCTCGTGAAGTGATGGTCAATGGCAAAGGAATCGGCAAGGCTACCGTGATTGTTTGGGAAGAGGGATCCATTCCCCGCCGATACAACGTCACAGTTGCTCCCGACAAAGAAGAATTTGACAACGTTCAAAAACAGATCCGCCAAAGTATTATGGATGGCACCATTCAGATCACCGGGACCCCGGAACAAGTGGTGTTAACCGGCAATGCCAAGACTCCGGAAGATTCCAAACGCGCCGAAGCTTTAGCCACCACTTATGCCAAAAAAGTCACCAACCTGATCAAAGTGCCACCGCCAGCCGAGTTGCGCCAGATCCTGCTGGAAGTAAAATTTGCAGCTCTGGACCGATCCTTGTTGTCTGAAGTTGGGTTCAACTTTGTAAGCAGGAATCCCAATACTTTGGGCGAAATATCTACCCAGCAATTTGCCACGCCGCGCTTCTCACAGTTGCAGTTCCAAAATCAGCAATTTTCCAATTCCACCCTGAACTTTTCCGATCTGTTGAATCTGTTTGTCTTCCGACCCGACTTGAACATTGGCGCAACCATCCGAGCCATGCAGGCCAAGAATATGTTGCAGGTTTTAGCGGAACCCAATCTTTTAGCTTTGGAGGGCAAAGAAGCCAGCTTCCTAGCTGGGGGCGAATTCCCCTTTCCAACTTTGACCGCGACGTCTACCGGTGGTGCCACGGCCCCTGTGGTCACGGTTCAATTTAAGAAGTTCGGCATCCAGTTGGACTTCACCCCTACAATCACTCCAAGCGGTGCCATTCACTTGCATGTTCGCCCATCGGTGACCTCACTCGATTACGCCAACGCCGTCACACTGCAAGGATTTCTGATTCCCGCTATTGCATCGCGCTATGCCGAAACGGAAGCCATTTTGAAGGATGGTGAAAGTTTCGCCATCGCCGGTTTGATTGACAATCGTTTGATTACTTCCATGGCCCGTGTGAAATGGCTGGGCGATGTTCCCGTTTTGGGGAACCTGTTCCGCAGCCGTTCCACTCGCAAATCTTCCGATGAATTGCTGGTAGTGGTGACGCCGCGTTTCGTCAAGCCGCTGACCGCAGAAGATAAAGCGGAACTGTTGCCGCAGATGGAACCATTCCTTGCTCCTTCCAAAGTGGAAAAGCAGTTGTTAGACCTGAAGAACAAGAAGGGCAAGAAGGAAGAAGTGATCGACCCCGCCGTGCCCACTGGCAAGAAACGGAAGAAGGCTAAAATCGTCAACGGTAAACCGGAGTTTATAGGACCTCGTGGCCAACAGGAACCAGCAGCTAAAAAATAACCGCTGGACCGATGCAAGACGCTGCCCCCGTCAATCGGGATCGGTGTCCTTGCAGCTTGTGGTCATCATGATGGGCGTCCTCATTGGGTTAATGGGATTCGCTGTTGACCTGGGCCGTCTGTACATGAGCAGAGCTGAACTGAAATCCGCAGCCAATGCCATTGCTATGGCCGAAGCGGGCAAGTTGATTGGAACCACAGCAGCCTTAACCTCCGCCGATGCTTCCGGCAAAGTGACTTACGAAAATCAGACCAACTTCGGCAACAAGTACGACTTTGGCGGCTATCAAATTGGCCAGGATAATGGCGTGGTGAACAGTGAGACTCCCACCAAATCGTATTTCGATACTATGGCATCAGCGCTAGGTCTGGATGGTGCAACCGGTGGGGAAGCAGATGGGTCCACCGCAAAGTATGTGAAGGTTCAAGTGAAGGGTGAATCGCAACTTCTGTTCTGGAGCTTTTTGCCGTCAGCGCAGGATCGGAAAGTGAATCTGATCGCCCAATCCGTAGCTGGCGTTAGCTCGCCAGTTTGCACTGCTTGTGGCACGGAACCCATTGCCTTGGCCGCGATCAGTACGGACGACACCACAGATTTCGGTTATACATTTGGCACTCGCTACACACTTTATCATTCGTGCCAGGGTGGGGCGGCTCCTACGGTGCTCACCAATGACGCGATTACTGCCCAGTACATTTTGATCAACCGGTTGAACGATGCCGCCACAATTTTTGCCGATGAGACATCGCAACTGTTCCGTTACGGTGCGCAGGGTCTTGCCCCCAGTACCACCCAGGCAGCTTCCTGTATCAGGATTGCTGCCGATGAATCGGCGTGGGTGAATACGGCCCCAGGTGGAAGTTGCAACCAAGCCGTCAACTCATTCGTGCAAGGCTTTGTTTGTGGTCTGGCCAATCGATTCGATCAGACTTTGCCCACCGTTTGCCAAGCCATCAACGAATCAGACACAATTTCCACAATCAATTCCGCTGATACGGATTTGACCGATCTGGATGATTACACCAGCTATACTGGAACCACTCGGCGCATTATCACCGTCGCGATTGTGGATACGCTCTCTGCTACCGCCACAATGAATGTGCAAGGCTTTCGACAGTTTTTGTTAGAGCCAATTGCCAACGATGTTACGCTGAATCCCGCCGATACCCGCGGCAGATTCAGCGCCATGTATCTTGGAAGTAAGATGCCACTACGAGCTGGAAGTTTCGCTGGATGCCAATTGACCAGCGGACCAGGCAAGGTGGTATTGCACCAATGAGCAGGCAGGAAATTGGAATGAAAACTTCGCTCGCAAGCGAGCGGGCAGGCGGAATCGCCTGCCCCACATTCACATTCACTTTCACCCCAATGCCACTTAGTTTTCCTGCATCCCTGAAACCTGTGGTTAAAAGACCGCTCCCTGGCGGTCACGACTCTGTAACGCACCGATGCTACCGAGCCGTGACCGCCAGGGAGCGGTTTTTCAAGAGCCTGATAGCTTCGCTCCAACACTTGAAGATGGCCGATTGCAGGAAAACTAAGTGGCATTGGGGTGAAAGTGAATGTGAATGTGGGGCAGGCGATTCCGCCTGCCCGCTCGCTTGCG
>JANMWO010000329.1:0-2033 GCA_031394025.1 Acidobacteriota bacterium
CTGCGTCGAATGGCCCTGGCCAGGGCACTGATGGCCTTTTCCTGGCTAATGATTCGCTTGTGCAGTTCGATTTCAATTCGTAGAAGTTTTTTGACTTCTTCTTCTTTGATTGATTGCATGGGCACGCCAGTCCAGCGGGCCACCACTTCTTCAATGTCTTCCTTGGTGACAATTCCCGTTGAGGTATCGTCCAAGTTGTATTTGTCACGCAACAGCCGCAGATTTTCGCGCTCTTTGCGCTCTTCATCCGAATAGAATCGCGCCTTTTCAAATTCGTGGTTTTGAATGGCGTTTTCCATACGATGCACAATGAACTTGATACGCTTTTGGATATCGGCCACTTCCGTAGGCAGCGTGGTTTGACGCAACTTCACCCTGGCACCCGCTTCGTCAATTAAATCAATGGCCTTGTCTGGCAGGAAACGATCAGGAATAAAGCGGCTGGACGTGTAAACAGAGCTTTCAATGGCATCGTCCATGTAGGCCACCGCGTGGAACTTTTCATAACGTTCCTTGATGCCGAACATGATTTTGATGGCATCTTTTTCGTTAGGAGGGGGAACTTTCACGGCCTGGAAACGACGTTCCAATGACCGATCTTTCTCAATGGACTTACGGAATTCGGCTGGCGTGGTTGCGCCAATGCACTGAATCTCACCGCGGCTTAAAGCAGGTTTCAGAATATTGGCGGCATCGAGCGATCCTTCTGCCGATCCGGCACCTACCAGGGTATGCAGTTCGTCAATAAAGATAATCGCATTCTGATTTTCCATCAACTCTTTCATGATGGTCTTCAGACGCTCTTCAAACTGTCCGCGATATTTGGTGCCTGCCACGATCAAGGACAAATCCAGCGCCAGAATTCGTTTATCGGCCAAAAAGCTGGGGACGTCGCCATCGGCAATTCGTTGGGCTAAGCCTTCTACAATCGCCGTCTTGCCTACGCCAGGTTCCCCGATCAGCACCGGATTATTCTTGGTGCGGCGACATAAAATTTGCACTACGCGTTCGGTTTCGTAGTCACGACCAATCAGTGGATCAAGAGTTCCATCAATCGCGCACTGAGTCAGGTCGCGACTGAATTCGCCCAGCAACGAGCTTTCCTTGGGACGATTGGAGGAAACTTTTTCCGAACTGGAGCGGGCAATTTCATCGCGCACCTGGCTTAGCCGCAAACTGCGTTCGTGCAGAATTTCCGCAGCGAAACACTTTTCTTCGCGCAACAAACCAAGCAACAAATGTTCCGTGCCAATATGCTTGTGGTTCAACCGCTCTGCTTCTTCAGCGCCATAAGCAAGCACTCGCTTGCATTCATGGGACAGCGGCAGATCAACCGATGTGGAAACCTTTTCGCGAATGGTGGTGTGCGATTCAATCTGCTTGCGAATGGATTCAATAGCCGCGTGCGATCGCAAAAAACGGTTCGCCAGCGCCTTATCTTCCCGCAGCAGCCCCAACAGCAGGTGCTCTGTTTCTATATAAGGGCTCCCAAACTGCGATGCCTCGTACCGGGCAAAGAAAATTACGCGTCGGGCTTTTTCTGTGTAGCGCTCAAACATAAATTTAACTTGGCCTTAATTCAGACCAGCCTCCATGGATGAACCCCGCCCAGTGTCACCTTGGACATGAGGGGGAACGCGATCATAAAAATTTGGTTGCAACTGGCCTGCCTCTAACCGCAATACACGGTCACATTGGCTGGCAAAACGGGGATTATGGGTAACGTAAACAGAGGTGAGGGCATGGGTTGAATGTAACTCTGCCAACAGTTCGGCAATCATTTCGCCTGTCCGTTCGTCCAAGTTGCCGGTAGGCTCATCAGCGAATAAAAAATTGGGTTTGGTGACTAAGGCACGGGCCAGCACGACGCGTTGTTGTTCGCCGCCAGACAACTCCCCAGACCGGTGATGGGATCGGGATGCCAACCCTACTTCCTGCAATCGACTCATCGCCAGAGCTTCGATTTCGTCTCTCGTTAGTGAACTGCTCACAGCGGATTTGGTGCGGATCAACAGTGGCATCATCACATTCTC
>JANMWO010000484.1:0-11498 GCA_031394025.1 Acidobacteriota bacterium
GCAGCTCCTAAAGTATCTTTCACAGGGGAGACCGAATAGGTGACCGAATTGGTCTCAGTTGCGATAAGAGTCGACCCCAGATAAACGTATTCTTTAGTGGTTTGCTGACCAAAAATTGGAAGAATCAGGAGCCAAGCAAACATTACTTGGACAAGGAATCCAACTCCATTTAGAAAAACACATTAACTCTCCTTGATAATCGAAGATGTTGGTAACAACATCTTCAAGCCTATCCCGGCCAATCTTTCCCTAACAGAGGCCCAAAATACGATAAAACATAAATTGAGCTAAGTTTTTTAACTGAGGCTTGATACTACACTATTTGTCTGGAAAGTGTCAAATTTTGTTTTAATTGTGTAATTGCTCAGCAAATATATCACACCCTAACCGTTCAGGACCTTGCCACCAAACCCTCGGGCAGCGATTGAATCAGCGGAGATTCCGGGACAGACGAAGCATTTCCGAAATCTTCGGGCCTCTCCGCAGAAAACACGGGGGAGCCGGGTGACTTTGACCCGCCAGTTTCAAGGATATGGGTATCCATTTTACTCGAGCTCGCAATCCAATTCTCATCGAACGATAAGCCTGAAGGTCAAAACAATGATTTTTAAGCCACCCAACTCAAAGCAAGCGTCCATCATCGCGCTCTCCAACGGTTGCGCCTGATCCTTTCAATCCCCACACGGCCAATGCTAACCCTAGCGCCAAATCATCTCGACCATGCCTTTTTTGGCCGTGGCCATCGAGCGCTAGCAGTTCCTTTCGTAACTCTGGCCAGTTGCTTAGCCCTGCTGCTACCTTCACTCGTCCTTGCTGCCATTCCACTGCTAAACGGGTCAATAATTCCTTGCGCGGCACGGAGGTGCTGTGTGCCTGCTGTCCGCCGGTGATCATCACCGAACGCAGTATGCACCTTATTCCTGGGGGTTTGCGCTGCGCTATCATTTCCTCCACTGCTACGCCGACCCCTGTTCCATCCATCCAGATTTCCGCTGCACCACTTTGTTCGGCCACCATCCAAAGGCGGCGGGCAACACGGTCGTAACTGGTGCCCAATGGAATTGATTCCAGCCATCGGACCACGGCTGCCTCGCTACGTACACTGGACATCCAGCAACGCTCCAAGTTGTCCCAAACCCGGTCCCCGTTCTGCCGTTCGACGACAACTATGGTGGTGGGCGTCTGCCGCTTCCCCAAGTCCACACCCAACATTACCCGGCGCCCAGCCGACCTCATTCGTTCCGTGATTACCACTTTAAGCCTAATGGCCGGATGTCATTACAAAACACATCTTCAAACCATTTTTTGTCAAATAATCCATCGCCAGTAGCTACAAATTCGCAAAGAAACTCCTGTGCAAATAAGCGTGCGCCCAGGCTGGCCTTTTCTGATTCCAGTTGGTCTGGCTTAAAGCGTGGGCATTCGGTGGCGGGGACGACTACGCGTCGCCAATCTTCTTTGCCTTCGGTGAACTCACGGTAAAAGAATCCTTCTTCGTCTTTTGGTGTGGATAACAACCAAATGGAACCGTCTTTTTGCGTCAACATTGGCCTTGCGGCAACATATACTTCGTCTTTCACCATGGAGGCTTCGTCGATGACCAGCATGGTGACGCCGGAAAAGCCGCGAATGCCGTCTGGAGAATTACCCGGTACGGCCACGATGCGCGAGCGGTTGGGGAGCACCACTGATTGCCGATTGATTCTATCGCCTTGGGTGGCCAAACCCATGCGCCAGGCCAGGTCTTTCACTTTCTTGAGCAGCTCGGCAGATTGCCGTAATGTGGGTCCGGCGACAATGCTTAGCGATTCCGGATGATGCACGGCGTGAAACAGCAATGCCACAGCGGCCATCCAGCTTTTACCCCACTGCCGAGTGCAATTCAGAATGACGCGTTTGCTGGGGCCGCTGAGTAGCTCGCGCTGCTTGTCTTCAAGCATCCATCCCAAAGCATTTTCGGCGAACGCAACTATGCCGCCAGCTTCGACGCCAGAGGGATTGAGCTGGTTTGATGAGCCCAGAGCCGATAAGACCGATTGCTTGCGCTGAAAGGGTACGGATGCAATTTTCATGCTCGCACTTTATCATGGCGAGGCCAGTTCCCAACGCCGAAGGCAGTTCTTCTGCCACCGTAGATGATTGCAGATAAACAACTGTCGAGATTCCCACAGTTCAGTGAACGGCCATGTTTCTGCTTATCCTAATTCCGGAAAGTGTTGCGGACCTTGATTATCAAACTAACTTCCGGCTTAGGTTGTCCCTTCTCCGGCTCCGGCTGTTGCATGTTGCGTTGTTGCGGCTGTGGTGTTTGCCGCCGTATCCGTCTTTAAGGGATCTTCGGTTGGCTGTCCTATAGGGGGGAGTGCGGCATCAAGGATGCTTTGAGGGTTGCGAATGCGGTTTTCAGAAGCCAGTGGGGGGAGCTGGGTTTCAGGGTCGTTTAGCTTCGTTTCAACGGGTTCATTTCTGGTTGGCCGGGGTGGGCGGAGGTCGGTGGAATCGCCTGGAACGAGTGGAAACAACTGGCGCAAGGATAGAAGCTGCTGACGAAGATTTTCGTAATGACGCAGCAATCGGCGGCTTTGACGGGTGATTTGAGACAGGCCGCTGCCATGGCTGTGGAGGGCGGCGACGGCAAGCCCGTAGAGGCCGTGAGAATTAATGGATTTGAATTCCACATTAAGGGCGGGAACCATACGTTGAATTTGGATATGAATGAGGCTGGATTCGGCGGGTTGTTGTCGGCTGAGTGACCAAAGCGTAGTGGCCATTTCGACGACGAAAATTTCTTCGATAGGGTTGGTAGGGTTCCAGGTATCGAAGTGAGTGTCGAGAAGGCTTTGGAAATCGGCAAGTTCTTCGCCTGGAAGGATAAGGTTTTTGGCGTAGGCACCGTGGGTGAGGGAGTTCGCGGACGCGCGGAGTTTGCCGTCTGGGGTTTTGGGGCCCGTGGATTTCAGCGCGTTGAGGCGCGAGGTGAGTTTTCGTTTATCGTCGTTATGCATTGCGGGGACAGGATAGCAGACGAGGGGGAGGGGGTTATGGGTAAGTGGTTTAGAATCAAAGACTATTCGGGTTGTGAATGGGTTGGTGTGAATCGGGATGGAGCTAGTTTTCTAGTGTGAAGGTGAGAATAACAGATCCGCTGCATGGCTATTACTTGGTTGCGAAGATTGCGCAGCAGGCGAAACCGCCTGCTCGACTTTCATTAGACGGTGTTGCGTTGGTGGGGCAGACATTCAGCCTTCCAAGCCGGCCTAGCTGGCTTCTTTCACACATTCGGGTGCTTGGAAAACTTCTGAAATTGGATCAATACTGTTTAAGCCCCGCAGCACTTCTTGAACTTCTTGCCGCTGCCGCAGGGGCAGGGGTCGTTCCTTCCCACTGTCTTCCCCGCTGTGACCGCAACTGCGGGTGTGCCGTGTGAAGGGTCATGACCGCAATTTTCGTCATGCACGTGCTCTTCCGCTGGCGTAAATACTGGGTCGTGCCCGTTCATCTGCAACCGCTGATCTAGCGCCGATTCCACTGCATCCAACTCGTCCTGATTCAACCCGCCCGCCAGTTCTTCAATCTTGCGCAGCGTGCGTTTGGCCGATGCACGGTTCACTTCCCCTGGCACACACAACGCGTAAGCGAACAATGCGTGATCGCGGAAATCTTCGTCGTCAAACATTTCCTCTAATTCGCGTGACTGCGCGCCCAATCCCAAATAGCCGACGCCCCAAATGGCTTGGCGACGAATCACCGGATCGGGGTCATTCAGATGCTTGGGGAAATATCCGGCAAAAGCGACTTTCAACGTCTGCCACATGGCTTTGAGGGCCAGTGCTCGCGCCTCTGGGACTTCGTATAACTGCTCGGCTAACTTATGGATTTCCGGGTTGTATTCGTTGATAGTTACAGCGACCAATGCCGCTGCCCGTTCCCGTGGATTCGCCGATTCGTCCTGCGCTTTTTCACGAATCGCCTTGCGTACATCCTTGGCTGGAGATGTGCCCAAAGCCTCCCAGGCCGCTAGTCTGACGCTAAGTTCGGGATCTTTACCAGCCAATGCGAGGATACGGCGGTCCAGTTCGGGGGTGAGGTCTTCATTGCCGATTTGCTCCACTGCCTGTTGACGATACATCGCTTCAGGACTGTCCAGGAAGGCCAGCAACTCATGCAGTTCCATCACCTCAAATACGGGTTCGCCTTGTTCGGCAAACAGAGGCATGGCGTCGTAATCAGGATGCGGTTCCGGCGCGGTTTTCGAATCCATCTCCTGCAAGGCCAGCTTCAGTTCTTTGATCGCCTCGGCATCTTTTTCCGGGTTCAACTTGGCTAAAGTGGCTTCAATGGCGGGCTTGGTTTCTGGATCGCTGTAGAGGGATAAGCACAGCGCTGTGTCCCACGGATCAATGTCTAGCCGTTCGGTGAGAATGGTGCGAATACGAGGGTCTGGGGTGCGCAGGCTGGCCAATAGAAACGCCGCGTTAGCCCCGTCTTTGGGCCCTTTCTTGCGATATAGATCGATCAACGGTTCAATGGCATGCGGACCCAATTCGCCCAGCGCTTCATAGATTTCATCGGGATCCTGATCATCTTCCTGATGCAACAGCGTGATGTAGAAGGGCAGGGCTGCGGGGGTGCGCATCTGGCGCAGAATGTGGAAAAAATCGTACCCCAAATCCAGGCGTGGTTCCTCGTCAGGGTGAATCGCCGCCTTGACGATATCAGCAACAGAGGCAGGTGCACGCTCAATCAGCAATTTCACCAGACGCTGATCAAATGGCACAATGCCAGCGGCTGCGGCTTTCAAAAGTTCCGCCGTGGAAGTATCTGGATATTGTGTGGGGGATAAGATCATATAAGTTACCTAGTAAGTTGCTCTACCGCCGCTTGCATCATACGTTTGCCCAGTTACAAACGAACTATCCGGGCTGGCCAGAAAATGCACCACTGCGGCGATTTCTTCTGGCGTCCCGGTGCGCCGCATGGGGATGCGGGCCGTCATATATTCCACTTGTGCCTCGGTCAGTTGCTCCAGGATTTTAGTGCGAATCACTGCGGGCGAAACGGCATTCACCGTAATCCCTTCGGTGGCAACTTCCTTGGCTAGTGACTTAGTAAATCCGATGACTGCTGCTTTAGTGGCGGAGTAACCGGTCATGTTCGGATTACCTTCTTTTCCGGCGATAGATGCGATGCTCACAATGCGTCCATACCCTTGCAGACGCATTTGTTGAATCACCGCCCGGCAGCAGAAAAAGATACTGTCCATGTTGACGGCGATGATCTTGCGCCAATCCTCGTCAGTCTGCTCCCACAATGGCGCCGCTTTGCCGCCGATGCCTGCATTGTTGACCAGGATATCCAGCCGCCCGGTTTTGACGATGACGTGGGCCACAGCCGCTTCCACCGATTCCCGATTGGTAACGTCCATCTGCACCCCAAAAGCCCCGTTGCCAATGGCTTTGGCGACAGCTTCAGCACCTTCCAGGTTCAAATCGGCAACAGCCACAACCGCCCCGGCACGGCCTAACCGATGTGCAATGGCTTCACCAATTCCAGTAGCTGACCCAGTAACAATAGCCGTCTGGCTAGTAAGTTCAAACATGATAGCTCCCAAGCGCAAAGACATATTATCCGCAGATGACGCAGATAAGCGCAGATAAAAACAGAGTCAAATCTTTTGTTCGTTTTCATCTGCGTTCATCTGCGTCATCTGCGGATAAATCTTGTAAGTAAAAAACCGGAAGCTAGGATAAGTTCCAAGCTTCCGGTTTCCTGTAACTGCTGAACAAGAAGTGTAACTTACTCTTCTTTAGATACAATCACCGGAATATCCACGGAAACATCTTTGTGAAGCTTGACGGTGACTTTGTATTCGCCCAATTGTTTGATAGGTTCGGCCAATTCCACCTTGCGGCGGTCAATGGTGTAACCCTTGGTTGCCAGAACGTCGGCGATGTCCTTCGATGTTACGGAACCGAATAGATGATCGTTTTCGCCTGACTTTTGAGAGATGTTCACGGTGACGTTGGCCAACAGCTTGGCCAGATCTTCCATTTCTCCCTTTGCTTTTGCGTCCTTACGGAGGTGAGCCTGCCGTTCCTGTTCCACAATTTTCTTGTTGGAATCGTTGGCCGGTACTGCCAGGCGCTTCGGCATCAGGTAATTGCGGGCATAACCCGAAGCCACCTTTACTACTTGACCGCGCGCGCCCAGTTTTTCAATGTCTTCTCTTAGAATAACTTCCATTGCAACTTTACCTAAACCTTCGCTGCGAATGGCAGCAACGCAATATTGCGTGCCTGCTTGATCGCATCGGATAAGCGACGTTGGTGCGGAGTGCACACGCCGGAAATGCGACGGGGAGTGATTTTCCCGCGCTCTGAAACAAAGTTCTCAAGCATGCGAACATTCTTGAAATCAATGTCGTCAATTCTTTCCACGCAGAAACGGCATACTTTCTTACGTCGGAAATATTGTTTCTTGCCGCTGACAATCGCTTTGTCCCCACCGGTGGGGCGCTGCGATGCAGCTACTGGTCTTCCGCCTCGTGATTCAGCCATGGTCGTTCCTCCTTAGTTCTCCGCGCCTTCTGGGGCTGCGGGTTGCGTGGTTTCAACTACTGTTTCGGTTTTTGTTTCAGGTGCCGTTTCAGGCGCTGCTTCAGGTGCTACCACCGCCGTTACTGGTTGTTCATCCGTTGGCGATACGGCCTGATTAGGATCCGCCGGCATAGCTGGTGCCGGTGCCGCAGGTGCGGCTGGCAATGCTGGAGCCAGGGCTGGGATGGGTGCCAAAGGTGCAGCAATGACCGGTTTGCGCGCGGCGCGCTTTTCCCGTTGCTTCTTCCTCTTTTCCACCTTCTTCAGCTTTTCGTCGATGCGCACGGTGATGAACTTTAATACGTTATCGTTCACCCTCAACCGGCGTTCGATTTCCTTCACCACGGTTGGACCCGATGTGAACTGAATCAAAACATAGATGCCTTCGATTTGTTTCTTAACTCGATAGGCTAATTTCCGCACGCCCCAATTTTCATTCTTGTCGATCGTACCGCCGCCAGTGGTGATCACCCCGGCAACTTGATCGATTAGGGCGGTTACTTCCTCTTCCGGCAACCCGGTTTTCAGGATAAACAGCTCTTCGTAGATTCTCATTCCTGTATCTTTTCATTGCCGCCGGCGCGACGGTTATAAGCCGTCATGGACTTTGCGACGCCATTAGCGATTATGGATTCGACCGCTTCAACTGCTTCGTGCAACAGCGAATCCAGTTCTTCTTGAAGTGCCCGTCGGATAGGAGCGAGCACAAATTGCGAGACATCCACCGGATGCTCGGGTTGAATCCCCAGCCTGAGCCGGGAAAATTCATCGGTCCCAAGTGACCCAATCACGCTTTTTACGCCATTGTGTCCCCCAGCCGAACCCTTGGGGCGGATGCGAATCTGCATCCAAGGGAGTGCCAGTTCGTCATAAACCAAAATCAGGTCTTTGACACTGAGCGAGTGTTGTTCAAGTAACTGCTTTACACTTGATCCACTCAAATTCATATACGTTTGCGGTTTGGCCAGAATAACCGGGAACCCCCCGATGCTGCCCATCCCAACCAGCGCTTTGGCTTCGTTGCGAGTTACGCGGATGCCATGACGCTCAGACAACCGGTCGATAACCATGAACCCAAGATTATGGGGCGATTTCTCATATTCGGGCCCGGGATTACCGAGCCCTGTAATGAGAAATGATTTAGGATTCTCTTCCGGCACCGCAAAAACTTACTATTTCTTCTTCGCCGCAGGAGCTTTAGCCGCTGGAGCGCCAGCTTTTGGAGCTGCTCCACCCTTAGCCGGGGCCGCGCCACCTTTGGCCGGAGCCGCACCCTTAGCAGGAGCCGCGCCTTCCTCTTCCTTCTTGCCTTTCTTGGCAACTTCGGGTTCGGCAACCTTGACTTCTTCCGTTGCTGCTTCCGCTTTCAGCGTAACCACGTGGACCAGCACGGCATCGCCGCCTGAAATCAGCTTCATGGAACCAGTCAATTCCAACTGGTTGGCACGCACCGCGTCATGTACGTTCATTTCTGAAACGTCCACGTTGAACATTTCTGGAATATCGTCAGGCAGGCACTCAATTTCCACTTCGCGGACAATCAGTTCCAGCAACCCGCCTTGCAGTTTGACGCCCTTTGCTTCACCAACGGTGTGCACTGGGACTTTCACAATAATGCGCTTGGTCAAATCAATGCGCAGGAAGTCCACATGCAACAGGTGGGATTTAATGGGGTCTCGAAGCCAGTCCACAATCATCACTGGTTCGGAAACGGCATCGGCCACCTTGACATCGAAAATTGTATTGTGGCCGGTGGTGGAGTGAAGAATCTTGTTCACTTCCTTGGGGCTCACCGATACGGCAACGGGATCTTTTCCGGTGCCATAAACAATGGCCGGAATCATTTTAAGTACCCGCAAACGCCGGGCTTCATTCTTGCCGCGAGAGGCACGATGGTCGGCGGCGATGGTAATATCTTTTCTCATCTCGAACTCCTAAAAACTTTTCAAAACCAGTGAGATTCTATAAGAACAAAGTGCTTACAGAAGTCTCTTCATGAATGGATTGGATAGCCTGGGCCAACAGCGGTGCCACCGAACGGCACTTGATCCGTTCGCAGGCAAGGGCATCGGCTTTCAGCGGAATACTGTTGGTTACATAAACATCTTTAATGCGGGAGTTCTGAATACGCTCCACCGCCGGACCGGAAAGTACCGCATGGGTGGCCGTGGCCGACACAGACAAAGCGCCATGCGCAAACAGCGCTTCAGCCCCCTTTACCAGGGAGCCTGCGGTGTCAATAATGTCATCCACAATCAAACAGTTCATTCCTTCCACATCGCCCACAACGTTCATCACTTCGGCCACATTCGCTTCTTCCCGCCGCTTGTCAATAATTGCGATAGGGGCATTCAGCCGTTTGGCGAAAGCGCGGGCCCGTTCCACACCACCAGCATCTGGCGAAACTACCATCAGGTTAGCGATGGGATTCTCGCGGATGCACTCCACTAATACGGGCAAGGCAAACAGGTGATCCACTGGAATATCAAAGAAGCCCTGAATGGGAGCAGCATGAAGATCAAGCGCCAAAACACGATCAGCGCCCGCCGTTTCAATCAGGCTGGCCACCAATTTTGCCGATATAGGAACCCTTGGCCGATCCTTACGATCCTGCCGGGCATACCCATAATAGGGTAACACTGCGGTGATGCGGTCTGCTGAGGCCCGTTTCAGCGCATCCATCATCAACAGCAATTCCAGAAGATTTTTTTCCACCGGGGAACAGGTGGGCTGAATCACAAACACATCGGATCCACGGACATTTTCCTGAATTTGAAGGTGAATTTCGCCATCTGCGAACTGGCGTACCGAGGCTTCCGCCATGGTCACGCCTAAAGCGGCGCAAATTTCCCTGGCCAGCGCGGAGTTCGCATTGCCCGAAAATACCTGTAATGGACCCTGACGCATAATCGGCACCATTCGCGGAGCTGTCAATCCAACCCTCCTACGCCGTTCAAACTGTGAATTTGATTGGTTGAAAATCCCTTGAAATTATCGGCTAGCAAGGTGAGGCAAAGCTCTGGAAGGCCCAAAGCTACCGAGACTACGAGTTTACCGCGCAGAGGGGGTGAGGGTCAATATACCAAGGACTCACAAGATTATCCTGCCCCGAGATTCTGCCAAACCAATCGGCGATGGTTTCACTTGGTTCGTCCTTTTGAAGAGGATTTAGTCAACGTTAGTGTCTTTTGAGATCCATCATGCGGAACGTTTCTAGCCGACGAAGCGGAGGTCGCGCGATGTGGATATCACGCAATCGGGAGTTCGGGCGGTTTGCACCTAAATCTTCTTCCCCCCTGTTTCACGATAAGGTTCTTGAAATGTAGGACTTAGTTCTATAGAATAGTGGGTAGGCATGAATCGTTAGAAAATCAACTATGCGAATTTTCAAGAATAAGAAGTTCGCCAGATTCGCCAGTTCGGAACGTATCAGCGATGCCAGGTTATGCCAAGTGGTGCGGGATGCAGATTCGGGCAAGATTGACGCCGATTATGGCGGCGGTGTAATCAAGCAGCGCATCGCACGGCCAGGACAAGGAAAATCAGGGGGCTATAGGTCAATCATCCTGTACCGCCAGGGTGACAAGGCTTTCTTTGTGTATGGGTTTCCAAAAAACGAACGGGATAGCATAGATAAGGTCGAAGAACGTGCATTCAAGGAATTGGCGAAAATCACCTTTGCCTTTTCTGATGAGGAACTTCACATGCTCGTTAAGACAGGTGCTTACAAGGAGGTAACGGATAATGGCCAAGAATAAAACTTATAAAAGCGAAGCCCTCGCCGCGATTCACGAGACGGTTTCCGACTACTATGATGCCGGTGTGATTGATAAGCAAACCATGCGGAGTTTTGACGAAACGTGTCTGACTCCCGTGCATCCGTTCACGGCGGAAGAAATCCGCGCCCTGCGTGCACGCGAGCAAGTGAGCCAAACGGTTTTTGCCAACCATCTGAACGTATCAAAGGATTCGGTCAGCCAATGGGAACGAGGGGCAAAGCATCCCGCTGGCCCTACTTTGAAACTTCTGTCGCTGATTGAAAAAAGAGGTCTGGCAGCGATTGCCTAGCAAGCCTGGCCACTACATCGTTCCCGCAAGGCTCAGACAGGGATCAGCATCAAACCATCAAGGTGTTCAAAGTCGCGATTATTCGCCGTGACACGCTTGGTTGTTGATGCAATCCAGGATCAATACTAATCATACTTCTCATGCACGACCTGCTTCTTATCGAACCCCATCCCAGCCAGCATCTCCCGCACCCCGCTGACCATCTCGTTCAACCCGCACACATACACATCCAAATCACGACGCGCCCCAATCTCCGCCACCAAATGCGGCTGAACTCGACCCGTCAACCCTGTCCAATCGGAGTCGGGCCTCGTCACTGTGGGTAGAAACTTGAAATTCGGATACTGCCCCGCCAACTCCTGAAACTCCTCCGCGTACAGTAAATTTGGTGCATGGCGGACCCCGAAAATCAGCGTGAACTGCTGCCCTTCTCCTCGACCCAACGCCTCAATCAGCATCGGCAACATCGGTGCCACGCCCGTTCCGGTCGCCACCAGAATCGAATCCTTCAACGGATTGCGCAGAACAAATGTCCCGATGGGCCCCTTCAAATCCACGCCTTCCCCTGGCTTCAATCCAAACAAGTGTGGTGAAAATTGACCGTCTTCTACAATGTTCAGACATAGTGCAAAACGGTTGTCCTGGCCCGTTCCCGCAACAATGGAATAGGCACGGGTGATCTTCTTTTCCGATGCCGTCACTGCCGAAAGCGACACGAATTGACCTGGCAAGTACGCGAACCTTTCCGCCCCTTCCGCATAAAATTCAAAATGCCGGATGCCCGGGGCCAACTCCTTCCATCCAATAAGCACTGCTCTCATGTTTGTAGAACCT
>JANMWO010000394.1:0-4741 GCA_031394025.1 Acidobacteriota bacterium
TGAGCTTGAGCGGCTAAAGAAAGAAATCCCGATAGAGCGGCTGGTGATGGGGTTCGGCGTGGAGTTGAAGCGGCACGGAGCGGAGCTGATTGGGACATGCCCGTTCCATGACGACAAGACGCCATCACTTGTGGTCTCGCCACACATACTTCTGAGAGACGAAGATGGCTGTGCCGGTGGCGATGGCTGCGAGCAAACGTTTTACACATGGCGGAAACAATTGCGGCAACAAGAACCAGCCACTGACGCCGCAGGCGCACCCGTAGCCAGCCTGCCCGTCACCCTCACCATCACCGGAGTCGACCCGCAACAACTCACCGCCACCACCGACCCCACCAGCCAAGCCCTCTTCACCTACACCGGCACCCGCGGCGGAGGCACAGACAACCTGCAAGCCCAAGCCACCCTCAGCGGCATGCCCACCACATCGAACGTGGCCACCGTCCCCTGGAGCGGCCCCATCAATCAAGCCCCCGTGGTCAACGCCGGCCTACCGGTCACCGTCACCTTCCCTAATACCGCAGTGCTCAGCGGTTCAGCCACCGATGACGGCCTGCCCAGGCCCAGCACGCTCACCTACACCTGGTCCATGCTCAGCGGCCCGGGCACTGTCACCTTCGGCGCACAGAACGCCTGACCGGCAAATCAGTTCGAAGCCCGGCAACGCTAGCGCTTTCACGATTAATACATCTCCATGAGAAATATGGGTTAACATGAACAACACTGCTGGTCAATGAAAATACTCACTTCCGTATCCAGGCCTCTGCTGGCTGTAGCCAGCGCCGTAGCATTCTATCTAAACGCGCAGACGCCATCTGCGGAATTTGCTGTGTCTGTTGGGGGGTTCCTGCAGAAGAACTGCCAAAGCTGCCACAATTCAAATCTGCCATCGGGCAGCGTAGATCTGCAACAGATGCTGGCCGCGCCGAATTCGCTGGCCGCACAGCATGATACCTGGCTGAAGGTCGCCTATGTTTTGAGATCAGGCCAGATGCCCCCTAAAGACTCGCCCCAGCCTGGAAAAGCGGATAGCGAAGCCGCGCTCGAATTGATCAGCAAAGCTATTGCTGTAAGTCCAAAGGTTAGCGGCAACATGGTCGTCGCGCCAGAGCCCGCAACGCCGGCTACCAGCGACTGGCTGACCTACAGCTACGATCCGGAGCGGACCGGATGGGCTCGTGGGGAAACCAAACTCACCAGAGGCAATGTCAGCCAGTTACAACTGCTGTGGAAGTATCAGACCGACGCCACACCCAACGCTGTAAATCGCTATTCGTCGATGACGGATCCTCTGGTTGTGGAAAACGTACCTACAAAGGACGGTCCACGCAAGATTGTCTTCGTTGCCAGTGCTGATAATAATGTGTACGCGATCAGCGCGGAAAAAGGCACGCTGCTGTGGAAACGCAGCTATCCGAATACGGTCCCGCCGCCGTTGGCCGCCAGCGGGAATTGCCCCAACAATCTGAATGCTACGCCTGTTGTCGACAAGCAGAGTGGCACAATTTATTTCCTGCCGAACGACGGAAAACTGCGCGGCGTGAGCCTTTCCAACGGCGAAGACAAATTCCCAGCCACCGCTATCGTGCCTCCGTATTCCCGTAATTTCAGTCTTAATCTGGTGGACGGCATGATCTACACTTCCACTGGCCGCGGCTGCGGCAACGCGACTTCAGAAGTGGTGGGAATCGATGTTGCCCATCCCGAGCACGCGATCTCGCATTTCTATCTGAGTCCTGGTAAGGCATCTGGAGTCTGGGGTCGCGGAGGAATTGTCAGGACTCCGTTCGGCATGCTTGCCCAAACCGCTGATGGCGCTTACGATCCTGCTAGCGGACGCTTTGGTAGCAGTATAGTTGGTCTGACGAAACAGGTACGGCTGATCGATTCCTATACTCCAGCCAATCAGCAAGAACTTGACGCCCGCGATCTGGAACTGGGATCCAGCAGTCCGGTGGTGTTTCCATTCGGCAATCGCACACTGGTTGCCACAGCAGGAAAGGAAAGCAGGATCTACCTGCTGGACGCCAAGAATCTGGGAGGGGCGGATCACCGCACGCCGCTCTACCGTTCCGAGCGCTGGGCCAATGACGCGATGGCATTCGGCTACAACGGTATGTGGAGCGTGATGTCGACTTACATCGATGCGCAGGGCAAGCGCTGGTTGCTGGTGCCCCTGTACGGGCCGCCGTCGAAGAATACGGTCGGCCTGTTCAAGAAAAGCCACGGTGAGGTGATCAACGGAAGCCTGATGGCGTTCACCGTCGAATCGCGGGATGACAAACCGTATTTGGTGGCGCAGTGGATTTCCGGTGATCTGGATCTTCCAGGAGTCGCGGTGATCGCGAACGGTGTGATTTTCACAATGGCGAACGGCGACCGAGGATCAACCTTGATTCCTGGTGGGCGCGGGGGGCGTCCTGGGGGTCCGGGTGGACGGCCTGGAGGTCCTCCTCGGACGATTCCGCTGACGGAAGTGAATCCGGCTGACCCAGGCTCGGAGCGCGACGCCGCATGGCGCGCTTCTCAGTTAAGGCCTTTTGAGGAGGGTGGGCAGAAGCCCGGCCAGCGGTACTCAGGGGGGAGGGAGACGACGCGGGCGGTGCTGTATGCGCTGGATCAGGCGACTGGCGATGAGCTGTATACGAGTGGGGAGGCTATGGATAGCTGGAACCACTATGGCGGGATGGCGCTGTCTGATGGGAATATTTATGTTAGTAGTTATGATGATAGGGTTTTTGCTTTCGGGTTGAGGAAGTAATGCTAGGATTTCAAGCGTTGCGGTCTTTGAATGAGTCCGGCGGTGAAATTCACTGCCCGGCGCTGCGGTCACGGCTCGGTAACTTGCTGATTTGGCATTTGGCAAAGATAGTCACGCTACAATAAAAACAAAGATGCCCGATTCGATTCTGGACAAAATGCGGTTGGATTGGGATGCCCGCGCCCTGGAAAATGCTCGGTACTACGTCAACACCGAACGTGAAGATTGGACTGACGAACAGTTTTTCCAAAGCGGTGAACGTACCGTTGCCGAAGAAATTCTTACGGACATGATCAACATTTGTCAGGGTAAGAATCCGGCGGAAATGCGGGTGCTGGAAATCGGCTGTGGGGCGGGGCGGGTGACGCGAGCTTTGGCCCGGCAGTTCGGCGAAGTGCATGCGGTTGATGTCAGTGGCGAAATGATTGCCCAGGCCACCCTGGCATTGGCGAATCAACCCAATGCCCATGTGTATCAGAACAATGGAATGGACTTGAGTGTGGTGCCCACTGCTCCGTTTGACTTTGCCTTTTCCACCATTGTGTTTCAACACATTCCCAGCCGGGAAGTGATTCACAACTATGTGCGGGAAGTGGCCCGTTTATTGCGTCCTGGGGCGTTGTTCAAGTTTCAAGTGCAGGGCGATAACACTTTGAACACTGAGGCAGATGACACCTGGTTAGGTGTGCCCTTTTCTGACGCCCAAGCGGTGGAGATGGCCGAACAATGCGGGTTTGAACCACGGCACAGACATGGAGTGGGTGAGCAGTATTTCTGGCTCTGGTTTTTCAAAAAGTAATCTTACTTTTTCCGTCGGCCTTCCCAATATTTGCGCATCCGTTCCGACACAACTTTGCGTTCTTCTTCAGACATAGTTTTGCGGCCGCGGCGACCTGCCGCTTTGTAGGGACGTTGGCTTCCCCCGTCAAAGGAATGCAGGCCTTCAAGGCTATAAATTACTTCGTCAAGAAGCGCCTTTTCTTCTTTCAGTTCGCGAACGATATCATGCAGTTCCATATTGCTCAAGTCTCCGCAATTTGCGGCAGGTAGACTTACATAATAGACTGAACCCAGCGAAATTGCTTAAGGTTTTTTCATTTATCGTAAAATGAATGGCCAAACCGGTACTAACCGATACCCATACTTGAGGATCAGGAAAGCCACAATTCCGCCTGCCATTAATAAGATAGAAAGGACCACAACCAGAATCGCCATCCAGGGGAAACGGTTATGTTCCCGCTGATATTCCAGTAAATAGGCTGCAAAAACGCCAACAAAGTACAGCGCCACCATGGGCATGGCGAACAACATCATGTTGAACGCGTCGGGAGTTGGGGTGATCAGTGCCGCTAGAATGGTGATTCCCAAAATGGCGTATCGGGAATGTTCCAACAGGAATTTGGCCGACACAATGCGCAGCATGCTGAGGAAGAAAATCACCACTGGCATTTCGAAAACCAGACTGATGCCAAGAATCACGTTAAAGAACAGATCGGAGTAACTGACAATGGAAATCTGCGGCTTAATGTTGATGTCTTTGCCAACGCCTAACAGAAATTCCAATCCAAAGCGGAAGGCCACAAAATATCCGAACAGGCCGCCCATAATAAACAGGCCAGCGGAGCTAAGAACGAAGGGCGTGGCCATGCGTTTTTCTTTCTTATAAAGACCAGGGGAAATGAACGCCCACACCTGATAGAGCACCCAGGGGGATGCAATGAATAGGGAAATCAACAGCGGGATCTTCATCCAGACAACGGAGAAAGTATCCATGGGATCTAATTGAATCAAATCGGGGGCGTAGCCCAACCGGGTCAGCGCACTTTTGGCAGGACCGGCGACAATTACCCACAACTCTTCTTTGAAATAGAAGCAGCCGAGAAAGGCAATCACAATGCCCCACAACATGCGGATTAAACGGTAGCGCAGTTCTTCCAGGTGCTCCAGAAAGGACATGCGCAACATGCCATCGTCGTCATC
>JANMWO010000409.1:0-10987 GCA_031394025.1 Acidobacteriota bacterium
ACCAGTTGCTGTTGGTTTCCTCAAGAACATTGGAGTGATGCACGGCATGCATTCGCGGCGTCACCAGGATTCGGTTAATCAGCCTCTCCAGAACAATGGGAATGCTGATGTTGGAATGGTGAAACATTACGCAAAGAATAAACCAAACCTGCCAGATGGAAAAGGTGAATGGCGTTAGACCAATGACAACCACTTGGGCAGCCCGCCAGGGAATGGATGCAAGCACCTCCCCGAAATGGAATCGTAGGGCAGTGGAAGTATCCATATCCAAATCCACGTGGTGCACGGCATGGAATCGCCATAGAAACGGAACGCGGTGAAGCAGCACATGCCAAACGTAAAACGTGTAATCCATCAGCAACAATGTGATTCCGATATTGGCCCACACAGGCAGATTAAAGATGCCCATTAGTCCCCACTGTCGAAGCTCGACAATGTGCGCCAATGGCTGGATTAACGGTGTCTCAAAGGCAGCCGCCGCAACTGCACCCAAGGCTCCGATTGCGAAATTGCGAACCTGTCGCGTTGATTTAGATTCGATATTTTTGCGAAGCGGACGGCGTAATTCATTCCCAAGCAAGACGAGGAACGTCCCCACTACAACCGATCCAGCGATCCATGGCGAAAGGGTACTCATCACAATTTAACGGCCTCCGGCTATTGCCCCAACAATCAAGAATGGTTCCTTGCCCGAAGCCACTTCATCAGGCACTGGACTATCCAACGCCTCATGTGAAAAATCCTCTTCACACGCGAAGAACCGAATAAACGGCCGCCGCTCTTGTGTGACGTGGTCGCGAATGGTGCCGCGCAGCATTGGATACTGTGCTTCAATCGCGTCAACAATGGTCCGTTGCGTTACTGGACTTGGCACATGCAGCAGTAACTCGCCATCAATCCGCCCTAAATTCCGCAGATGTGCCGGAAGCTCTATACGGATCACGATAACGTCTGGACCTCAACAGACAGCACCGCTGGAAGATCGCGCACAATGGCAGCCCACGTGTCCCCGGCATTGGCCGATGCATATACTTGCCCACCAGTAGTGCCGAAATACACACCGCAGGATTCCATGGAATCCACCGCCATCGCATCGCGCAATACGTTCACGTAGCAATCACTTTGGGGCAGGCCATTGGTGAGCGCCTCCCAATCATTTCCACCCGTCTTGCTGCGATAGACGCGTAACTTTCCTTCAGGCGGAAAATGTTCTGAATCACTCTTGATTGGAACCACGTAAATGGTTTCTGGTTCGTGGGCGTGAACATCAATCACAAAGCCAAAATCGGTGGGCAGGTTGCCACTGATCTCATGCCACGATTCGCCTGCATTGTCGCTGCGCATTACGTCCCAATGCTTTTGCATGAACAGCACATTGGGGCGTGAAGGATGCATGGCGATGCGGTGGACGCAATGGCCCACTTCGGCAACTGGGTCGGGGATGTGCAGGGAGCGCAACCCTTTGTTGATTGGTCGCCAAGTCTCACCAGCATCGTCGCTTCGAAAAGCGCCCGCAGCGGAGATGGCGATAAACATTCGGCCTTGATTTACGGGGTCCAAAAGAATTGTGTGCAGACCCAGGCCACCGGCTCCTGGAGTCCAATTTGGTCCTGAACCATGGCCGCGCAATCCGGCGAGTTCGTGCCAACTTTTGCCACCGTCCGTGGAGCGGAACAAGGCGGCATCTTCGACGCCGGCATAGACGGTGTCCACATCGGTCAGCGAAGGTTCCAGGTGCCAGACGCGCTTGAATTCCCAGGGATGCGGCTTGCCATCAAAGAACTGATGCGTACCGGGAATGCCATCGTAAACAAATTTGTTGTCCACCGGTTCCCAGGTTTTGCCGCCATCATCTGAACGCTGTATTAATTGTCCAAACCAACCGCTGCATTGCGACGCATACAAACGGTTGGGGTCCACAGGTGAGCCTTTCATGTGATAAATTTCAAAGCCCGCAAAGTGTGGTCCACTGATGTCCCACTTTTCTCGCTTCGCGTCTGAGGTCAGAATGAAGGCACCTTTGCGTGTGCCCACTAATACGCGTACTCCGCTTTGTTGGTTGGCCATAATTGTACTTTCAATCATAAGCCACTGGTGTCAGCCGTGCGCGGACAGACTGAATAAAAGCCACTCCAAACGCGCCCATTCCTGGCTATCCAAGGTAAGCTGTTAATAGATGACAAAGAATGTATTGGGTGGCGTCCTGCAGACTTGCTGCACAGAACCGTTGACGGGATTTTATCGCGATGGGAAGTGCAATACGGGTCCAGATGATCTTGGCAAGCATACAATATGCGTGGTGATGAATGACGAGTTTCTGCGGCATCAGGCACTGATTGGGAACGACCTGATTACCCCGCGGCCAGAGTTTGGGTTTCCTGGGTTGAAGGCTGGTGATGGCTGGTGTGTTTGCATTGATCGTTGGAAGCAGTCTTTTGATGCAGGGGTAATCGCCCCTGTGCGTTTGGAAGCGACACATGAAAAGGCTTTGGACGTGGTGACTTTGGAAATGCTGGTGAAGAGTTCGCGCTTGAACTAAGTTGCCCCTATACTCAACTGAGGAGATCATTTGATGAATAGATTTTGGATCACATTGGGGATAGCAATTGTAAGCGGATTCGCCCAAGCTCAAACGGCAGCACCGTATAAGATTCTGAAGACGGTAAAGGTTGGAGGTGCCGGTGGGTTTGACTACGTGTACGCTGACGAAGCCGGACGCCGCCTATACATCCCTCGTAGTGGAACCCCAGGGCGGATCTCAGTTTTCAATCTCGACACGTTGGAATCCGTAGGCGAAATTCCCAACGCCAGTGCTCGCGGTGCCGCTGTAGATACCAAGTCTGGTCATGGCTTCGGCTCCAGCAAACCGGTGGTGATGTGGGACACCAAAACGTTGGCGACGATTAAGACAATTGACGTCCAGGGCGGCCCCGACGGCATTCTGGCCGATCCGTTTAATGACCGCGTGTACGTATTCAGTCACAGCAATCCGAATGTTACCGTGATCAATGGCAAGGACGGTTCCATTGCTGGCACCATTGATTTGGGTGGTGCTCCTGAGCAGGCTGTTTCCGATCTTAAAGGTCACATTTATGTGGATATTGAAGACAAGGAAAACATAGCGGTCATTGATGCAAAAACCATGACCGTAACCGCCCACTACGACCTGACGGGTAAAGGTGGCACCTGCGCCGGGCTGGCTATGGATTTGAAGAATCGTTTACTCTTTGCCACTTGTCGCAACCCGCAGACCATGGTGGTGGTGAACGCCGATACCGGCAAAATTTTGGACACTCTTCCTATTGGGAGTGGCACCGATGGCGCCGTGTTCAATCCCAAGACCATGGAAGTATTCAGTTCGCAAGGCGACGGTACGCTGACCATTGTGAAGGAAAAAAGTCCTACCAGCTTTGTTGTTGAACAGACACTGCAGACGCCGCCTCGTTCCAAAACGCTTACCTTCGATGGCAAGACTGGTCACGTACTTTTGATCACCGCCGAATTCGCCCCGCCTCCACCGACGCCAGCCGGCAGTCGACCTGCGCGCGGTCAGATGGTGCCTGATTCGTTCTCCATTCTAGTAGTTGGAAAGTAACTCCCGTTTAATCGCAAGATCAGGTCGAGTGACGGGGATTAGCGCCCTGTCACCCTCCCACACCACCGGACGTGCGGTTTCGCATTCGGCGGTTGAACTTAGCGATTCCTTGACCTTTGGACTTCGCGGTTCCCAGCCAGCTTGCCGCCCGCGCCCGGCCTCACTGCCGATTCGTCTTCCTACAGTCGAGAGTTTGCTACACGCTTCTTTCAGCTTCACCTCGCGGCTACGCCTTGCGCTTCGCTACGGTTACCATCATCGGTCCCGGTTGGCTCCTTTCATCCAACTAGATTCTGCCCATGCTGGGCACACTGGGGCAGGCATTCCGCCGACCCGCTCGCTTGCGAGCGAAGTTTTCATTCCGATTTACAAGAAACTATATGACATGCCTATGGCCTACTTATTGACCGCGAAATATCCGCTCCTTGTAGTAACTTTCATCCCCGACTTCCTGGACCTCACTTCCAGCTTCCTGAATGATCCATCGCGCACCTCGTCAGGCGGCTTGAATCCAATTGCATATTGGCTGCGCATTTCCTCTTGAATATCTGCAAAGATGGCGTCCAATTTGTTTTCATCATCCACATGAAACGTTCGGCCTCCTGTTGGTTCCGTCAACTTGCGTAAGGCTGCAAGGCCCGAACTATCCTTTTGCAGACGATCTGCTTCATAGTGGATGCCAAAAATCACCGTGTCACTTTCAATGGCATCTTTGCTGGCGGAATTTGCGGTGGCTATGCTGCCGTTATCCAGGCCATCGGTAAGAATAATCATCGCCTTGCGCCCCGGCTGTTTGCGCAACTTTTCACGAGCCACCAAGCTCACCGAATCAAACAGTAATGTACCACCTCGCGCCCGAAACTCGCCTGCTTTACGAGGATCAATGGGATCAGCAGTTTTGTCCAAGGCTTCATTTAATTGGGGCAACGAGGAAGTCAGATCCTGCCACACTGCAATGTGCGAAGAGAACGATGCCAGCAGTGCTTTGTCTGTCGGCCGCATCACTTCCTTCAGAAATTTGCGGGCGGCGGCTTGTTCCTCTGGCAGCACCTGCGCCACACTGCCACTGGTATCAATCAGGATGGAGACAACCAGTGGCGTATCAAGGTCACGCGCAAATTGGCGGATCTCCTGCTTGCGCCCATTCTCAAGGATTTCGAAATCTTCTTTGCGCAAATCCTTTACATACCCACCACGACGATCCCGAACAGTGAACAACACATTTACTAAATCCACATTGACGCTGATGACGGAGGAATTCTTTGGTGGATTCAAAAGAATCTGCCCGGCAACAGGCAACAGCACAGTCATCAAAGTTACAGTAAGTAAGATGCTCTTCACTGCTGGTTATTGTACACTTGCCGTACAGGCATGTCAGCCAGAACCCTACTCCTACTGCTTGTAACGCGTTGCGCATTGGCGCAGCAACCTGTTGACCCAATACAACCGACCCTCCGCATTACCTTCACATTAATCCAGGTAGACGCCGTGGTGACCGATTCGCACGGTCGACGCGTAACCGATCTGCATGCAGACGACTTTGAAATTAAACAGGATGGCGTGGCTCAAAAGGTGACTCACTTTTCCTATGTCCCCGATGACCGACCGCCCTTTGTCCTGCAACCAAAATCCAAGGGCTTGAACGTTGCCATCGCCATGCAAGTTCCGCTGACCGCCAATCAAGTGAAGCGAACTGTGGCGTTGGTGGTTGACGATATGGGCATGAGCTTTGAAAGTATTGTGCGCGTGCGTGATTCGCTGCGCAAGTATGTAGAACAGTACATGCAGCCAGGCGATTTAATGGCCATCATCCGCACCGGTGGAGGCATAGCCACACTGGAACAATTCACGAATGATAAGAAGATTCTGTTTGCTGGCGTTGACCTGATGAAATGGCGGTTTGGCGGGCGCACCGGCTTACTTACTATCAACCCTGTGAGCTCAGAACCGGCACCCAAGCGGGATGGTCCGGAAATGCTGGATTACGGCAATCAAGGCCTTTCCGCGCTGGGCGCATTGGGCACTCTGGATCAAGTGATCAGCGGCATGCGACGATTGCCAGGACGCAAGTCTGTAGTCTTTTTTTCAGAAACCATGCGAATGGAATCACGCGTCAATTCCAGCCTGGACCATTTGACAGACATGGCCAATCGCGCTACGGTTTCGCTTTACGCCATTGATCCAACAGGGTTAAAAGTGAACGGTCGCTTAGCTGTTCCGCAATTCCCGGAAAGGGGTGACGAAGCGCCAGCAGGTGGGCAAGGCGGTTCTTTGGCGGAGACGATATTTACAGGGGCAGGGTCCAAGGACATTCGTTCGAATGAGGGGCTGGATTATCTTACCAAGCGCACAGGAGGGCTTTTCTTTACTGGTCGGAACGATATTCCAGCATCCATTCAACAGGCAGTGGACGATCAAATGGGTTACTACCTGCTTGGGTACAGTCCACAAGAAGGCACGTTTGAAAAGGATTCAAAGAAGGCGAAATATCACAAAGTGACTGTCCGAGTGAAACGCCCGGGCTTGCAAGTACGCTGGAAATCCGGCTTCAACGGCATGACCGATGCGGATGTTCCCATGGACGAACCCACCAAAGTGAAGACAAGGGAAGAGCAGTTGATGGAAGCTTTGGCATCGCCATTTACGGCAACGGATTTGAAGGTTCGACTTACTTGCTGGTATAACGATTTTGGAAACGACGGCCCCGCAGTGCGGTCTATGTTGCACTTTGGAGCCCAGGATCTAACATTCCACAAACAGCCTGATAATTCCTGGCAGGCACAAGTGGATGTTGTCACATCGGCATACCGTGGGTTGAAGCAAACCATTCAACAACGGCAGCGGCGGGAAAACATTGTACTTTCCGATGATGTCTATCGCAAGGCATTGAAGGAAGGCTTCCTGTTTACTTGGGATTATCCGGTGAAAGACCCCGGTGCGTTCCTGCTGCGAGCCGTGGTGCGCGATGCGGAGACGTCCCGCATTGGTTCTGCTAGCCAATCGGTAGCGGTTCCCGATACTCGCAAAGGGCAACTGGCGATGAGTGGAATTGTGGTTAATTTGTCGACCGGGCAGGCACAGTCAGGTGGAACTTCTGAAAAAAGTGAGAACAAAGTAGAAGCCTGGGCGCAAGGTGGACCGGCGATTCGCCGCTATCTTCCAGGGCAGAACATTCTTTATACCTTCGTAGTTGTGAACCCTCAACGAAATTCCAGTAGGCAATCGAAAGTCACAAAGGAATTGCGCGTGTACTGCAACGGCAAGCTGCTGATGAGCAGCCCGGCGACAGAGGTGAATGAAGCTGGCGGCAGGCTGGATAAGCGGCGATTACTTGGTGGGGGAATTTTGAGACTTGGCCCGATTGCTCAACCTGGCGAATATATTTTGCAGGTTATAGTTACAGACAAATTGGCGCGCAAGAGTAAGTCGAAAGTAACGCAGTGGATTGATTTTGAAGTACTCAAGGCGGAAGCACAAACGGGCGGTGACTGACGCCAAAAGGGGACACGCTGGGCTGGCCACTCGCTGATAGTAATTGTGCATTTGGGGGAGAGTCCGGTTGCTTGGGCCAGACCAGCATGTCCCCCTTTGGCTTGCACTGTTCGGGTCTCTGTGTCTCACCTAAACACAAGTAGGACAGGCATCCCTAACCTGTGGCTAAAGAACTGCTCCCTAAATTGTTGTTATCAGCGTGCATCGGCGTTCATCAGCGGCGATTAATCTAGCAGTATTCAGCTGTAGAGAAGAACGGAATTCAGACACTAAACCGGTTTGGCGATATCCCGATGCACGATTTTTGCCGTGTAACTGGCGCTTTTTAGTCGTTTGGCAATTTCTTCCGCTATCATCACAGAGCGATGGTGCCCGCCTGTGCATCCGAAAGATACGGTCAGGTAGCTTTTGCCTTCCTCAATATAGTGCGGCATCAAATAGCGCAACAGGTCTGCCACGCGATCCATAAATTCCATGGTCTGGGGGAAGGATCGGATGAACTTGGCCACCTTGGCATTGCGACCTGTCTTGTGTTTGTACTCGGGGATGTAGTTGGGGTTGGGTAGGAATCGAACGTCGAACACCAGGTCGGAATCAGTGGGCACGCCGTGCCGGTAGCCGAAGCTGGTGATGTACAGAGCAATGGTAGGGGTTTGCCCTGACCCTTTCAACTTTTCCTGGATCCAGGCACGCAAATCATGCACGTTGAATTTGCTGGTATCGACAATAATATCGGCCAACCCGCGGATGGTTTCGAGAGCCTTACGTTCTGTACGCACGCTGTGGGCTACGGATTCTTTTTGACCTAATGGATGCGGCCTGCGCGTTTCGCTGAAGCGACGCACCAAAGTGGAATCATCGGCCTCCAGAAAAATCAGACGGGTTTGAATTTTACGGCGTAATTTGGCGTAGAGCGCCGGGAAACGTTCCAAAGCCTGGCCCTCGCGGATGTCAACCACAAGGGCGGCGGCGTGAATCTGGGCCGATGTCTGGGTGAGTTCGGCGAACTTCTCCACCAGATCCATGGGCAGGTTATCTACCGAATAGTAACCCAGGTCCTCAATGGCTTTCAGCACAGTTCCCTTGCCGGAACCGCTGAGTCCGGTGATGATCACCAACTCAGGAACTCGCAAAGCACCAGTTAAGGACGCGTTTTCCATTTTACGCTTTTAATTTTAACCCAATTCTATGAGGTCAAAGTGGCCGTCGGCACGGCGGACAACAATGGAAGAACCACCGGAATCAGCGTCGCGAAACGACAGGTAATTCTGTTTCCCACTGATCGCCAGCACCGCTTCATCGGCAGTCATTGGTTTCCGATTATTCTTTGGAACGGGACGAAAAATGCGGACTCCTGGGGTTTCCTCAGCAGCCAGTGGCTCTTCCACCACAATCTTCACCGAACCGGAATGGCGTGTGGTGGTGCGGAACTTATCTTCCTGCTTGATGATCTGCTTTTCCAGCTTGTCAATGGCCGAAGCCAGCGCAGTGAAATCATCCTTGGCTGTGGCCTTGCCGGCAAAATTGTGGTGGTGATGGTTCACCGTGATTTCCGCTTTGCGTAGATGACGCACTGCGGTAAGAATCACGTGACCTTCCTTTTCTCCTTTCTTGTCGAGCATCTTGCCAATTCTCGTCAAGCGGGATTCTATCTGTTTCTGCTTGGTAGGTGTGAGCCCGGAGGGGGCTCCTGTGTAATGGACGCGCATAAGAACCTTTTTTGGACCCGGCCTTCAGACTATGACTTTGTCCTTCGCTGATGGGTGGAGGGAATTTTCAAGTCTTCCCGGTATTTTGCCACCGTACGACGAGTGACAGCAATTCCTTCCGACTGCAATTTTTGAGTGATTTGATCATCGGTCAATGGATGAGCGGGGTCTTCCTCATCAATCATCTTTTTCACCATGCGCTTCACCAGTAACAACGGCGTATTCGCACCAGTTGTTCCCTGAACTCCTTCTGAAAAGAAGAAGCGCAATTCAAAAACACCTTGCGGGGTGTGCGTGTACTTGCTGGCAACTGCACGGCTGACCGTGGATGGATGCACGCCGATTTCTTCAGCAATATCTTTGATCATCATCGGCACCAGATAATCTAACCCGCGTTCAAGAAAATCCCCTTGTCGCCGCACAATAGACTGGCACACTCTCAGGATGGTGTGCTTGCGCTGCTCAATGTTTTTCATCAACATGGAGGCGCTGGCAAACCGCTCCTTGATATAGTTGCGGACGTCTTTGTTGGGCTCCTGCTCTTTATCCAACATCCGCAGGTAGCTGCGGTTGATGTGCACGTTGGGAATATCGTCGTCGTTCAACTCAATAATATAGCCGTCGCTATCCTTATATATGAAGACGTCGGGTTCCACGGCGCGTGCGCCCGGGCCGGAATAGCGCATCCCCGGATGCGGATCAAGGCGGCGAATGGCTTCCAGCGCAATCTGAATATGTTCCTGAGGACGTCCCAACAAGCGCCCGATTTGGGGAAACTGGCGGGCCTCAATCAGCTTCATGTGCTGATCAATAATTTGCCAGGCCACGCCGCCTTGCCCGTTACGGGCGGCCAGTTGCAGCAGCAGGCATTCCCGAAGATCACGCGCCGCCACTCCCGAAGGGTCCAAGGCTTGCACGGCTTGTAGAGCAGCTTCCAGATCGGCGATGTCATGCCCGCCGCCCAGGATGGCGATTTCTTCCAGTGAAATTGTAAGGTAGCCGTTATCGTCAAGGTTGCCGATGATGGAATCCGCTGCATCACGAACTTTTTCCGGGAGGATGGTGAGGCTCAACTGCTGATTCAGATGATCGGGCAGGGTGACTGGCGCCGATACAAAAGTTTCCCAGGAAGGCTTATCCACCGATTCACCGGCCGGACTCTTAAAGCCAGGCTCCAGGTATTCCTGAAAATAGTTGTCGAAATCAATGGCATCAAAAGCGTCGGTGGCCGGTTGTTCAATGGGGTCGGCGGGAATTTCGCTGGACGATTCGGGAGCAGCAATTTCTGGTTCAGGAGTGGAGTAGCTGTCAAAACTGGATTCGTGTTCGGTGCCCGCGCCGGTGGCGTCCAGGATGTCTTTGTCGGAAGGGTTGGAAACTCGTTCCACTTCAAGGACAGCTTGCAATTCTTCAGGAGTCAGTTCCTCGCCCGCGTCCAGGTTTTCTTCAAGGACAGGGTTGGCGGCAATCTCCTGCGAAAGCATCTCCTTCAGTTCAAGCCGGTTGAGCTGAAGCACCGTCACCATCTGGACCAGCCCAGGCGTGAGGATTTGCTTTTGCGAGACTTTTATTTGCAGCCTTTGCGAAAGCATACTGTTCTTAATTTTAACAGAAGGGAGTTAGGGGAACGCGTGAAACATTTCGATTGCGTGGCTGACAGCGTTTTAGTAACGAACTGTTAATCTTTCCTCCTTTCATTTAAAAGTAAGGGAAATCGGAAGGGGGTTCAATTGGTGGGTTACCTTAGGGGCGTGGGCGGGTATCGCGTATAGGGGGAGTGTGCTGCATAATAGAGGCATGGGCGCATTGGCTGTCGGCAAAATTTCGATGGAAGAATACTTCAAGATTGATGATGCTTCCGATCAACGATTCGAGTTTCACGACGGGGAACTATTCCCAGTTACTACAATGGCATCTTTCGAGCACTCAGTTATAGCTATTAACCTGGGGCGTCGTATGGCCGAACGTCTTGATGGCGGCCCTTGTTTCGCAGCAGCGGTTCCTCGGGTGCGGGCAACCGCAAAGAGTGTGCTTTGCCCAGACATAGCGGTCATCTGTGGCCGATTCATTCTGGCCCCAGGGACGCCAAGCGCCATCATCAACCCCAAGGTGATCGTGGAAATACTGTCGTCATCTACCAGCGGATACGACTACGGGGAAAAGTTCTCTCTCTATCGGGAATTGCCCACAT
>JANMWO010000410.1:0-3410 GCA_031394025.1 Acidobacteriota bacterium
CCCCCAGCGCCGCCGCCTTTTCCGCAGCGCGGATTGGGGCCACGCTCAATTGGTTGGAAACAGTCAGGGCAACGTCGTTCAACACTGCGTCCAATGGGCCGCTCATCTCCGGGGCCATCTGCGATACCAACACGCGCAACACCGCCATTCGCGACATGTTCACTTGCAAACTGCCGGGCTTGCGCGCACCATAGCCTTGCTGGATGCGCCAACTATCCTGCCGCAAATCGTGGTGACACTGATAACATTCCAGCTCCGCAAACTCCGGCCAATTCTTAGCCGCACGGGTCGCCAGCAAGCGCATTCCTTCGGCCATCCCCGTAGCTTGCCCCACCGCCCAGTTCCGAACCCGAGGCTTGGCGTTCCCCGCCACAGGCTTCACTTCCCGATGATGGACCGGCTGCGCCCAGGTGAACGTATCCAACTCGAAATTCAAATCTGGATGCCCCGCCGCGTACAGTTCATGGTCCACTACCCGATCCTTGGACCCCACATGGCATTCCATGCAATTGGTCGCTCGCAAGCGGATGTTCTTGGTGTCCACCATGCCCGCTGCCACACTCGCCGCGTGTGAGTTGGCCTGGGTATGCGTCCCCAACCACTTTTCTGCTGCACCGTGACATGCCTCACAGGACACCCCATCATTGGCTGACTTTTCCGGCGAACCTACCGCGTGGCAAGACGTGCACCGGGCATCTTTCTGAGGATCAGAAATCCGCAATATCTCAGCCATGCGTTTGGAACGCGGATCGGTAAGTACTTTCGACGCCCTGGAGTGCTTATCGTTTAACTGCCAAATGGCATATTCATTGCCCCAAATCCGACTTTCCTTCTCACTTGCAACCGACGTGCCGCCGTGACAATTGGAGCTGGCACAACCGCCCGCACCAATGTATTTCTGAGCCTGCGCTGGTGGCAATATCGCCAACAGGAATCCTAAGATCAGCGCCAGCTTCACCCCGGTTTCTTTCATGGACTACCTCATAAATGTCGTAACGGAATCTTTTGCACAAGAAATTCACCAGTGCCTTTCAATTCCGTCTGGTTGGTTTGCTCGTTATTCTTCTCCACCAGATTCCCCACGTTCTTCCTCAGAAAATCGCGTAATTCGGCCACCATCATGCCGTCTTCCACCTTAATCACACCACCTGGCATTACGTTGGCTGATTTACGCTGCTTTTCAATCTCCTGCACAGGCACTAGCGACCACACCACGTAACAAATCTCCGTTCCAGTTGCCTGGTCGAATTGAAACCAGTTTTCTTTCGGAACACGAACCGTTTGACCCTGGCCGATTTTCGGATCCCATTCGGCACCTGCCAACGGAAATAGAATCAGGAAAGTTTTCTTTGCTACTTTCTCGTCCATCGCCTCGTTCAATACATATAAATAGCCCTGTTTCGGCGACGTAATATTCAAGGCCACCCGGTAATTGGACTGAAAAATGACGTTCCCTACGCTACGGAACTCCTGCCCGAAATCCTTGCCATCGTTGGAGGGTTGTACGGTGAAAAAATATTGCAATTCATTGAAAGATACCGGCACCATATACTTCCACGAAACGAATCCAGCAGCTCCAAACAGTGCCACAAATGCTAAAGCGGCTAGCTGTTTGCTCCTGGGAGACCGCTTGCTTCTCATATCGGCAGCAAACTTCTGCGGCAATACAGTATTTCCTAAATCCGCAGTAGCCAAATTGTAAATGTGCAGTACCACGCCGTGCTTCACTTCCCGATTCCCAAAGTCCACCAGATAGGGACGCCAGTTGCTCAATTGCGCAAGCGTTGTGGCCATGGCTTCGGAAACCAGAATGTGCCCGGCATCGCCGGAATCCATCACTCTTTGCGCCATGTTGATGCCACCACCAGCCACATTGGAATTGGCATTGATATCGGCAACTTTATACACCGGGCCGGAGTGAATGCCCATACGCAATTTCAAATGCTGTCTGCTTTGCAACGCCCTGGCTATTTCCAAGGCACATTGCGCGGGCTGGGTGGGATCGCCAAAGAATGACAATGCCATGCCATCGCCAGTGGGCAGGCTGATCACATCGTCATTTCCTTCCGCTCTCTTAAAGGCTGCGCACGCTTTTACAACATTCTGGAGCTCTGCCAGATATTCCCGCTGTAGATCCATCGGCAATAGCGAATAGCCAACCAGATCAGTAAACAGGATGTGGCCTACTTCCAAATTACTAGGATCTTTGCCCTTGCCTTGCTTCGCAGTCAGGGTCTGGGACATGGCTTCGCCGAACTCCCGAGCCGTCTGGAATCGATCCGCCTCATGATAGGAAATCGCCTTCAAAATAGCCCGTCCTGCGGCATCGGGCAGTCCTGGCCGCAATTTCTGAGGGGCTTCCGCCAATGATTTTTCTGCTGAAACCAAATGCTCCAGCGACGCTGCAAACGGCTTTTGCCCGGTCACCATTTCATACGCGCAAATACCCATTGCGTAAACATCGGTGGTGGCGGATGGCTTTCCGGCAAACTGCTCTGGCGACATGTAGGAATACTTTCCCGCCACTTGCGTCTTTTCTCCGCCAAAAGCTGAATTCTGAATTCCGGCAATGCCGAAATCAATCACCTTGGCGTGTTCCTCATCCAGACCATGCTTTTGCAGCATAATGTTTTCCGGCGTCAGGTCGCGATGCCAAACCCCTTTTTCATGCGCCGCACTCAATGCCTGCCCCACTTGCCGCAATAGACCGGCAGCCCGTCCAAAATCCAGTGGACCGGCGGCCAACGCCTGCCGCAAATTCTGACCTTCAATGTACTGCATCACCAAAAATTGCCGACCCTCAGAAGTCTCGCCAGTATCCAGCGCACCAACCACGCCAGGGTGATCAATGCGGGCCAGCGCTTCCATCTCCTGCAAAAACTTTTTACGAATCCAGGCATCCTGCTGTGATTCGTCCAGCAGAACCTTAATTACCACCTTCTTATTCATCAGTTGGCGATCGCGCGCCAGGTAGACCACACTCATCCCGCCGCGGCCAAGCTCCCGCTCCACCTCGTAGCGGTCTTTTAAAACCAGCAAGGTCCCCGGCGGTCGCGTTTGTTCAGAGTCCTCTAGATTCATCTACTGACAGCTTGCACTACGCTCTACCGATTGTCCAATTTGATTGGTTAACTGAAGCTTCACAGTGGTGATGTCAGTTACGTTTCCCTGCACCGTAAAGGGTTGGGTGTACTCGAAGGCAACGCAGCTAATCCCCGCTGCGGGGGTGCAAGTTTTCGTTCCCGCCCAGGTGGTGAACGGAGCAGTGGCATCCACAGTAAGGGAACTTGTTCCCAGGTTGTTGCCTGTAAAGGTGAACAGCGCAAGGCTAGCTTGCCGGGTATTGGTGTAGCCGGTGGCCACTACGTCGAAAGCTCCTGTCTTGCGGGTGCAAGTAAGCGTCGCAATTC
>JANMWO010000485.1:0-2875 GCA_031394025.1 Acidobacteriota bacterium
TGGTTCGTTGCCAGCGTACAGTACAAACTGGCGAGGGGCCGATCCGTATTTCTTATAAAGCGCCACGAAATAGTCGAGCATTCGATCTGCCATTTTCTGGTCGTTTCCAGTCTGGAATTCCATGTGGAAGATGGCACCATCGGCTAGGCGACATACAAAATCGACACGCTGGGCGCGGGTTTCTGATAATTCAACGTTGAGCCATTCGACGGGAGCAACGCCCGCCAACTGTTCTGTCAAGCCGATTTCGAATGACTGAAAGAGCTCCTTCAAAGCGATGTCGTAGCTATACATGCATTGGGGCTTACAACCAGAGTAGCAGGGGCTGGCGATCCGTATGTCCCCTCACCGCCCGTGCACAGACAACGTCAATTGGCCGTGGGGAGTTGCTCCGCGTGATCCACAACGAAAGTCCTGGCTACCGTCTGTTCTGACGGAACCAATTTCAGCCCGAGTTGCGCTTGCAGTGCTTCAAACAAGGTGGGACCAGATTCTTCACCACGTCTTGATGCTGCCGCTCCCGGTGCACCAGCAGGACCGCCACCACCATGATCCCCGTGTCCTGCGCCGCCGCCTTCAGCATGATTTCCACCCGATTGCGTGGGGTCGCCAGCCCATTTCAGAACAATGTCATACTTGCCCTGAAGATTGGTTTGATCGTCAACCGGCAGGCCCAGTTGGTCAGACAGGATCTGGGCCAAATCACCAGTAGTTTTATGTTCGTCGCGATAGGTGGCCGACCCGAACATGGTCACCAAACCGCTGTGCGCGTGACCTTGTCCTTGACCTTGCCCCGCCGTCTGGTGCTGATCGGCGCTCCGTTGGCGATTCGGGTCTTCTCCCGCTGACGGTGCCTTATCTGCCGATTCCTTTAGTTTCGAACCATTCTTAGCAACTACCAAATGGTACCCACGCATGGTCTTTTCTTTGTAGTGGAACGTAAGCCCGAAGCGGTCTTTCAGAACGTTCTGCAGCATTGCTCGAAAATCGTCAGGGGTTGCCCCCACAGGGATTTTAGCCATCACCTCAAACGTGTTGGTGCCCAGTGCCGATCTGCCAGGAAACTGATAGTTCTGAAGATCAAATGCCTTGCGGATTAATACGGCCAGCGTGCAGTTGGTGCAACGAAACAAGCCGGGATTAGTCAAATCTGGCACGCCACTCTCAGCGGCAAAGTGGAAGCCAGTCCGTGGTGGATTGGCCCGGATGGACACCACTTCGAATTCAGTCTTTGAGCGGTCCCCCGCTGTCTGCCCGTACCCCGCTACCAGTAGCGCCGTCGAGATCATTGAGAGTTTCAGCATCATCTGCATGTTACGGGCAATTGTATCACTGCTGGTAAATAGACGATGGGCGTCGCTCAATCACTACGCGAAATTCATTTCGGTCCCGATCATCGACGAATTGGATTCGGGGATATTCCTTCAAGGCTCGCAGGATGCCTGTTCCAAGGCCCCGATACGGGAGAATCCTGGTGGCGAATGAACTAAGGATAGGATTGCGCATGTTGGAAGTGCCGCTGCGGATATTGGCCACGGTCAAGTTATTGGGGAGATGACCTGGGCTGATGATCTCAATGCGGTCGTCGAAGATGAACATGCGAATCGGCGCGGAAACAAAATAGTCGCGATGGATCAACGCATTGGTCAGTAGTTCCTCTAGCACGATCCGCGGGATCTCTAATTCCCCCAGAGAGTTGATCCCCTGCCCGGCTTGTTCCCGACGAAGATGACGAAGCACAAACGCCATGGAGCCGTCGAACTGTTCATCCATACGCCCTAGAATATCCACACTTTCCAGATACTGCGAGGCGTGAATGTCCCTGCCAGGATATGAAATCGCCTTTACGTGAAACACAGGCAGAAGCACTTGTGGTTCTTTCGCGAAAAGTAAAACGCCGGTCACCGTGAGTCGGTCATCGGCCAGCAGGCGCATGTTGGAAAGCACCTGGGCCAGCGGCAAATGCTGCTGTTCCAACCCCTCACCAAAACTCGTTGCGAAGAAACGGCGGAAATAGTCAAGATCCACATCAGTAATCGACGTTCCAGGCACTGGGATGTCGTCACCATGAAGGAGTTGTGCGGCTTGAAACATTCGCTGCATCTCCTCGTGCGAAGTCACTCGACGCTTATCACTGCCACTTTTAACCCATATAGCCCCGCTATTATCCATGTATGGTTTGCTGAGGCCTTCTGGAACCGTCACTACAATGACGACACCTCCGGCAACCGCGACGTTTTCCGTCACGGGATTGATCGCCGGACGGACGCAGTTGGTGGACGCATTTGCGATGAGTTCATTCAGCCGTCGGACGCTTGATGCGTCATGAGGTTGCAGAGTTCCGTCGTCGGCGACGCCAATGAAAATGAGCCCACCTTTGGCGTTGGTGAGCGCAACCATCTCCAATCCCAGGCTTATTGCGTTCGTCTCGTCTGCTTTGAACTGGTGTTTGGTATCCTCGCCCAGCGCGACTATTTCTAAGAGCTCTGCCGTTTCCATATTCTTGGAATGCGCGGATCACTCCGATCTATTCCCGAACACCAGTCTAGCGCAACACAACTATGCACCAAGCCTATGCCACTAACCCTCAAACAAGAATGCTGCGCTCCCCACCAAAGAGTTTGAAAGTACCCCTGTTTTACTATTGACTTACACAACCTGTTAACGATAAATTAGCTTCCATTAACCGAACCGCGCCGTTGGGAGGCTAACTCCACCTCGAGCGTAGATTTCTAAAAAGGATACCCCTCACTTGACTCTCTATCCGCTGGCTATTCGCCACACATGCTGTTTCTCATTGATTATCGGCACGTTACTGACTTTGCCAACAGGCCTTTGGGCCACGCCCATTCCAGGTGGATTTGGCGTTGGTGTT
>JANMWO010000423.1:0-8558 GCA_031394025.1 Acidobacteriota bacterium
CCGGTGTTCCCTATGAAGTTGTCCCCGGCGTGACGGCGGCTTTAGGCATTGCCGCCTATACAGGCGTGCCGTTGACGCATCGCGATCACACTTCAGTGGTCAGCTTTGTCACAGGACACGCGCCCCATCAAATTGATTGGAACAAGGTTGGCCATGCCGAAACATTGGTGCTGTACATGGGACTATCCAACCTGTCCGATATTTCGCAACGGTTGATTGCGGCAGGAAGAAATCCAGACACGCCAGCCATGGCCGTCCGTTGGGCCACCCGCGCCACCCAACAAACAATTACCGGAACACTTGCGACGTTACCCGAATTGGTGGAGAAGGCGCAAATGAAGCCTCCTGCCACCATCGTGATTGGCGAAGTAGTGGGCTTGCGGCAGAAGTTGAATTGGTTTGAGAAGCTGCCGTTGTTTGGGAAACAGATCGTAGTGACGCGTGCCGCCGCGCAAGCGGGGACGCTGGGAAATCGTCTGCATGAATTGGGTGCTGAAGTTGTAGAGTTGCCAGTAATTGCCTTCGCTCCTCCGCTGGACCCCGCCCCACTGGACTTTGCCATTGCGAATTTGGCCGAATACGATTGGCTGATTTTTACCAGCGCCAATGGCGTGCGTTATTTTCTGGATCATCTCGACCAGTCACCTTACGATCTACGTCGGCTGCGGGCCAAGTTGTGCGCCATTGGACCGGCAACAGCCAAGGAACTGGAAGCACTGCACTTGAAAGTCGACTTGATTCCTGAAGAATATGTGGGCGAAAGTCTGGTAGCGGCAATGAGTAAATTCGATCTAACCGGGAAGCGGATCTTGATTCCCAGGGCTGCAGTCGCCAGAGACGTGGTGCCCGATGCGCTGCTGAAGCTGGGGGCTATCGTTGATGTAGTGGAAACCTATCGAACAGTAGTTCCGGCTGGGTCTGAGGCGATTGCCAAGCAGTTGTTGAGTGCCACGCGCAAGCCCGATTGGGTTACCTTCACCAGTTCTTCTACCGTAAAGAATTTCTTAGTTCTAGCAGGGGCTGAACTGCTAAGTGGCGTCAACATTGCCAGCATCGGCCCAGTGACTTCAGCCACGGCCCGCATGCATGGACTTGCAGTTACTGTGGAAGCGGAGCCTCACACGATTGAAGGATTGGTGGATGCCATTCTACTTGGTGCGTCCACCCTCCACTAAGCGCCCTTGCGATTCTCCACGCAGCCAAATATAAATTGGTGCACGCGGGGTTGGCGATGGCCAGGGCATGGCCACTTTCAGAGTTTGTTGCAAGCCCGTACCAGCGGTTGTGGTGGGCATGGCATCCACAGGCAGCCCTTTCGATGCGTCCCAACCGGTGCGTTCAATCAATTCCAAATCGGAGCCGCTGAGTATGCCCAGAAAATTTCCGCCACTGGCCTTTTCATCAGTCATCCAAAACATTTCAATGCGTGGAAAGCGGATGACGCGGCCAAGCTTGGCTGGGTCGGACGCGGTGTCGCCCATCAACACGGCATTTACCTGGCAACCGGATGGGCCAAGCAAACCAGGATCGAAGGTAAGGAATAGTTGCCCCGGTCCAACCATTTCCAGCTTGGCACCAGCCTTCTTTTCTCCGACATTGATTACCAGTTCTTCAAACGTTTTTCCAAAATCAGCACATTGCAGTTTCAGTGCTGGCTTCAGATCAGCAGGTTCTATTTTTATAGAAACGCTGATGAATGATCCGGCAGGAAGTTCTTCGGCTTTCGGTGTGATGCCAAGGTTTTCAGGAAGTGCAAGTTTAACTGAGGTGATTCGGGGCTTGGGGCCGCTCACTTGCATCGCCGCCAGCACCGGGATGCCACGAGCCACACCGGGAACAATCACGTTCATGGCCAGCAGCGCACCGGACTTCGCGGCTGGTTGCAGTAGCGCCATCCCCAGGCGCTCATTGGGACGGGCAGGATCAAAAGCGGCTAACCGGAACTTGGCAAATTCCGATGCGATGGATTCAATGCGGTCCAATCCCCTGCCCTTCAGAGTGAACGATTGCTCAGCGCTATCTTGCGCCAGGCGAATGGGTAAGTTTTCGATTTGCGGAGGAGCAGGCACAATGCTCAACGGAAGATCGCGATTGATGCCATTGGGCGAGCTCAAGCTGAGCACGTAATTCCCTGGTCGCAAACGATCTGTGTCGAGTTCAACCGACAATCTTTTTTGAGGGCCCTGATAGATAGCCGGGGGCTGCCAATCCAGTTCTTCCGTCAATGCCTTTTGACCACCTGCGCGACGTAGCGCGACACGTTTGACGAATTGGAAATCGGCACCTTCCAGGTCTAAGCGAACGGGACCCGATCCAGTCACCAACTTATCCAGGGAAGACGTCAACGGCTTTGCCGATTCCAAATTGTCGATGGAATAAACATCCACATTCCCTTCTACTTTGAGTTGTTGAAAATCCCAGCGACCAGCCAGTTGATAAGAGCCAGCAGCAAGCTGCGAATTGCGCGGGTCAATTTCCAGTGCTCTGCCTTGAACAGCAACGCGCACCGGGACGTCGCTTCCCTTCCCTGCTGGCTTCAGCACCCAATCGCGAATTTTTTCTATCAACAGTGGATCAGGGCCGGGTTGCAGAGGCAGTTGAGATTTAGCGCTGCCTGGAATATGAGCCGTGTTGGCCAGTGCAATGGAAGGTGGCGGGGCGTCACTGAATCGATGAGCCCACAGGTAGACGGTCTTCGTTCTTCCAGTGCCTGTCGGGAGGAAACGTCCGCAGAGTTGAAGCGAATCTTCCGGCCCTGCTACGGAAAAAACAGAACGAAAATCGGTTTCGGGAAAGAGCCAATTCTTCACATCAGGCAACATGCCGCCGCCAATGAAAAGGCCGCCAGCATTGGCGAAGAATCCATCCATGGCTTTGTCCTTCATGCTGACAATGGGCGCTCGGCGAGCTTGGCCGGTTGCATCCAGACCATAGTTAGTGCCGGATAAGGCGCGCACTAGAGCGGCCAGCATTCGATCCGAAGAATTCGCCCGCACCTGGTCCGCGCTGGGTTCGTCATCCTCTGCTTCCAAGGTCGATAGCAATTCCAGATTGTCTTCAGTTTGTGAGGTCTGTTCGGCATACTGCGTCATTTGCGAAATCAATCGCTTGTCTTTAGTAACCAGATTGGTGACCTTTTTTTCATCCAGTCCTTGAGGACCAAAGGCGAACACCAGCACTCTGCCGCGGGCGGGCATGCTCCATTCGGCAGGCGTCGCAGCGGGGACCATCTCCATTACCGACATAGCAGCATCGGAACCAGATTCCATGTAGACCAAACTGACTCGCGCTTCTTTCTTGATATCCGCCGGAAGGTTCACTGGCTTATAGAGGATCTTGTAATCCTTGTTGAGCACTTGTACAGAGCGGATAGGAAGCTTAGTCCCATCGGGACGCTGCACTAAAAGTTGGAAGGTACCCACCGTGGATGAGTTGGCACCACAACTGCCACTGCTTGCCGGCGCGACGGCCATCGCCAAGGGTGGGAGTAGAAAAATAAGAAGCAACCGCATACTTCCTTAATAGCATGGAAGAATAGAAACATGACTCGCTTTTTGTTTCTTGCATTCACTTCGGTGGCCTTTGCGCAAACTCCAATGCGCCTTCAGGTGGACGCAACTGACGCTCCTCGACGCATTCTCCATGCACAACTTTCCATTCCCGCAACTGGTGGTCCCATGCGGCTGGCTTACCCGAAGTGGATTCCCGGGGAGCATGCGCCCACAGGCCCAGTTACGGACTTGGTGAATTTGCGCATCACTTCCGCAGGCAAGCAAGTGGGCTGGCGTCGCGACCCAATTGAGATGTACACCATCATTGTGGATGTGCCTGCCGGGGCCACTTCCATTGACCTTGCTTACGATTTTATTGCTCCGCCAGAAACCGGTGGGTTTAGTTCTGGATCATCCACAACCACCGAATTGGCGCTGCTCAGATGGAATCAAGTCCTGTTGTACCCCGAAGGCAAGAAGACCGATGAGGTGCAAGTGCAAGCGTCGTTGAAAGTGCCCAAGGGTTGGAAGTACGGCACAGCTTTAAAAATTGAGCGGGAGTCTGGGGATAGTGTGGAATTCAAGTCCGCATCGGCCACAACGCTGGTGGATTCGCCAGTAATTTCAGGACGCCATTTCAAGACCTTCGATTTGTCACCCGGAGGGAATCCCCCTCATTATTTGCATGTATCAGCCGACAGCCGGGAAGCCACCCTGCTCCCCGATTCGCTGGTTACTTCTTATCGCAAACTGGTTGCGGAAACTGGTGTGCTGTTTGGTGCAAGGCACTATGGTTCGTATCACTTTTTGCTGACACTATCTGACCATGTGGCGCATTTTGGATTGGAGCATCATGAATCGAGTGATAACCGTTTGCCTGAAGCGTCCCAGACAGATCCCGATGCTTTGCGCGTCTCTGCCGGGTTACTGCCGCATGAAATGTCGCACTCCTGGAACGGAAAGTATCGACGGCCCGCAGGCTTGGCAACCACCGATTATCAGCAGCCCATGCAAGGGGAATTGTTGTGGGTTTACGAAGGATTGACGCAATACCTGGGCAATATTTTAACGCCCCGCAGCGGGCTGATTACAGCCGATGATTATCGCCAGCTTGTGGCATCTGACATTGCCCAACTGGACTTATCACCAGGGCGACAATGGCGTCCATTGGCGGATACTGCGGTTGCCGCGCAGTTGCTGTATGCAGCACGGGGCGATCAGGAAAATCTGCGGCGTGGGACAGATTTTTATCCGGAAGGGGCGCTGATTTGGCTTGAGGCCGATGTGCGCATCCGACAGATGAGCGGCGGTAAGAAGACATTAGACGATTTCTGCCGGGCGTTCCATGGCGGCAAGAGTGGTGGCCCGGAAGTAAAGACCTATACGCTGGACGACGTTATCGCATCGTTAGGTCAAGTGCAGGCTTACGATTGGCGGAAGTTTTTCAATGACAGAATCTATCAAGTGGCGGGCAGGGCTCCGCTGGCGGCGGTTGAGATGACCGGATGGAAGCTGGTTTTCAAAGAAGCGATTCCCGACCGTCAGAAGACGTTTGAGGATCAGCGGAAGTCGACGGATGTGCGGTTTTCCTTAGGGCTGATCTTGAAGGAAGATGGAACGATCAGCGATGTGATTAGCGGATCACCAGCGGGCAAGGCGGGCGTTTCCGCATCGACTAAATTGATTGCGGTGAACGGGCGTAAGTATACGTCGAAGGTGCTGCGGTCGGCAATTAAGGCGGCCAAAGGCTCCAGTGAGCCAATTGAATTGCTGGTGAACGATGGAGAATACTTTACGACGCATCGCGTGGTTTATTCGGGTGGGGAACGGTACCCGTATTTGGAACGCGACGAAGCGAAGCCAGATGTGTTGTCGGAAATTATACGGTCCAGGTCAGGTTTGTAATTAGGTGGAAAGCGGAAGATGTTTCTCGCCAAGTTTATTCAGTAGGGCATTTGCGGCTGTCCACGGCAAACGGATTCCCAGTTCACGTAATGTTAAGAGGTATGCGCGAAGATCCGTTGCGGAGATCAATTCCAGCTCCTGAAACCTTTGCAATATCCATAGCGTTCCGTGAAATTTCAGATCGAAACTGGCGGCCAGCTTGCGCCCCCACTGATCGTCAACAATCACCATTGCCCCAACCTGGGATGCTTGAACAACTGCTTCGACCTCTCCACGATCAGCCGAACCCTCTCGCTTTCGTTCTGCAAGCAGAAAATCAATGGTGCCCTTTTCATAATCATCGCAACGCTGAAAAAGCGCATACTCACGAAACAGGAATCTTAGGAGGTCCTTGCTAACTCGCCGTTTAGAGAGTTCCTCGCGTACCGCTTTAGGAATCAGGACCATCGAAAAAAGCATGCTGAGTTGCGGCAATAGGCCAAGGTGATGGAGCGCGATAACGCAGGAACTATCAATCGTACAACGGCCTTCACGCATAAGCTAACGATGATCGGCAGGGGCAAATAAGAACAACCCGAGCGTTAGTGTGCCAAGCGCCAGCAATGCATTCTTGGCGTTCTGTTGGGCATCAATCGATCTTAAATGTTCCACCATACTGTGTTCCGATTTGTCTGGGTTGGAAGGATCTACAACAACTAGATTTGAGGCAAAATGCGGTCGCAACTGGGGTACATACGCGGGATGAGACATCACGATCATGTGCTTCCGTTGGTCCAAACCAGCATTGAGTTCCTGCCTGCACGCTTTCGATAAACCCGCTCCAACAACGCCCAGGATAACTTCGGATGCGTTTAGTTTTTGAGCTACCTCGGGATCCAGGAGAATTGGATCTTCTTGTCGAGTGTAGGCCGGTGGTACAAAAACAGTCAGACCATTGACTGCGGCAAGCGCCTGTAGTCGAAGAGCCGTAACTTGATCGGCTAGAGCGCCGTATGAAATGAAAACTTTCATGTCAGTTATTGTGTAGTCTAGCATCTTCAAAAAATACGGTTCATCTTGACTTCTGCCGCGTCCTCAATCTCCACAGTATGTTTTGCAAAAACTAACATACCGAAAAAATATTTTTCAGAGCACTTATAAATCGTTTCGCCATCGCCTGGCCTGCCCACAACTGTGACCTTCCACATCCTATTTCCCGCCTCGCTATAGAAAAACCCGGACTTACTCCCGACAAGCAAATTCGCATGTTTCGCTGTAGATCATCCGCCCTCAAAATTCTGTGTTTTCGACCGCGCAATCGCCACTTGTTTTAGTCAAAAGGGAGTTGCTGACAGGCGTTGGAAATCTGCTACTCTAATTCGTTAAGAAAGCCTTTTGAAATTTCAAACTCATAGGGCTGTCCGTTGAAGAGGTGTAGCAGATGAGTTTATTGCAATTTGAAATCGGGATACTTATGGTGGCCGCTTTCGTAGTCGGATTCTTAGGTGTCTGGTCCATCACCGGCAGTAAGAAAGATTCCTAATGTGCACCATCACGCCTTGCCTGGGTGCTCCAAAGGCCCCTAAGCAGCGAACCAACTTTAAGGAGACGACGCCATGTTAGCCAAACTTGGATCATTAATCGCAGCCATTGCTTTCCCGTTACTTTGCCTTCATTGCATTACAACAGACAGCACTGAAATTGCCGCAACATTGCGCGGAGCAGTGAACGCAGGTCTTCAGTCGGCCAAAATAAGTGGCGTTGAAGTGAAAGCAGATGGGCGTGATATTACGCTGATCGGTAGAGTGCCCGCCGAAGACATCAAGATCAAAGCTGGTGAAGTTGCGCTTCAATTGCCCGGCGTGCGGACGGTGGAAAATCAATTGGTGGTGGTGGGTGACGTCAAAGCTATCCAGACGCAGTTGGATAAAATTCTGCTCGACAAAAAAATTGAATTCGAATCGGGGAAAAGCTTGATCCTTGCCAGCAGCACTCCTGTGTTGCAGGAAGTATTGAGCGTACTTACCAAGGCCCCTCAACTTTCAGTAGACATTCAGGGACACACCGACAACGATGGAGACGCCACGTCCAACCGAGCCTTGAGCCAACAGCGCGCGCAAGCCGTAGTGGAATGGCTGATTCAGCACGGCATTGTGCGGGATCGGATGAAAGCTGCTGGCTTTGGTCCGGACAAGCCAATTGCTTCAAACGCCACCCTGGATGGCCGTGCCAAGAATCGCCGTGTAGAAATCATCGCTCACAATTAATAATTTTAGGAAGGAAGAATCGAACCATGTTATTTGTAATTTCTCAAATTTGGACGTGTTTAGCCGGGGCCTTGGCACTGGGTGGCCTATTTGGCTACATGTTCAAAAAACTTCTGCAAGACATGATCCCACAGGCCACCCCCTTACCTGATTTTTCCCATTTCGCATTGAAATCGGAACTGACGACAGCTCGCGACCTTGAAAAATATGCATTGAAAAGCGAGGTTCCGCGTGGTGAATTTCTAACCGCAGCTGCTTTGGCTCCGATGCACGCATTGAAGACTGAAATCGGCGACCCCAAGCTCTACGCACGCCGCAGCGAATTGCCGGATCATACCAAATTTCTACTGAAAGCAGAGTTGCCGAAAGCCCCCGATTTAAGTGGCTTCGCCTTGAAATCGGAATTGCAGAAACTACCGGATCTGAGTGTTTATGCGCGAAAAACGGATTTGCCAGCGCTGCCAGATTTCAAATTGCACGCGCTTAAATCGGATATCCCGAAGCTGCCTGATTTATCTGGATTCGCGCATAAGACCGAAATTCTGAAGTTCCCGGATTTGAGTGGTTTTGCTCTTAAAGCTGAGTTGCCGATGTTGCCTGATTTATCAGGATTCGCTTTCAAGACGGAGATCCCGAAGCTTCCCGATCTGAGCGGCTTTGCACTTAAAACCGAGTTACCGAAGTTGCCTGACTTATCAGGTTTCGCGTACAAGACTGAAATTTTGAAGTTCCCTGATCTCAGCGGCTTTGCACTTAAAACTGAATTGCCGAAGCCGCCTGATTTATCAGGATTTGCGCATAAGACTGAAATTTTGAAGTTCCCAGATCTCAGCGGCTTTGCACTTAAAACCGAGTTACCGAAGCTGCCTGACTTGTCAGGTTTTGCACACAAGACTGAAATTCTGAAGTTCCCAGA
>JANMWO010000449.1:0-4070 GCA_031394025.1 Acidobacteriota bacterium
TATATGAACGTTGACCGGGTTAACCGTCGAGTGGAAATCGGTTCGACATGGTACGCGCTCTCCGCGCAACGCAGTTCGCTGAACACCGCCTGCAAACTCCTCTTGCTACGGCACGCTTTCGAGGCGGAAAACTGTATCGCAGTGGAGTTTCGCACGCACTTCTTCAACCAGCAGAGCAGGCGCGCGATTGAACGGCTTGGAGCGAAGCTCGATGGCATCCTGCGCAGCCACAGCATTGGAGCGAACGGCGCACTCCGCGACACCTGTGTTTATAGCATCCTGCCAATCGAGTGGCCCAGTGTCAAATCGCACCTGGAGCACCGTAATACGGGGCACACTGCCTCAGTATTGGCAGAATGAAAAGGCGTGTTCAGGCTTACCGAGTTTCTACGGGTCCGACAAAGACTAGTTGTGGACCTGGCAGATAGCCCATCGCCTCATAGAGAGGACGTCCCATCATCGAAGCGTGCAGTGTTGTCCGCTTCACGCCCATCGCGTGCTGCCCCTCAGCGACCGCGCGACGCATCACCGTTTCTGCGTATCCCTTGCCTTGCTGTTCGGGCGCTGTCGCCACGAGAGCGATGTAGACGGTGCCATTTACAGGCAACGCCGCAGCGGAAGAAACGGGCGTCTCTCCTTTGTATCCGACGAAGGCGAAGCAATCTGACGGCCAGAAGTGCATGCCTGAAACACAATCCCACAGTTCCAACGGCATCCCATAGGCACGCGCATTGAGGGAGGCCAAGTCCCGCGCACCCTTGTCGTCGACGACCCGTCGTATGCTTAGGTCAGACGGGGGTCGTCTGGGCTCGAGCAGGGTGTCCGTTTCCATGCTGATCATAGACACCATCGGCGCCAGTCCAGCCGATTTAGCGATCTCTTCCCAGCCCGCTGGTGACCAATCGACCCTAATAATTCCGCCGGTCGGAAATGCAGAGGTCTCGGCTCGTTGCACGGCGGTCGCGAGCAACGCCCGAAATTCTTCCGCAGAGGTCGCGGGTTGGCTCTGAACCCACAGATTGAAGAACAGGTTAGGAACATTGCTGAAACACGAGGCAACGCCTTTATCATTGGCATAGCGTGGTGACGGCAGACGCTCCGTCATTTGTCGCCAAGCCTCAATAAAGAGCGCTACCGGTTGTGTGTGCATCGCCAAGCTCCTCTCAGTTTCCACTAGAACGAAACGCTGGGTCCCGCCAAGACTGGATCAACGTTGAGCGGTCATTTATTCAATGCCTTTAAGGGTAGCAAACCTCTCCATCGAGTTAACCAGCGTTTTCTATGTAGGATACTGACGTCCGCACTGGCCGTGCCGAAGTCAATGGGCCTCGGTGCGTGTCAACAACTTTGAGACATTAAACGTGGGTAAACGTGGGGACAGCCCGCGTGTTTCTATATTTAGTTGAGTAAGTAATGAGGAAACACGCGGGCTCCTCCTATCTGTCCCGGAAAGTCTGGAAAGTGCCAGGAAAGTCCCAACTTACTTGCAAAGCGCGGGGAGACCCGCAGCAAGGATGCTGTTCCACTTTGCAAACTTTGAGCTTTGGGTTTTGGTGGAACAGGCATCCTTACCTGTTGTTTCTATTTCTCACACCACACTGCTTGGGTGATGAATCCGCTCAACACCACAATAACAAACTATGAAAGTTACTTCGTCAAGGAAGAATCGGAATGAGCGATGATCGAATTGGAATCCTTGGACCGGATTTGCTTGTCGAGTTGCAGCAGCCCTTGAGGGCTACCGGAGAAGAAGCTTTCGATTTCGTTTGCGGGACCAGGCTTGCCAATCAAATATCCCTGGATTACGTCACATCCCAAAACGCGTAAAGTCTGCATTTGACGTTCGGTTTCAACTCCCTCGCCAACAACTTTCAACCCCATTCCATGAGCCAGCTCCACAATGGCTTGAATGACGGGAACAGTGCTCTTTGAATCTTCGGAAATCTCGCGAATAAAGGACTGATCAATTTTCACGCTAGCTACAGGAAGTTTTTGCAGATAGCTGAGGGAAGAATAGCCAGTCCCAAAATCGTCGATGGCCAATGTAATGCCCAAGTCCCGCAGTTGACGTAACCGCGGCAATGATGCTTCCACATACTCCATCAACGTGGTTTCGGTCAGTTCCAGTTCCAGCATCTCAGGATTCAATCCCGATTCCGCTAATGTGCAGCGGACAAATTCCACGAAGTTGGCATCCGCAAGCTGCCGGGCCGACACGTTGACAGCCATCTTAAATGGTGAATGACCCAACTGCTGCCAGGCCACACTTTGGCGGCATGCTTCCCGAAACACCCAAGCGCCAATCGGCACAATCAAGCCGGTCTCTTCGGCAACAGGAATGAAATCCGCTGGTGACACCCGGCCGAGCTCTGGACTATCCCACCGTAAGAGCGCCTCCATTCCCACCAGTGATCGTTGAATGTCGGTTTGAGGCTGGTAATACAGGTGGAATTCATTATTCTGCAAGGCCAGCGACAAGGCTTTTTCCATGCTCATTTTCTTGCGGAGAACTGCTCCAATTTGTGGCCCGTACAGCAGGCAACCATTTCGTCCGTGGCTCTTCACCTGATACAGAGCCAAGTCGGCGTTCCGTAGTAAGGTGACCGTGTCCTGTCCGTCTGAAGGGTACAGACTGATCCCAATACTGGCGGCGACGTAGGTTTCCTGATCTCCTAAACCAATCGCCTGGACAATCTCGTGAAGCATCTTCTGGGCTTGCTCCTCCGCCGCTTCGGCATTTGCAACCGAGCTTAGGACAACGGTAAACTCATCCCCACCCACCCGGGCCACTGTGTCGCTCTGCTTCACACAGCGGGCCAATCTTTGGGCAACCACTCGCAGAACAGTATCCCCGGCACGATGCCCCAATAAGTCATTGACTTGCTTAAACCGGTCAAGGTCAATCATCAGCACCGCCACCAAGTGCTGATCACGCGCGGCCCATGTTATGGCCTGTTCAAGACGTTCTTGCAGCAACCGCCGGTTGGCGAGTTCGGTCAATGCGTCGCGCTGCGCCTGGAAGGAGAGTTCCTCGTAAAGACGGCGATGATCTATGGCAGTGGCAGCTAACTGTACCGCGCCGTGCAATACTCCCAACTCACCCACTTCCGGCTTCCTCGACGTGCGGAAATAGATATCTACCGTCCCCAATGCGTGTCCGGAATTGGAAAGGACACGTTGCGACCAGCAGGCAAGAAACCCATGCTGAACAGCGGCGTCCCGCAGGCTATCCCACATAGGGTCGTCGGTGATTAAGGAATACACCGGCTGACCAGATTGAAGAGCGGCCCAACTTGCGCCCAACCCGTCAGGGGCTGGCAGCAAATAGTGACTTTGGACAAACGAAACCGGCAGATCGACACCCGCAATTTCCTTCAACTTTCCATCGTGGAAAATCGAGACGGCGGTCACCGAACCGGGTAACTGTTGCTGAACCAACCGGCACAGGGCTTCCAGCACGTTTTGAAGAGGCTCGTTCTTTCCTGTTAGTTCCAGAACCAGACTCCGTTCCGCCTCTAGCCGGGCGCTTTGGCCTAGTTGTTCATTTTTTTCACGCTCATGCGCCAGCTCTTTGTCCCGTTCAGACCGGAAGCTGCTCAACAATGACCACACCATCCGGGCCAAGGTCAGAACCAACAGCACTAGTTCCACCACAACCCGCAGCAGGGTGCTTTGTACAAGTTGCGACTGTTTTTTTGCGTGCTCACCAAGATCCAATCGCATAACCTGCAACGCACCGGACGCATTTTCGAAAGCTTCAGTACCTAGCTTGGATTCCAGGTGAACGGCTTGGGCTGCCCGGCCTTCCAGAATCAGGGAAATCACTTCGTCTCGAACTTGCAAATAAGCACGCCACCGGCTGCGGAATTCACCTGCTCCTTGCAACGCTGCTTTCGGCAAATCAAGTGACACCAAGGTAGTCAGCCTGGCCTGAACTTCCGCATCGGCCGCACGAGCCTTGCTAATGTAGGGCAATTGTTCGTTGGGGTCTGAGGTAGTCATGGCGTAGACGAATCTGCGCCTGCTTTCCTGCATGTAGTATTGAATGTCGCCTTGGGCCTCGGAAGCAG
>JANMWO010000535.1:0-3063 GCA_031394025.1 Acidobacteriota bacterium
TTTTTAAAAAACTTTTTTTTTTAAAACTGGGAGGTCACCCCAATACACAATTTTTATTTTTTTATTGGTTTACACGTCCCCGTTTTAAAGACGTAGGCGTCTTGAATGAAAAAGCGGTCACCAATTAATTGACCACCCAACCGCATCCCTTCCGTATCCTTCGACTTACCAAACGTGCGGCGAAGCTCTTTGATGAACGGATCAGTGGTTCTGAGAATCATGATCGTCGGCGTATTCCTAGCATCCAATCCTTTCGGGGCCAAAACCTCACGAATATAGCCGTAGGCTTCGCTTACGCCTAACTGGTCGAACTTGCGAGCCGCAACGATCAATCGCCAGTCTTCATGCTCATCGGTTGACGCCCAAAGGAATACAGGGACCTTCAGATGCGAGGCATCAAAACTCCTAAGAATCTCGGCACCTTTCTCGATGTCTGGGCTTACCAGTGAAGTTTTAACCATGCAATCACTCCATGATGCTTATCCACTACCGCATTCAATATTTCTCTTGCCGATTGCTGGTGGTTCCTGCGGTACCGACTTTGTTCGGAACAGATCTGAACAGTTTCCCAGTGCTTGTCGAATAAAGGATCGTTGCGGGCTTGCGTCGAAAGTTCATCGAAAAGGCCTGCCACCCTAAGCAATTCTTTTAAATTATGTGTGTGGCTCGAATCTACTCTGGAACTCCCAACGCTTGGTTTTCTTTGCGATGCAAGCTTTGATGGCGCACTCTACCGAATAGCCAGCCAAGTAGTACGCGCCATCAAACAATTCTAAATCCAGCAAGGCGCTCGCTTCTTTCATTCGTATCTTCGAAAGATCCTGGAGTTCCTTTCTATCCACAGACCACTATTATTTGGCTTCAACCACACCCAGAAGACTACTTCATTGGTTCATCGGCGCTGCCGCCGTAGATGGCTGGAACCTTGCCACCCATTGGCCGTAAATAGGAAGACAACTGTCCGCGATGGTGAGCGCTGTGCAGCAGCATGAAGTTGAGATAGCTTACGGCAGGGGCGTCCATCATGCCGAAGAAACTAATGTTAGCTGCCAATTGATCTGGGGTCATTGCTTTCACCTTGTCTAACGCAGGTGCGAAATTTGTTTCGTACCACGCAACAATCTGTTCCGGAGTTGATGGCTTATCGCCGGTATCACCACCAGCAACAAAAGACCCACTGGCAATGGAATTCAGGAACCAAACATCGGCTGAAGCCAAGTGATAGGCCAGTTCGGAAGCAGTCATGCACTTATCGGAAGGTTTATAGGCTTCCTGTCCCGCGGGCATGGCGGTGATCACTTTTTGCGTAATCTTCGACTCCCTAACCAGAGTGGGGCAAGAGTAGTCTAATAGAAATTTAGCTTGTTCAGGTGTCATATTTGGGGTTAACCTCGCCAATATTATGGCACGACCCAATTCAAAACCGCTGTATAATTTGCTTTGACCCTTACGCGCAGAGGAATGAGAACCGAATGACCAAAGCAATCCTAGAAAGCCATTTACGTTATACAGCATGGGCCAGTGGCCGCATGTTGGAGGCTGCCGCTGCACTTTCCGAAGAAGAACTGCATCGCGACTTTATGACCGCCGATAAAAATGTGGTGGGAACGCTGGCCCACTGCTTTGCGGCAGACCGCGCCTGGTATCACCGCGTGGATGGATCGGTACGGGCTTCGTTCCTTGATCCTGAAGAAAAGTCGCTGACCGTGCTGCATAGCGAATGGCCCAAGTATGGTCAAAGATGGCTGGAACTTCTGTCGAAAGAAACAGACGATTCGCTGGGGCGCGTTGTTACCTTTATCGACCTGAAGGGCAAGCAACATCAGCAGCCACTGTGGCAAATCATTTTACATATGGTGAACCATGCAACGCATCATCGCGGTCAAGCGGTGGGCTTCTTACGCACCATGGGGCGCACTCCTCCACAACTTGACTTGATCTTTTACTACCGTCAGACGGCATAGAAATCATGGCTGAAACCAAACAGGAAAGACTGGCATCGCTTGACGTTTACCGTGGGGCTACCATGCTGTTCATGGCGTCGGAAATCATGCGCATTTCGCGGGTAACCGATTCGTATCCCGGCAATCCATTTTGGCAATTCATTTCCTTCCACACGAGCCACGTGGCTTGGACGGGATGGTCCTTGTGGGATTTGATTCAGCCGTCCTTCATGTTCATGGTGGGGGTGGCGCTGCCGTGGTCCATTGCCAGCCGTAAAGCTAAAGGACAAACGCATCGGGATCTGTGGCTGCATACCTTGTGGCGAGCCTTCGCCCTGGTCGCCCTCGGTATCTTTTTGCGAAGCGTGGGGAAGCCGCAAACTAATTTCACATTTGAAGATGTGCTGACACAAATCGGACTGGGCTACCCTGTGCTGTTTTGGTTGGGATGGCAAAGTCCACGCACGCAGGGCATAGCCGCTACAGCCATCCTGGTTGGCTATTGGATGCTCTTCGCCCTATTCGCTGCCCCAGGCGCTGGTTTCGATTGGCCTGCTGTAGGGGTGGCCGAAGGGTGGCCCCATCATCTGAACGGCTTTGCGAATCATTGGGATAAAAACAGCAATTTTGCCGCCTGGTTCGACCAGTGGTTTCTCAATCTATTCACCCGTTCAAAGCCTTTCGTCTTCAATGGTGGCGGTTATTTGACGCTCAATTTTATTCCGTCCTTAGCGACGATGATCTTCGGATTACTAGCCGGAGGACTGTTGCGGTCAGCTAAGTCGCCCGATGAAAAAGTAAAGATCCTGCTGAAGGCTGGTGCCGCTGGAATCATCGCTGGTTGGGCACTGGATGTGCTGGGAATCTGCCCCATGGTGAAGCGCATTTGGACTCCATCCTGGACGCTGTTCGCAGGTGGCTGCACGTGCTGGCTATTGCTATTTTTCTACTGGCTGATTGATGTGAAGCAATGGCGAAGCTGGACTTTTCCCTTCACGGTGGTTGGCATGAACTCTATCGCAATGTACTGCCTGGTGCATCTGATAGATCGATTCGTTGGGGAATCGCTGAAGGTCCACTTTGGACGGGAAGTGTTTTCAATATTCGGAATCGCTTTCGC
>JANMWO010000548.1:0-2422 GCA_031394025.1 Acidobacteriota bacterium
CTCTTGCGTGCGGGTCAACGTCTGGTTGAAGTATGTGATGGAATCAGCAAAATTGCCCCGTCGGGAAAGGGCTTTACCCATAGCAAAGTAAGCGCCGGTCTCTTCGTTACTGAAGGGCATGGCGTTGTCAATTACATGTGCCAACAGTTCGATTGACCGGTCTAAGCCCAGCAGTGGATCGTGCGGTACACGATGTTCACTTTCCTGATTGAAGCGCACTTCGCCAGACATCCATTCCGACAAACTCAGAATATAAGCATTGGCATTCGGTTCCAATTTCGCAACGCGCGATGCCATTGCATAAGCCAGGTTGGGGTCGTAGTAAAGCAGCTCGGCACGGGCATGGATAATGGCTTTGGCGCGCAATGCTGGAATATGATCGGGGTTCTTTTTCAGCGTCGCAGAAAGCGCTTCCATGGCCAAGGCCAGCGACGTGCGCCGCTTGCTGAAGTCCGTTTCACGATAGAAATCCAGCATGTAGGATCGGGCAATTTGATGGATAGTTTCTACATCCTCAGGATGAGCTTTTTGCAGTTCGATTAACAGCACCCTGGCCACAGCGGTCTTGCCTTCCCGCAGCAGTTTCAAAGCAGGCAGCAGTGGAGATGGCGCCTCGGTCACTTCTGGAACCATCTTGTGTTTGCCATGTTCGGTTGCCGGTTGCTGGGCCACCAACCAACCTGCACAGAGGATTAGAACTATACCAATCGCTTTTGTTCGTGAACTCACTTAGACCTGGACCCCTTTTATACCAGCACGGGTACAACATACGGGGCACGATACTTTCTGGTTAGCATGGCATTCGCTTCAGCATCCCCTACAAAAACTTTCTTCATAGGATCAAAGCGCAACTCCCGTCCCAGCCGATGCGAAATATTCCCCAGGTGGCACAGCTCTGTGGAGAGCGCTGTTTCCTCAATTTCCGAATGCAGCAACTTCGGATTGCGAGTCCGAATGGCATTGGCAAACCCGGCAAAATGATCCAGATCTTTCGGCGATTCCACTTCCGGTTCGGGCTTCTTGTTGCGTCCCATGGTCACCTGGAATCGGCCATCGGCCATAATGTGCAGGTGCCCTTTGGTACCAAAAAAGTCCCAGGACATGGGCTCGGCTGTATACAAGCCGCGTAATTGACCTACCATGCTGGCACCGTTGGCAAATGTCCAGGTCACGTTTTGCGTATTCGGAGTTTGCGCCTGATCGGTGTAGCCATAACGGCCTCCAGTGGATCGCACAGAAACGGGCAGGGTCTGCTTCATACCCCAGCGCAGCACATCGATCATGTGGATTCCGTTGTTGCCCAATTCCCCATTCCCGAAATCCCAAAACCAGTGCCAGTTATAGTGGACCAAGTTTTCATGATAGGGCTGCATGGGCGCAGGCCCAACCCATAGGTCCCAATTCAAATTAGCGGGTGGTTCTTTGATGGGCTTAATGCCGATGGAATCGCGATTACCGGGAAAGAAAAAGTTCCCTTGATAAACATCGCCGATGGCCCCACTATGCACAATTTCCATGGCTTTAATGAATCGACCCCACCAGCGGCGTTGCGTGCCCCCAGCGGCGATGCGTTTATATTTACGAGCCGCCGCCACAACTTGTGTCGCTTCAAAAATGTTATGTGAAATGGGCTTTTCCACGTAGACATCTTTGCCTGCTTGCATGGCCCAGATGGCGGAAAGCGCATGCCAGTGATTGGTTGTCGCAATGGTGACGGCGTCAATGGACTTGTTATCGAACACACGCCGCATGTCCGATTCAATCAGCGGACGCTTGCCGGTCTTTTGGAAAACCAGTTGCGAAGCAGCTTCGGCACGCGCCCCATCCACCTCAACCAGAGCGGCGATTTCAACGTTGCCAACGGGCAGAATTTCTTTGATGTGCGCGGTACCGCGACTGCCTACGCCGACAATGGCCAGGCGGACGCGGTCATTGGCTCCAGCCCAGGATTGGGAAGCAGCGGAAGCGGCAACCAGAAAGCTACGACGATTCAGGATAGACATGACATTCGCATTTTACGTCATTATTGAAGGGACAAGGCGGTATTAAAGATATGTCTCAAGATACGTCACAGCCGAAGCTGATATTTCTTCATCCTGAGAGTTCTTTAAATATCGTGAAGCTCAATCATTTCCGCCGTCTCACGATTGTGGAATTGACAGTCTCTCTGCTTCCCGGAAATCAGGGCTCACTTAAGGTGCGTCCAGATGGAACAATTCTTGATGGGCATCATCGGATCAAAGTTCTCATGGAACGAGGTGAGGACGTTCATCAGTTGCAGCGAGAGATAATAAAAAAGGAAGCAACCCATGACTCCTGATCTTTATTGGATACCGGGACCCTGGACTGGCAGGCTGGCCGTTGTGTCACGCCCCAGGGGTTGGGATTGGCTTGAAGACGAAGCAAGCGGCTGGCACACCGC
>JANMWO010000567.1:0-5164 GCA_031394025.1 Acidobacteriota bacterium
AAGTCGCTTCTCCGCGTAGAAAAAGTGGTGACCTTTTACGATCTGCACGAAGTATGCGGTCACTTATCAAGCTTGCTTCCAGCCAATCCAACACCGACTGATGTCGCTAAATCAGCAGTCATTAGTCGAACCATCGCGGCAGTCTGCACCCCTGCTGAAGTACCGAAGCTTGCTGGCTATTCTCATCTGTTGATTGCCAATGCCCAGACTTCTTCTGACATTGTTGAATTACTTGAACTGCAGGATCGGCTTGGGCCCGGCACAGATTCACGCGCACTGGAAGCACGCATTGCCCAACTGCGAGCCGCATCCGCAGCTCAAGCAGACAGCAACTATCAGGCCCGCCAGGAGGCTTATAGTTTGGATGAGATGCGGTCATTGCGTCTGGACCGCGTGCGTCGCGCTAATGATACGAAAGCGCAGCTACTAGCCATCACAGAGCGAAAGAAGCGTATCGGTGAGGAGATCAAAATCTATCTCACTTTGGAATACGGCTACCTGGAATATTTGACTCCCTGGTCGGCCATTCGCCTTCGTCGCGAGACATGGGGCAACAGTCCTGCTGACCAACTAGTGAGAGCGGAAGACACAGGCAGGCGCACCGAAATGGCAAGTATGTTTCGAACCGTTGAGTCAAATCTTGGCCGATTGCCAGACGTTGATCCTGAAAATATTCCTTCACTCCGCGTGAGGTGCCTGCGAGCCGTAGAATATTTCGGCGGTGCCCTGACCAATGAAGAACGAGGTTGGATTACCCAGAATGCTGGACGACAGGTAGACGTTCTCTCCAATGATTAAAGGAAGTTTCTGAACCATGATTGTCCGCCAAGAGCAGTTGCACACATTGTCTGAATCCGCCGCCGCCGACTTCGAAAATCGCGTGGTTGCGCATCTCAGCAAGTGCTTCCCCTCTGAATCGGAAGCATTGCAGGAACAGGGTGTACGGGAAATCATTCAATATGGCATGGAAAGGGCTGCCAGCTACGGCGTGAGTGCTGAACGCGACGTGTGCAAATACATTGACCTTATGATGGTGTTTGGACGCGATTTCGACAAAGATGAAGATCTTCCATGGGCTTCGAAAATCCTCAATGACAAAGTATTGAATAATCCAACGGCTCGAATTGACCGCTTGTTTACGGTTGCCAAAGAACACGGGGAAACCACCTCTTGAAGGGTCAAAATTAAAGGGACACGCACCATCATGCCATCGAAATTGACTAAAGCCGAACAAGACACGGACGCATCGTTTCAGCACCAGGATGTTGGCAGTGCCGTGCAACCTTGCTCTGCCAATCTACCGCCAAAGATAGCTTCGAAAGACAAGAAGCATTGGGTTGAAATCGCCATGGTTGATGAGGAAGGAAATCCAGCGTCAGGGCAGACGTATGAAATCACACTCCCCGACGGAAGTATTGTCACCGGTAGTTTAGACGGCAATGGTGCCGCCAGAATTCAAGGGATTGATCCGGGCAATTGCAAGATCCGGTTTCCAAGTCTGGATAAGACTTCCTGGAACCGTCGCTAACAGCAGCTAAAAGTTATTCGGCCTTCTTGCAAACATACAGCCGTGCAGAACGTCCGGGCATCTGTTCAATCACCAAACCACTTTGCTTCCCAAGACTTTTCCCGGTCCAGAAATCGGTGACCGCGCAGATATAGGGCAGTTTCACTCGTATGCGTTTGGGCTCGTCGTCCCAGTTGAAAAGGCTGGCAAACAACCCTCCCTTAAATTCTGAATAGCCCACGTCCAGCGATTGATCTGCAAACTTAGCGGCCACAGCAGTGGGAGGCAACATCTTCTTCAGCATCACCGCACGGTCTTCCGGCATCCGGGTTAGATCGTCCCCGCTCAGCATCATTCCACCACTGGCAAAAGCAGCCGTAGCATGAAACTGAAATTCATTTTCAGGCAATGTTCCCGCCAGTACAATCGCATCGGGATCGTTCCACCACAGCGTACCGTTTTGCCAATTACGACTCAAGTTTTCACGGGCCACCTTGCGAATAGTAGTCCACTTCCGGCTGATGTCACTGGAACTACGGGAACCGTGAATCAGGCCGAAAGACGGCCAAATGGGATGATTGCATCCCAGAAGAAAACTATCCCCAGCTCCCTTCAGAATGGCCTGCATACCGCGGCGGTAAGCTTCAATTCGCGTAGCTTTGGCATCGTAAAAATGGCCCCCATGCATCGCTCCCCAAAAGTTGGCGTCCAGCTTGAAGTAGGTGCAACCCCATTCCTGCCGCATGGTGCGGAACACCGTTTCCAAGTGCGTTTGAACTGCTGGGTGAGTGCCATCCAGCGCATACCAGGGTCCACGACGCCAGCCCGCGAAAGTGACTTTATCCGCACGAAGCGGCTTGCCATCATCATCGCGAATGAACCAATCAGGTTGCTGCTTGAATACTTCTGATTCAGCTTCGGCAATGAAGGGCGCTACCCAGATTGCCGGTTGAAATCCACGCGTGCGGATTTCCTTAAGCACGAATTTCAAATCGCCGCCAAAGGCTTTTCCAGCGCTAAGCCAATCACCCATCGCTGATTGATAGCCATCGTCCAACTGCACGTATTTCAGTTGCGGAAAGTCTTTGGCGATGGTGTCCAGATTATCCAAAACGTTCTTCGCAGTTACTCCTGGTCCGAAGCAATACCAGGAACACCAACCGCTGGGCGGGCTTGGAGTCTTCAACGGCGGATGATTTTCTACAATGCGTTCGGCAAGAATTTGCAGCAGTTCGCTTCGAATGAGATGCGTAAAAAACAGGAACTCTTCCAGGTCCCAGGATTCGCCAGGTTGCAGCGCCAGCCCTTCCGTATCGACGACAATTTCCAACAGATCCGGCTTCAAATAAAAGCGCCCAATGAATCGATTGCAGGATGTGAAACTGAACATCACATGCGGCTCATTGCTGGGTGACAACAGCAGCATGCCAGAAAGTGCGGTGACTCCTTCAGGTTGTGGAATGCGGTAGTGCTTCAGTTCCGAATAGGAAAGATCAACAGGTTTCCCCAACGTGCCGATAGTTTGGGACAGCATCTGAAAACTTTCGCCGTAAAGAATGGTTTCTGGCGACAACGCCAAGGGCACCGCGAACAGAACAATTTCTTTGATCGCGATAGCCTTCTTGCCGTGGTTAGAAACTTTGGCGCGACAATAATCACCAGACCATTTACGGTCCAATTTCACGCCATCCAACTTTGTCGAAGCATCCGTCGGAACAATGCGAGATGGCATACGCTTTAGCCTGTCGCGTTCTAAATTTGCGGCACAGGCTGGCACTGCGGCCAAGGATGCCAGCGCGAATGGGAAGTGCCTGCGTTTCATGATTCATAATTTTAGCAAGTTACTCACAGTAGATTGCATATAATGTGAATGCTTCCCATGCAATTACGTTTTTCCGCAATCCTATTTCTGACGCTTGCACTTCATGCAGCCGACCTACAGCCAATACCCGACAAAACAGTCATTCTGACCTTCGACGATGGCGTCAGTACCCATGCCACCTACGTCGCCCCGCTGTTGAAAAAGTATGGATTCCCCGCTACGTTTTTTGTCTGCGAATTCCCTCCCGATTTTGCGAACAAGCACCATTACATGAGTTGGGCGCAGATAGCAGATCTTCATAAGATGGGGTTTGAAGTGGCCAATCATACATGGACGCACACCCATGTCGACAAACTGAATCCAACCCAACTGGCAGAACAGTTGGCATACATAGAAAAAAAGATTGCCGATTTTGGCGGGCATCGTCCAATCACCTTCGCCTATCCCGGTTATGCCACCAGTGCCGCTGCTATTCAAATTCTTCGCGCGCGTGGATATCTGTTTGCCAGGGGTGGCGAAGATCGTGTGTACGATCCGCAAAAAGATGATCCCATGTTGATCCCTGGATTCACCACTCGAAAAGATAACAAGGCCATGATTCTTGCAGGCTTAAATCAGGCGAAGAATGGGAAGATCGCAGTGCTCACCATCCATGGAATTCCCGACTACGCTCATGATTGGGTAACCACCCCTCCAGAGTTGTTTGAATTCTACCTCCAATACTTAAAAGAAAATAAATTCAACGTCATCGCCTTCCGCGATTTGACGAAATATGTTCCATCGCCAATGGTACGTTAGAAAGATGTGTTGAAAGGAGTAGTGGTCCGATGATTCAATTCCAGCTCGATTCCGATAAACGTCTATTTGAAAATTCACTGCAATTTGCTCAGAAGCAAGTTCGCAAACTGATTGAGAAGCATCCCGATTTCTATCCGATGTATACCAAAGACGGTAAGTGGAAGCACGATGGACCAGCCTGGACACGCTGGTGCGATGGATTTTTGCCCGGCATGATGTGGATGTTCCACCGTCATGAATTGGCCCATGAAGGGAAGGACACGGCCTTTTGGCGCGAACAAGCCATTCACTACACAACGCCTTTGGAACCTCGAAAGCACGATAAAGAAGTTCATGACTTAGGGTTCATTTTTCTTTCCACTTACTACCGTTGGCAACGCCTTGAACCAAAGCCTGCACTGGATAAAATTGTGGTCGAGGCAGGTAAAACACTAGCCCTGCGCTTCCAGGAAAACGGACAGTATTTGCGTTCGTTTGTTGGTGACGATTCTTTATTCATCGACATCATGATGAACGTTCCCATTGTCTTCTACGCCGCCCGGTCAACTGGTGACAAAAAGCTTCGCGATATCGCCATGCGTCATGCCATGACAACGCAAAGGGTTCTAGTGCGCGGCGATGGGTCCACCGCCCATGAAGGAATCTTTGATTTTCAAACTGGTGAATTTTTACGACAAAGCACGCAGCAAGGCTATCGTGGCGATTCGTGCTGGTCCCGCGGCCTGGCCTGGGCACTTTATGGTTTCGGCACTTGCTATGAATACAGCCGCGACCCTCATTTTCTAGCCACCGCAGAGGCTTGCACAGATTACTTCATCCGCCACACACCAGCCGATGGCATTCCACCCTGGGACTTTAATGCGCCCGTGGGCAAGCGCAAACTTCTGGATACTTCCGCTGCTGCAATTGCTGCCAGCGGCATGTTGCGGCTCTCGCGTTTGGTGCAGGATCCAATGAAAGGGCATCTCTATTGGGCCACCGGCCTGCGCATCTTACGGACACTTTGCGAAGGGCATCTGGGTAAGGATCGTGGCTAC
>JANMWO010000621.1:0-3352 GCA_031394025.1 Acidobacteriota bacterium
AATGACCATCCTGCTGGGTGTCTATCCGGTTTCCTGGAATTGGACGGTGGCTTGTATGACGGGAATCGTCCTCGGTGCTGCCTATCTTCTATGGGTCTTTCAGCGGACCATCTGGGGCAACACCAGTGAGCCGAATCGTAACCTGCCAGATTTGAACTTGCGGGAAAAAATGATCTTTCTGCCGCTAGTGATCAGTGCGTTTTTGATTGGTCTTTGGCCACGGCCACTGTTTGAGATTCTTGACCGACCGTCAATGAAGATTGTGCAGCGTTTGCAATTTGCACCAGCTCCGCTGCCGGTGCCTTCCGTGGTGGTCGCAACAGTGCCGCCGGCAGTCTTGACATATAAGTAAGCCGTTCCACAAGCGGCAGAAGCTTGCGCACAAACTCACCGTGAAAGAACAAGCTGCCCGCTACCAAAATGGGATGCGGAATGGTTGTACAGCAACGCGAGCAGATATCAATTTCACCAGCCCGCCCAGCCACGTGCAGCTTACGCATGTTCTGCATGGCTTCGGAATTGAAAATTTCCGTCAAGGGTTGCTGGCCAATGCGGCCCACTGGTTGGCCGTCCAGCATGTAGCTTTGGCAGCATGGGTAAACGTCGCCATTGTGTTTGATATACATGGGGCCGCGCCATAAATAGTGGCAGGGATGTTGCCAATCCGACGCAGCATGCCCTGCCGATTCAGGGGCAAGCACATTGGTTTCGTCAGCCTTCACGCGCACTTCATCCACGCCTGGAACGGCTTTCCAAAACGCCATGAAATCGTCCACTTCGTTCCAGTTCTTTTCCATGCGAACCATTTGCACAACCAGTTGAATGTTTGCCCCCCGGTCATGCTTCATCTTGGCGAAGCGCACAAAGTTGTCGCGCACTTTTTCAAAGCGGGCACCTTTGCGATAGTGCTCGAAACTCTCCTTGGTTGACCCGTCAAAGCTGAAGGTAATGTGCTTCAGTGGTGTGGCCAGAAGTTTAGCCGAAGCCTGTTCATCCAGCAGCGTTCCATTGGTAGAAAGCAGGGTAGTGATTTTATGTTTTTCGCAATGCTCAATCCGCTCAAAAATAGCTTTGTCCAGCAACGGTTCGCCCAAGCCGATCAGCATCATGTGTTCGGCACTCTCGCCGGTTTCTGAAATCAGACGGCGGAACACTTCGTCGGTCATGTCTTCTTTGGGCTGGGGATGCGTTTCCCGCGGACACATCGGGCAATAAATATTGCATTTCGCCGTGGTCTCAACAATGTATTCCACAGGCAGCGCATGGAGGCGCGTCTGTTTGGTGAGGTAGCCCCACAGCAGCTTCGTTCGGTTCCACAGACGCATGGGTTACTTTCATTGTAGCTGGCTCGGTTCGGTTAGCATCAGATGAGAACTGTGCATCCAAGAATTCGATTGCTAAACGAAGCCCCCGTGAACCCCGGGGCGAAGTATGTTCTGTATTGGGCTCAGATGAATCGTCGAGTAGATTCTAACCACGGCCTTGCTTACGCCATTCATTGGGCCGATAAGTTGAACCTGCCCGTGCTCTACTATGAGGGCCTCACTTGCGATTACCCCTATGCCAATGACCGCTTGCACACATTCATTTTGGAAGGCGTGCCCGAGACACAAAAGCGCTTGAAGCGGCTAGGCGTTGGGTATGCATTCTATTTGCGCAAAACAAGGCAGAGTCCAAACAGCACGTTTTATCAGACTGCGGCGGATGCGGCGTTGATTGTCACCGATGATTACCCAACTTTCATCTCAACGCAGCACAACGCTTCCGTTCCGACAAAGGTGACCATTCCCTACTACGTAGTGGATTCCAGTTGCGTGGTTCCGCCCATGCTGGTTCCAGACCGTCAGTACGCGGCGTACACCATGCGCCCTAAAATTAAGAAGATTCTGGCGGAACATTTGAAGCCGCTGGAAATGAAAAGTCCCAAGCGCAAGTGGGATGCAGCGGTTCCTCTTTTTCATACCTCCGTTGAGGAAGATAAAATTTCGCAATTGGTCGCCGATTGCGAAATTGACCATAGCATTGCCCCGTCCACCAGTTTTCGCGGTGGTCGCAAAGCTGTTGAAAAATTGCTTTCGCAGTTTTTGGAATCAAAGCTGCGTCGCTATGCCAACGAACGAAATTCACCATCCACTCATGCCACTAGTGACATGAGCCCTTACCTGCATTTCGGGCATATTTCCGGCTTGGAATTGGCCCTTGCCGTCCGTGATTATGCCGATGCGCATCAACTGATAAGCACGGAATATCTGGAAGAGTTGATCGTGCGACGGGAGTTGGCTTTTAACTTTGCCAGGACTGCCCCTCGACACGATTCGCTGGAAGTGCTGCCCGATTGGGTGCGAACCACTTTGGGTAAGCACGATAACGATCCGCGTGAGTTTATTTATACGCAAGATCAATTCGAGAAAGCGGAAACGCACGACGTGTTGTGGAACTCTATGCAAAAGGAAATGTTGCTGCGCGGCAAAATCCACGGCTACTATCGCATGTATTGGGGCAAGAAGATTATGGAATGGAGCGGGTCACACAAAGAGGCTCTACAGACCATGATTTATTTACATGATCGCTATGCCCTGGATGGTCGGGATCCGAATACGTACACCAATATTCTATGGTGTTTCGGCCTGCACGACCGCCCTTGGGGGGAACGTCCAATCTTCGGGATGATTCGCTATATGGGTCTGGATGGCATGAAGCGGAAGACCGATGTGGATAGCTATTTGCGTGAGATCAGCTACTTGGAACTAACGGGAAAAGATCCATTTCAGGGGAAAACATGAAGATTGCCATTACAGGTGCATCGGGATTTATCGGCAAGCGATTTATGGAATTGGGGGCAGGGCAGGGGCACAGCTTTGTCACGCTGGGTCGTAAAAATGCAGACGTCACATGGGATGCCAGTTCTATTTTGGATCCCAAATCGCTGGACGGTGTGGATGCCGTGGTTCACTTAGCCGGGGAGCCGGTGGCGCAGCGCTGGTCAGATACGGTGAAAGATAAAATCATGCGATCACGAGTGGATGGCACCGGCAGCATTGTCGATGCGCTGGGCAAGAGTAAGGTAAAGGTTTTTGTGTGTGCCTCAGCGGTTGGCTATTACGGATTCCGTGGGGATGAATTGCTGGCGGAAACATCGAGCCCTGGGAAAGGGTTTCTGCCGGACGTTTGTGTAGCCTGGGAAGCCGCAGCGGATAAGGCGGCTGATTTCGGAGTGTCGGTGGTGAAACTACGCATTGCGATGGTGCTGGGGCGCGGAGGCGGCGCACTGGCTACGATGGAGACTCCGTTTAAGCTGGGAGTCGGCGGAAAGTTGGGGTCGGGTGAACAGTGGATGTCGTGGATCCATTTG
>JANMWO010000033.1:0-11346 GCA_031394025.1 Acidobacteriota bacterium
GGCTTTTTCAGCGGGTTCACAGCGACTATGCTCGGGCTGTGCACTTACGTTTGCGTCGCACGGGACACCTTTGGCAGGCCCGTTATCATTCGGTTCCGCTTGATGAAGAACATTTCTGGGCAAGTATGGTTTATGTCGAACAAAATCCCTTACGAGCAGGCTTGGTTGGGGATCCGGTGCAATGGCGATGGTCAAGTGCGTCGGCGCATCTTTCAGGGGTTAAGTGTCCATTTCTTGACTTGGTTGCATGGCGGGAACAACACACGCCGGAGAGCTGGAAACGCTGTCTTGACTTGGGTTTACACGACGCAGCATTGTTCGAGCGCATCCGGGAAGGGACTCTCACTGGTCGTCCTATAGGCAGTGAAGATTTCCTGAAAAGGCTGGAACTGGAGTTTGCCGTTGAGGCACGGCGAAAGCTCCCAGGTCGACAAGCACTTCTCGTCAAAGTGGCTGTATCTTAACGGGTTAGGTCGTTTTGGGATGGAAATCTTCAGCTAACTGATAGGGAATTGAGGTCTTTGACCCCCCTGGACGCCGGGACCGTTCGTGGGGACAGAGACCGGTCTTTGACCCCCTTGGACCGGTCGGGAAAACTATGCGGCATTAGGTTGAAAGTCAGCTATTGAGGAAAAATGACGAAGACCGCCACTGCGGACAGGTTTTCATGCGCTTTCGCGGGGCGAACCCCTGCCCAATGCCACTTCCCGAAATCGGACAGCTTTAAATTGTTGGAGCGAAGCGTATCAGGCCTGCTAAAAAGTTGTGATCGCGATGGAGCTGTTCCTCAACGTTGCAGTTCCGATTCAGCCGGCAGCCGGTTCATCATGGAAGTGGCTGTTTGCTCAAAATACTGCTCCAATAAATCGCGCACTGGAGCATCGAAAGCAGCCGCATCCAAAGCATTCCGCATCAACTGCATCCATCGGTCACGACCTACCTGATCCACAGGAAACCGCGCATGGCGCATTCGCAAACGGGGATGCCCGCGTTGTTCCACATAGCGCATGGGGCCTCCAAGCCTTCCCACCAGAAAGTCTCGCAACCGTTCTTCTGCGCCCTGTAAATCGGCCTGCGGATACATTGGCCCCAGGATCGCATCTCCCGGAATCTGCCGGTAGAATGCTGATATCAGTCTTTTGAAGCCATCTTCGCCAATCGCCGAGTAAATTTCCACTTCATCCATGCTTCCAGGCTACACTTTCCAGCATCCATATCGTAGACAATGGAAATGTATGGCTAAACCACTCATCACCAAACGGCTAACCGTGATGGAGCCCGATACAGACATCTTCACGGGCACAAAAGACGGCGTAAAGGAAAAAAATAAACCGTATACCGGCATAACCGGACCCAAAATACGCTGTCCACTTTGCCGATGGAAGCCCAAGCCAAAAGATACCTGGAGCTGCAACTGCGGTTTTGCCTGGCATACGTTTGAAACTGGTGGGGTTTGCCCGTCATGCCTACAGCAACATACAGCTACCCAATGTTTGCAGTGCAATGGATGGTCAGCACACAGCGCCTGGTATAACTACTAATTCCACGCCAGTCCCATTTGTTGCCGATTGCACGACAGCGCACATAATAGTTCTAAATAGTTGAACTATTATGCAGAGCCGATCTTACGTCGCCGACGAACGGGCACTGACTTCACTTGCAGCGGCGGATACTTTACCTCCAAACAAGCCGCTGTGATCGGATATACCGCGCCGAAACGGAACTACCATGTTCACGTCGGCAATTGGCTGCGTGAGCGCCGCGGAATCTTTCGGTTCTCCACGCAGCCACTCCCAGCGCGCCCCGATCTGATTCTATGGTGGCTGTGGTCGCGGAATCGGCAGGATCAGCCTCAGGGTGTTTACAGTCACCAAACCGCACTGTCACTGCATGAGCTAACCGACGTCATGCCATCCCGGCTACATATGACCGTGCCGAAAACATTCCGGCGAAGCACAGCCATCCCCAAAGTTGTGGCTCTCCACATGGCCGACCTGCCGCCTTCCGATATTTAACAAATCGACGGTGTACCCGTGACCAAGGCGCTGCGTACGATGACCGGTGTATTGGTATGGAGTGAGGTTCCGGTGACTGATCTCCGACTTGCCTTCGCTGAAGCAGTCCAGTCTGGAAAGATCACATGCGCCGAAATTGCCGCTGCCAAGAAGGACCCGGGACTAAGAGATAGCCTGCGAGTGCTCCAAGGAAAAGGGGGTCAACGCTGAAGACTGAGAGCCGCAAGCACACTTCTTCTGGCGCTTTTCGGCAAGCAATGCCGCACCTTACGGTGGAGCTCGGTACCCTGTGGAGTCACGACTCGATGGCCGGACGTTCGTGAAATTCCATGTTGATGTTGGCATCGGCGACGTGATCCTCGAACCCGTCGAAATGATGGCCACCAGGGATTGGCTCGCGTTCGCAGAAATCCCATCGCCTTCAATTGCGATGATTGCCCGCGAGCAGCAAGCAGCAGTTCGCAGAGAAGATTCATGCTTACACCGTGCCTCGCCCCAGCCCCAATAGCCGGGTTCGTGATCTGGTTGACCTGTATTTGCTCATAAAGTCAGGCTCGCTCGAAGTTTCCCGATGTGCCGAAGCGTTGCGGCGGACGTTCGAGCGGCGCAATACACATGCACTTCCCAAAGAACTGGTACCTCCGCCAGCGGATTGGGATCGTCCCTTTCGGGCTCTTGCCGAAGAGTGCCACATCGAAATCGGATACCGTGAGGCGTTTGACCTGGTGCTCCATTTCTGGGCCGAGTTGTGACAGAACTGTGCCCGAACCCCATCTGTTGAAGCCTCCTGGTTTGAGGCGATGGTGGCACACTCTATATACGTTTGGACGACTTGACTACGCCGTGAATAACGCTGGGATTGAAGGCCAGATCACAAGTATCACTGAGCTGGCCAAACAGGAATGGGATCGTGTAATCGACACTAATTTGAAAGGCACCTTTTTGTGTCTGCAGCATGAAGCGCGAGCCATGTTGGCTGGGGGACGCGGCGGAGCAATCGTCAACGTGGGTTCTGTGAACTCATTCCTGGGGTTTGCATTCGGCGCTGGGTATTGTGCTTCAAATCACGGACTGATTGGGCTGACCACAAGAAGTGAGTGTGCACGATTTTCATGCCACGGTGCTGCACCTGCTTGGTATGAAAGACAGGAACCTTGTGTTTGAACGGGAAGGCCGCCAGGAACGCATCACCGATAAATTTGCGGCGCGCGTGTTGACCGATATAATTAGTTAGCCTGCCATGCATAAATACCTTTTCATTGTGGTGATTGCCCATCGCGGAGAACACTTGCACCACCCGGAGAACACGTTGACGGCGTTCCGTGCAGCCATTGATTCCGGGGCCGATTACTTTGAGTTGGATGTAAGAACATCGAGTGACGGCAAGTTAGTGTTGATGCACGATTCGACAGTGGACCGGATGACCGATGGCACTGGTGAAGTGGCGAAATTGACTTTGGAGCAATTACAAAAACTGAACGTCAAGGGTGGTGGAACAATTCCAACCTTTGATGAGGCTCTGGCAATGGCGCGGGGTCGCATTGGCATTTATGTGGATAGCAAAAATGTATCGGCAGCAGATGCGGTGGCGGCCATTGAGCGGCATCAGATGCAGGATCGCGTGGTTATTTACGGCAGTGCATCGTATCTAAAGCAGGTTACGGCAATGCGCCCGAAGATGAAGGTGATGCCAGAAGCGGGGAGTGCGGCCAACTTGCGCGGACTGCTGGCGGATTTGCCTTTGAAGGTAGTAGCGTTTGATGCCAGGGATTTCAATGACGAAACCATTGCCGTGGCTAAGGCAGCAAAAGTGGATATTTACGTGGATCGGTTAGGCGCGGCGGATAACGAAGCAATGTGGCAACTGGCCATTGAACGCGGTGCCAGCGGGATTCAAACCGATCATCCGGTAGAGTTGATAAATTACTTGAAACGGATGGACCTCAGAACGCACTAATACATTCAAGAAGCATTTACACACTAATTTTCGGAGAAAATGAAATGCCAAGACCTGGTGTTAGTAGCACTACTAAGAAACGTCCATCCGCGCATGGCGGAGGAATTCGAGGGGACAAGTTCACTGCTGAGTCCTCGTTATTTGTGGGCCGCTTTGGCCGGATTTTTAGATCGCTCCCGCCTGCCGAATGGCCAACCGAGGCGCTGAATGCGCTGGGCGTGGAGATGACGTCGAAGCCTGAATTTGACCCGAACAACCCCACGATGCCTTCTGCCTCAAAGGAAGACCCCAAGAAGCACATTCAGGACGATGAAGAAAACTCTGGGATCCCGGCTGGCTATACGTATTTGGGGCAATTCATTGATCATGACATTACCTTTGATCCTGCTTCCAGCCTGCAGCAGAAAAACGATCCCAATGCGCTGGTGGATTTTAGGACCCCGCGGTTGGATTTGGATTCAGTATACGGTCGTGGCCCTGATGATCAGCCGTACATGTATAACGGCAACAAGTTCCGTTTAGGTCGACCGTTGTTGGAACTGGATCAAGCGACGAATTCCCGTGACTTGCCGCGATTCCATGATGAACAAGATCCAGCGGCCCCCAGGCGCGCTTTAATTGGCGATAAACGCAATGATGAAAACGTGATTGTTTCGCAGTTGCATTCAGCCATGTTGCAATTTCATAACAAGTTGGTGGATGAGGACCCTGCTGCGTCGTTCCGCGATATTCAACAACAGGTTCGCTGGCACTATCAATGGGTGGTGGTGAACGATTTTCTGGTGAAAATTTGCGGTAAAAAAGTGGTCCATGAGATTCTGCCGCACTTGGATAAGAACGAACCGATTTGGAAAAATCTGCCGAAGTTTGCGTTCTATCATCCACACGAAGACGCCTTCATGCCGGTTGAATTTTCTGTGGCAGCGTACCGTTTTGGACACTCCATGGTGCGGCCGATTTACCGTCTGAATACGCGGTTGAATGGGGGCGATAATCCACTGCAAGCGAGTCCCGATGAAGTGGCCCGTGGCTTGGATGGACGGTTCTTTATCTTTGCCGGAGTTCAGCAGCGTGGGCTGAATGGGTTTGATGCTTTTCCTGAGCAATGGGCTATTGATTGGAGTTTGTATTTCGACATCAACGGTTCCAATACAAAATTAGGGAAGCTGCGGGCTCAGCCTTCTTACAAGATCGACACGTCTTTAGTGAATCCGCTGGGGTTCTTGCCTGAGTTTTCACTTCCGGCTGCTCCATCGAATCCACCGTTGACAGTTGAGGATCTGCAAGCGAAGCCGAAGGACGCTGTGCACAGCCCTTCCAACCTTGCTGTTCGCAACTTATTACGGGGAATGTCTATGTGCCTTCCCAGTGGACAGGACGTGGCCAGAGCAATGGGGCTAACGCCAATTGCTGACGATAATTTACGCGTGGGCAAAGCGCAGGTGGCAGATTGGGCAACCAATACAAGGTTGACGGCGGTACATCCAAGTTTCGTTGAGAAAGCGCCTCTTTGGTATTACGTTCTGGCTGAAGCTCAGTATGAGTGGATTCAAAAAGCACAGTCCATTACGGGCAAGGGGAATGAAGAACCACTGCACTTAGGGACGATTGGTGGTCGCATTGTGGCGGAAACTTTGATTGGGCTTTTGTGGGCTGACGGCCATTCCTATTTGCGACAAGCACCAAATTGGAAGCCGGCCAGCATCCGCACCATGGGCGATTTGATTACGAAGGCGTTAGGTTGATGTAGTGCGTGAGGGCGCGGACTGCAATGGTCTGCGCCTTAAAACAAAGTAGACTAAAGAGTAATGCAAGACTCACCGGAAGGATACCCTTTGGGCATGGATGTTGCGGTTCCTCGCAAAGATCCGGCTTGGGAAAGGGTTCAATTGGCTCGCCATGCGAAGCGACCCCATACACTGGATTATTTCCAACGACTTTTCACAGGATTCAGTGAGATTCATGGGGATCGATTTTTTGGCGATGATCCGGCGATTGTTTGCGGCATGGGCTTTTTCGATGGCAAACCAGTGATGGCGATTGGTCAGGAAAAGGGTCGCGATACCAAGCAGAAACTCCACCGTAATTTCGGCATGCCGAAGCCGGAAGGCTACCGCAAATCAATGCGCGTGATGAATCTGGCGGCCAAATTCAAGCGTCCGATTATTTGTCTTCTCGATACGCCTGGTGCCTACCCCGGTCTGGATGCAGAAGAGCGAGGTCAGGCGGAAGCGATTGCGATTAGTCTGCGTGAAATGGCTCGTCTTCCGGTTCCGGTAATCAGTGTAATTATCGGGGAAGGGGGCAGCGGCGGGGCGCTGGCCATGGGTGTTGCGAATCGCGTTTACATGATGGAGAACACGGTTTACAGCGTGATCAGCCCGGAAAGTTGCGCGGCCATTATTTGGCGGGATTCAGGCAAGGCAGAACTGGCGGCAGCGGCCCTGCGACTTACTGCTCCCGACCTGTTGGAACTGGGTTTGATAGATGGCATTATCGCTGAGCCCCCTGGTGGAGCGCACAACGATTTTGATCTTTCAGCAACCTATCTTTCCGATGCCATCAAGAAGTCTTTAGACGGGATGAGTTCCTGGACAGCCAAACAATTGGTTGATCAGCGATACGATAAATTTCGCAAGATGGGCAACTTTTTTGAGGAAGTGGGCTAAGCCGTGGCAGATCACAAAGTAACGAAGAAGACGGGCTGGTTGATCGCACTTTTTATGCTCGGTCTGCTGGCTTTGGCGATTTATTCGGCCAGGGGTTTGACGGCATACCGGGTTGAAGTTTGTATGGCTTATGACGGCCGAAACGCCTGCCGTTCGGCATCGGGTGCAGATAAGGAAGGAGCATTGCGGACGGCATCGGACAATGCTTGTGCGCAGATATCTTCTGGCATGACCGATTCCATGGCTTGCGGACGTTCCACGCCGATTAGCATCAAGTGGCTGGAAGCTAAATAGACACTTAAAAGCACACCCAGCCAACCTTGCAGTCCGCGACGGGTTCGGGCACTGATGTCATTGACGGCATTTCCGGACCTCCGAAAGTGCTGGCGGTTCCTGTTTGGTAAAGCTTCCCTCACTCCGTGCCGTAGTTGATTTCCAGACGACGGATTGCGTACGTTGCTGCAAATAGCACCAGCGCCGTGAACCCTAGCAATCCGAAGATGGCGACCCATGCCGATGAGGGGGCCGCTGGTGAGAGTATCATGCGCAGCACTGGCGGGACGTTGTCATCTACCGGTGCAGGTATCGGACAAATGGATTGTAAGTAATGCAGCACACTTAGCTTTTGTAAAAGATCAGGCAGAAAGCCGTTGATAGATTCCCATAGCAGTACCACCACTGCCGGAATGATTGGGTTGCGCAGTAACAATCCGGCTGCCAGGAAAACACTGCCGTAACCCACGCATCCAAGCACTGCTGCCAGAACGTACCAGCCCAAATGTGCTGCGGCATCGCCTTGTAAATAACTTTGCACCTGCGTTGGATCTTGAAACCCGACCATCGCACAAAAGCTGATGAGTGCTCCGCTGCCGAAGATGACACTGGCGGCAATTAGCCCGGCACAGTATTTGCCAAGTAACAACACATCACGACGCACCGGCGCGAGGAACCAGAAGTGCAGTGACTTATCGAGCATTTCTCCGCGGAACAAATTAATGAAGATACCCAGACAACCAAAGAAAATGGCCAGGCGCAGGTAGAAGTATTGAAAAACGGCGGCGTATACTTTGCGATCCTCTTCAAATGAAACGAACTGATTCTTATTGATGCGATTCAGCTTGCCGTTTTCAAATCGTAAGTCAATGCGTCGCGTGCCATCGAAGTAGAACATGGAACGCATTTCGGTCTTTTCGATGATCACTTTGTCGTTGTCCTTACTCTCAACGCGGTGACGGCCCTGCCATGTCCGATTGTCTTGAGGGTTACCTACTTTCTCTATGACTTGCTCGGGTGACATTCCGGGGGTGAGGCTGTCGATGGCGACTGGGGATGCAATGCTGCGTCCCGTCCAACGGTCGCGTTTGATTTTGGCGTCCAACCCGTGACCGATGAAGATCACTGCGGGAAACAGCGCCAGTAAGTAGACCCACAAAGCTCTTCGTGAGAAAAATGCGCGGCCAATTTCCAGCTTGGCGATGGTCCAGATTTGTGCAAGCGGGCTCATCGGCCACCTCCAATCAAATACTCATACAGGGCATCCACGTTTTCATCGGTTGGAATCACCCCATCAATCTCAATGCCCGACAGTGCAATACGCTCAATGGCTTCAGCAAACGCGTCGCGCTGCCGGGTTAACACAAGCACGCCTCTGCCTTGCGGATCCAGTTTCACTTCGGTAACTTGACCACCTTCAAACAACATGGCTGCCACTCGCGATGGTTCCTGACAATGCAGCAGGAACTGACTGGGATGCTCATGAATCTCTTCACGCACATTCTTGATTTCGCCTTCAGCCACAATCATGCCGTTGGCGATGAGGATCACCTGATCACTGAAGACATCCACTTCCTGTAGCACGTGGCTCGACAGAATCACGTGGCGACCCTCCGATGCGTAGTTGCGGAACATGGCGATGGTTTCAGCACGAACCAAAGGGTCAAGCCCGTTCAGTGGTTCATCCAGAATCAGCACTTGGGGTTCATGGGCAATGGCTTGGGCGAGGCGGATGCGTTGACGCATTCCCTTTGAATATGCCGCCACTTTCCGTTCGGCGGATTGCGTCAAAGATACCGTTTCAATGGCTTTCCAGGCGCGTTTTTCAGCTTCACCGGGAGCATAGCCATACAGCAACAAGCCCGCCAACACAAAGTCATATCCGGTGACACCACGCGGAGCTGCGTCGTACTGGGTGGCGTAACCCATAATGCGCATCAGCTTTTCAGGAGCGAAAGGGGAAATGCCGCGAACCGTAATTTTGCCACTGCCAGGGTGCACCAAGCCGGTCATCAAATTCATCAGCGTGGTCTTGCCGGATCCATTGGGTCCTACCAGGCTGGTGATGCCCGATGGAATGTGCAAATTGACTTTATTGACACCCAGCACTTCGCCGTAAAATTTTGAGACGTTCTCAAACAGGATGAGGTCGTTGTTCATGAGACCACCTCAACCGGGCGCAATTTGCGCATGAGTATGACCGTGAGAATGACGATGGTGACTGACAAGGAAATCACATATTGATAGACACCAGGGCCATCTTCTGGGGGCTCCAGGCCAAGCATGGCGCTCCACACAAACCCGATGGCGTAGCCAGGATTGAAGAGCGAACCCCATTGCACGCGCAACACTTGATTGACAATAGTTGCTGCCCCAGCAGAAACGAAAAAGAAGGCCAACACCAATGCCCCAGCGACGACTCGCCACTTCACATAGGCGGATGATGTCATAGCCACCAGGCTCACTACCAACATCCAAAGTAGGAAACCAAATATCATGGCAATGCCAATTGACCAGTGATTGCTGAACCAAGTGGAGCCCGCCATACTTACTTGCATGCCGAAGACAAGTAGCCCTGGAATCAATGTCACCAGCGATAGTAACCCCAACAGGACGATCATGCGTGAAAGCACGTAGGTCCATCGCGAAAGAGGACGCGCGAAGTAAAGCGGCAGGCCATTGTTGGCTAAGTCCGGCGCGATTAAACCGGGGCCAGCCACTGTTGCCAAAATCATTCCAAACACCACTTGCACGGTCATGAATACGTTAAAGAATTTTCCGTTGATTTCCAGCATCTTAGAAAATCCGCCACTAATGCCCGTTGCACCTAGTAATGTATCGGCATGGTTCGATACGTAAATGAATGCGATGCAAGCCAGCGGCCAGAACATGGATGCCATCAGCAACACCACTACGAATCGGTGACTAAGTATCCGCTCCCAGGCAAAGCGCGGCATCACCAGCAAACGGGCAGCGGTTCCGGTGAGTGGCCCGTTGTAACGTTCATACCCTCGTCTAAAGACCGCCATGGACTGGTGCCTCCTGGGTAGTTGCTGGCGGTGCGGGACGCAAATGCCCCACGGCTTTTAGGAAGATTTCTTCCAGCGAGTCGCGACGGTATGCCAGCTTGGTGATCCGCAAATGCTCGCGAGATGTGATCCGCCACAGCGCGCCGATTTCGATTTCCTTGGGCAGTACAATGCGCCAGTTCCCAGCGCTTTCAGAAACACCTTCCGCACCAATTTCGTGCAGCACTGCGGCAAAGCCCCGGTCATCCCCGGTTACTTCCAATTGAACAAAACGACGATTAGTGCTGCGCTCCGCTTCAAGGTCAGCTTGATGAACAATCTTGCCGTCTTTCAGAATCACCACCTCATCACAGACTTCTTCCACATCGCGCAACAGATGCGAGCAGAGCAGAACATTCATTCCATGCTGCTCCTTCATTTCCTTAATCAGCACTAACATTCGTTGGCGGGCTGCTGGATCAAGACCGTTGGTAGGTTCATCCAGAATCACCAATTGCGGCCCGTGAATGATCGCCTGCGCTAACTTAGCCATCTGCTTCATGCCCAGTGAGTAAGTACCCACCGTGCGATATCGCGCTTCTCCCAAGCCCACGTGGAACAGCGTCTCATGTGCTTTTTCCAACGCAGCAGCAGGGGGCAAGCCAGAGATTTCACCCATCAATCGTAAAAAGGAAACGGCGGTCATGTCAGCGATGAACGAATCGTTTTCCGGCATGTAGCCGATGGCGGCTTTCACTTTCGCTGATTCCTTGTGGCAATCCATCCCCAGGATTTGTGCTGAACCGGCGGAGGGTTTGTGAAAGCCCAGCAGCGTCTGAATCAGCGTGGACTTGCCCGCGCCGTTGGGACCAAGCAGACCAATGGCTTTGCCTACGCCCGATGCCCCAAGACGGCAGGTGATCCCTTGCAGGATTTCCCGCCGACCCAGGTGCACATGAAGATTATCAATTGAAACTACTGGAGTCATTTATTTTTGAGGTCCGGCTTGGATTGTACCAACAACATATCGAATAATACGCTTGATAAACGAGTACGAGACGCTGAGCTGATTCGTTCCGTTTCTCCCGTAAAAGTTAGCAATGCCGGTTCGCGGCTGGCCATCAGTTTTTGCAGGCTGGGATCAGGGGCCATGCTGGAAAAATCTGCCAGAAAGCCCATAAAAGCCGACAGCGTCCTCTACTGGGCCCTTCATCCACTCCACTCCAGGTCTAGTGAAAGTTAGTGTGGGGCAGGCGGTTTCGCCCAATGCCATTTTAGTTTTCCCGCATCCCTGTAGAATCTCCGACCTTCGTTGGGATAACCTGTGGCTAAAAAACAGCTTCTTGTTGTTATTATCAGCGTGGATCAGCGTCCATCAGCGGCCATTACTTTGGGCCGCTGATGGACGCCGATGCACGCTGATA
>JANMWO010000040.1:0-9097 GCA_031394025.1 Acidobacteriota bacterium
TACGTTGGACGTAAGGGCTTGCATGCTCAGCGGGAACGTAATCTCAACCAATCGGCCGTAGGTGCGAGGCAGGCCGCCAACGCTATCACCGCAGCCGCAGGTGAGACGCGAACGTACAACGATAATTTCCTGCGTCCCTACGCCGGATTTGGTCCCATCCGCATTACCAACAACGAAGCCAGCAGCTACTATCAGGGTCTTCAAGCTGGCCTCAACCGACGCTTCGCTAATGGCCTGAGCTATGGCTTCGCCTACACGTTGTCGAAATCAAAGGACAATGGTTCCGGCCAACGTGACATTCTGCCGAACGCTTTTGACGCCACCAACATTTGGGGTCCGTCGGACTTCGATACTCGCCAACAGGCTGTGATCAACTTCATTTACGAAATTCCGTTTCTGAAGAACTCTTCCAGCGTGGTTGGAAAGATCGCTGGCGGATGGCAGATTTCCGGCGTCACGCAGTTTCAAACAGGTACCCCAGGCACCATCGCCTCGGGTGACGATTTTGCAGGTGTTGGAACCGGTTCCGGATCGCAAATCTGGAACATCTCAGGCCCCATTACTTACAACCGTGAGTTTGCGACTGCTGTTCCAGCGCAGAATTACTGGTTCACTACGGGTGCCACGGCCACAAGTGCTCAGACACTGGCTACTAAACCGAATGCCGGTACTTTCACCACGCAGTTCAACCGCAACTTGACCTATTCACCAGGCTTCCAGAACTGGAACCTGTCCCTGTTCAAGAACTTCAAGATTACTGAACGCACAAGGGTTCAGTTCCGGGCCGATAGCTTCAACTGGATTAACCATCCTAATTGGGGCGGCGTGGACAGAAGCCCAACCAGCGCAACCTTCGGCAAAGTCACCGGCAAGAACAGTGAACGCAACATGCAGTTAAGCCTGCGTTTCAGCTTCTAAAGTCTGTGAAACGATGTTCAATCAAAAGGCCCTCCTTCGGGAGGGCCTTTTGTATTATCAAGGTCTTAGTGGGACAGGCATCCCTGCCTGTCCGCTCCTACATCTAATTACTGCTGCTCTGAAAAGGACAAGCCGGAGGCATGTCCCACTAAGACCTAAGACTCTAAATGTGCCCGTAACAACCACGCCATCTTCTCATGCTCTTCCATCAGAGCAGTAAGAAAATCAGCCGTTCCCGCATCATGATACTGAGCAGTGCACGCTTCCTGATCCACTCGAAGAATCCTGATAATTGCCTCATGATCGGCTACTAAATTAGAAATCATTTGCGTTGCCGTTGGCACGGTTCCGGGCTGCTCCTTCAATCGTGCTGCGTGCGTAAATTCAACCAATGTTGCCGACGCCGCTCCACCCAGAGTACGAGCCCGCTCGGCCACTTCATCAATAGTCTCGTCAATCGCTTCATACTGGGATTCAAAGAATTTGTGCAGGTCGTGAAAGTGCGGACCCTTCACGTTCCAATGGTAATTCCTTGTTTTCGTGTAGAGCACGTACTCGTCGGCTAGCAGTAAATTCAACAGGGCCACCACACTTTCGCGGTCGCCAGGGCTTAAACCAATATTGGGAATCATATTCGCTTGGATGATCCGTGCCGTAGCTTTGATCCGCCAATTCTCGGGTTAAACGCTGTCTTCTTCAATCGCTTCCAACTCGGCCAAAGCTTCAATATCCTTCGGACGTCCAGCGGCACGCTTGGCGCGAATCAATTGCGGTAGGCTCAAACAAAGGCAACGGGTTTGAAAAAGTGTCAGTTCAATCGCGTCGTCCTTGAGATCCCCGTAACCACCTCCGCCCGGGATTTCCCCCAAGAGGTCGATTAGCCCCAAACTTGAAACCAATGTGAAATTGAGTCCTTGCCGAAGCGTCTCGTGTCCCCAAAGAAAAGGGAGCCCGGGTGGAGCTCCGCGAAGATAGGGCGCACTTTCCTTGAGTGCTTCCACCAGACGATCCAGGTTCTGCGACGACCGATTGTAGACAATGTCCAAATCCTGAGTAAATCGTGCCGAGCCATGCGCGATGGCCGCAGCACCCCCCACCACAATAAATTCCACCTCATGCCTGCCAAGCGCAGCCAGCAGGGCGGCAAAATCTGTCATGGCTTTGAAGCGCGAGCCTCACGCCCAGCCCGGCGCAGTTCTTCAGCAAAACGCATGTGCTCCATCGCTTTCAGAAATCGTTCTTCAACCGTTAGCTTTAAATTCTCACGGAACAGAGTTCGGTCAATGTCTTTCTTGTACGCCTCAACCACAGGATCGCGATACCGAGGTGGATTGTCCATACTCATATTCTAAACACTTTTAACCATAATCCAAGATCTACTGCTCCCTTGCGGTCACGGCTCGGTATCGAATGATCCATTGCCGATGAGCACCGACAAAACAACAAGTTTATCCGTGCCCATCCGCTTCTATCTTTTTCAACTACGTAACTTCAAGCTTGCGGGCGATGGATTGTAGCAAGGCACGATCATTGCGATTGAAACCAGGCTCTAACGGTTGAAAGTCTTTGTTGCGAATGGCCACCACACTGAAAAAGGGCATGAACAGTTCCTCGCTTGCTTCCAATGGGCGCAACGGTGGAGGAATTTCTGGAACATCCGCACCAGCCACATTGGCAACGGTCGGCCCTTTGGGCGGAATGTTAACGGTGGCCGCTTCATCCTTAGTCATCACCAACACGTCGAACATTGGCTTTTCGTGCGCATCAACCAGCGGCGCTCCGTTCTTTGCATAAGCCACCACGTAATCATAAATTACGTTGCGACGATTCGATTCCAAAGCTTTGGGATCTTCCCAGGCCTTCGGTGCTCGATTCGGATTCCAGGGGGGTGGCTCATGGCCCGTCCGTCTGTTGTAATCTTCACGAGTCTGATAGTAAGGGAACAGGTATAACTCTTCAAGACCGTATTGGGCTTTTGGTAATGCAGGCAAGTTGGATATCCTCCGCTTGAAGACTAACCTCACAGTGGACGACATCCAACCACTACAATCCGGGGAATCGTTGCAATCAAATAAGAAAAATTGGGGAAATCATAGGGGATTGGCTATTTCTGCGAGACGACTTATTGCGGACGAATTCTGCCGTCAGCAGTAAGGTTGATCTGCCGCCCACCCCATTCCACTTTCCGCCCGACCATGCCGGCCACCCAAACCGCAGCACCCCATAAATCGCGGGCGGGCAACGCCCACATATGTCGCAATGCTTCCACATCGTTCAGCAAAGGGCCTGCGGCAAGCAGTGCCACTGCCAATCGCAATGCCAAAAGCCAACACGCAATCCCCCACCAACCACCAATTGCCGCGACGATGCTCCACAAAGTGGCGAAGGTTGCCGGCAAGCCCAGGTAGCCGATGAGGTCCCCCCGCGATGCGCGAATGGTGCGTGCCCAGCGCACTTGATGCGACCAGGCTTCGGTCCAAGTGGCTGCGGAGAGCGATGTTTCCACGATCTCTGTTGAAAGATGAACCCGCTTCCCTAACTTACTGATCTTCAGGCCCAAATGATAATCATCGGCAATGTAATCACCCAATGCTTCAAAGCCGCCAATGTGATTCAGGTCGCTGCGTCGGAACAACATGGTGGAACCTAGCGCAAACTCAGAAATCCCTAGAAAGCCTGCAACCAGGGCCGATGGTGCGAAATCTGTGGCGATACCCAACGCCTCAAACCATCCCGCAGAATGCGTAGCACGGGCTTTGTAAAGGCAGGTTACTAAGCCCACGTTTTCATAATGAAATAGCGAACTGACAATGTTTTTGAGGTAGTGATCGCCAACATGAATGTCCCCATCGTTCACCAGAATAATTTCATGATGAGCCAGTTTTGCTAAGTCAATGAGCGAGGCAACTTTATGGTTTGGCGCCTGCGTTTGACGAACGATGAATCGGATTTCCCGGTCTGGATATTCGCGAATCAAGCGCTTCACTTCACTCAATGCTGGATCTGCCGAATCCCCCACGGCGAACAGTAATTCGAACTCGGGATAATCCTGTTCGGCGTGGGAACAGAGTGCTTCGTAAGATCCGGGCTCGGTTCCTCGTAGTGCTTTTAGGATGGAAACTGGAGGGAGTTGTTGCGTGGTCGTTGGGTCTACGGTGCGCAGACGCTTGACTACTGAGGCAAGGGCAATGCCATGATACGCCGCCGGAATTGCGAAGAGCCATTCAATCACAGTGCCAAAAACCAAACGCCGATGGCCACTAGCACAACGCCTGCCCAGCGTGCCGGGGTCACCTGCTCTTTTAATAGGATGCGTGCCAGAATTGTTTCCACCACAATGCTTAGCGCCGTAGCCGGTACCGCAAAACTGAGGTCGGCGATTTGCAGCAACGCGAGGAATGCGTAGAAAGATATGGCGAGGAAAACTACCGATGCGATCATCGGCAACTTACCCAGTAACGTGCCTAACAAACGGTGAATGCGAAAGTCAGTAACTTCGCCTTGACGCTTCATTTCCCAGCTCTGCAGCATGTCACTGGCGACGGTTGCACCAACAATGATGGCGATCAGTGCCCAGCGGTTCATTTCGTAGGAACTCCGGTGGTGTTGACGCTAGTTAAGCCCACCAGCACTGTTCCGCCCACAATGAACAGCGTGCCCAGCCAGCGCATGGGGCTGATTTGTTCGTTTAAGAACAAGTAACCCATGATCGCGTTTAGGACAAAGCCGACGGAAGTTACTGGGATGACGTAACTCAAGTCAGCCCAACTGAGCAAGGCCATCCGCGAGAGCACCCAGCCTGCCAGTATCGCGATTCCAACCAGCACCCAAGGGTTGAACACCACACGGACAAAGGACATGGCGCTGCCATCCATTACCGCACCATGCTTCATACCCCAACTGAGCGCAAAATTGCCCAGAACGTTGGTTAGCACTACGATACAAGTAAAAAGCCGGGTCTTCGCTTGAAGGCCCGGCGCACTGCTATTCATATTGGTTGCTTATGGCTCGCCGTGGGACAGGCATCCTTGCCTGTCCTGCTCTGAGTTGGGCGCCGACACTGCCTTGGGAGACCCTTTCAGACTTCGAATGTGTCACCGTTATGACCAGCCCCTAGTCTCCTGAAGCCATGGAAGCGGCTGCTGCCTTATTGTTTTTTTCGCTCTTCACAAAGCGCTGCCGTTTTCTGCGCAACGCCAGGTATTCGGTAGCTTCCTTATACAGGCGCTTTCGTTCAGAATTGTCGAAGATGGCCTTGCGAACAATGCGCCAAGCGGCCTTGGGTCTGAAATAATATTCGCCGTAAAAGCGCTCCACCCAATCCACCAGCTCTCCCCGATCCAGGCCCGGATAGACAACCGTAGGCAATTGATGGCCTGCTTCATCGGTCATGGCATCCAGCGTGATCAGCCCGTTCTTCTTCGCATGATCGTAAAACTCAGTACCAGGGTAAGGATGCGCAATGGACACTTGAATTGTTTCGCAATCCAGGCTCTTGGCAAAGTCGATGGTATTGCGGATGGTGCCAGGAGTTTCACCAGGAAGACCCACAATGAAATCGGCGTGAATAGTTAGGCCAAGCTTATGGGCATTGTCTGTAAAGCGACGTGCCATATCAATGGTGGCACCCTTCTTAATATTCTTCAGAATCTGCTGATCGCCCGATTCGTAACCCACAATCATCAGCCGCGCCCCGGCATCTTTCATGGCTTTCAGCGTGTCATGGTCGGTGGTCACACGCGATGTGCAGCTCCAAGTGACACCGACTTTGCCCAGCTCTTTGCACAGTGCAATGGTGCGTTCTTTGCGGTAATTGAACGTGTCATCATCAAAGAAAATTTCCTTCAAGCCAGGGAAGTTTTCCTTGATGTATTTCACTTCGTTCACCACATCTTCAGGGGAACGTAGACGCCAGCGATGACCTGAATGAGTTTGTGGCCACAGGCAGAACGTGCACATCGCCGGGCAGCCGCGCGAAGTGTAAAGCGAGATGAACGGATTGTGCAGAAACGGTACGTTGTAGCGTCTGAAATCCAGGTCGCGCTTGTAGACTTTGGAAACCCAGGGCAGTTCATCCAAATTTTCAATGTAAGTGCCTTCGGGGTTATGCCAAAGACTGCCATTGGGTTTACGAAAGCTGACTCCTGGAATGTCTTCCAATGGCTTGCCGTTGGCGTAATCTACAATCTGATGATCGAATTCGCGACGAACAATAAAATCGATGGCTTTGGTGGAAAGTAACGTTTTTTCCGGTTCAACGGTGACTGGAGGTCCAACAAAGCAGACCTTCATCTTGGGGTTGACGTCCTTCATCATTTCGGCAATTTTCACATCGACGTGAAAGCCCGGAGTGGACGTGAACAGAACAAGAAGTTCAAAATCAGAGGCCATAGCCACTGTTTGTTCAATGGAGATGCCATGTGGTGGGGCGTCTACTACCTTGCTATCAGGCAGCATGCCGGCCGGGTAGCAGAGCCACACCGGGTACCAGTACGATTCAATTTCCCGCGACGCCGGCCAGCGGGAACTAGCCCCACCGTCGAAGCCTTCAAAGGATGGAGGATTTAAAAAGAGAGTGCGCATGAACTACATCTACAAGTTTAGGGGAAACGGGGCCGGTTAACAACTTTGGGAGGTGTAAAGTCTTCAGCGTTACTAAACAATCTACTCGACAGGTGCAACCACTTACGCGGCCTTCTTCACCTTCAAGTCAACACGCAAACCGGCTGCGGCCAGCATGGAAACCAAATCGTCAATAGAAAATAAATGAATGTCGCCACGGATCAATTCATCCACTCTCGACTGCGGTGTGTGTAGCGTTTTTGCTGCTTTAGCAGGGGTTAAGCTGCTATCGCGCAGAAACGAGATGAGTGCTCGCATCATGGCGGATCGAATACGAAGATTCTCGACTTCGGCAGGAGGAAAACCAATGTCGGTGAATACATCTCGCTTACTCGTTGCTGGTTGATTCTTCATTGTTTCTGATCCTCCATTTGCAGAGCTTCTTTCAATCGAGATTTGCCAATTGCGATGTCCGCCTTCGAAGTCTAGGCGGATGTTTTGTGAAACGCATGCAGGACATAAATAGCTTTCTTCAGTTTCGTTACGTAGAATACTCTCTGCTGACCGTCCACATGAAGTCGTATCTCACGAACTCCTGTACCCACGGACGTCATTGGCTTCCAGTCGCTCGGGTTCAGTCCATGCTGAACCATTTCCAATTCATATCCTACCTTCTGCTGAACGAGTTTCGAAAATGACCTAATTTTGTCCAAACTATCGCCCACCCATATCACAGGCCTAGGTGACTCTGCCACATCATAAGTATAATCGTTGGCCGCATGAATGTGTTGTACAAGGCTAGTGACACGCGGCTGGATCGTTCCATCGCCATAGGGCCCGGTTCAAGGAGTTTCCATAAAATTCATTGAGGCATATTATGCTTCCTCTGATATTCTTAGCAGTACGAGAATCAACGTCAATATCAACGACCAACTGCTGCGCGCAGCGAAGCACCGCGCTGCCAGATCTACTTCATGATCTTATGGACGAGCCGGTTCCGTTTTAAACTAGTGCATGCTCCCTCTGCCCGACCTTTTCGGCGACATTGACATCTACCTGTTCGACCAACTCCTGCGTGGTCGGATCCTGCCTGGGATGCGCGTCCTGGATGCCGGTTTTGGAAATGGTCGGAACCTTGTTTACCTTCTCCGATCTGGCTACGAAGTGTTCGGAGTGGATGCCGATCCCGAAGCTGTGGCCCATACTCGGCGTTTGGTTGCATTGCTTGCGCCGCAGCTCCCTGCCAACAACTTTCGTCTGGAAACTATCGAAGCAATGTCCTTCCCTGACGCATTTGCCGATGTCGTCATCAGCAATGCCGTACTCCACTTTGCGGGCACCGATGCTGAATTTCTAGCGATGGTGCAGGGCAGTTGGCGAGTCTTGAAACCCGGTGGCCTGTTTTTTTGTCGACTGGCATCTTCCATTGGGATGGAACGTCAAGTAATTCGCCTAGCTGGACGCCGATTCCTTTTGCCCGATGAGTCTGAACGATATCTGGTTGACGAGGGTTTGTTGGTCAAGCTTACCGAAGAGTTAGGTGGGCAATTGCTGGACCCATTGAAAACCACTGTGGTGCAGAATCAACGCTGCATGACCACTTGGGTTGTTCGCAAGAATTTAATCGCGGGCTACTAACAAGACCCCAGCCACAATCAGCAATCCTCCAACCCCCTTACCGGCTGTCAATGGTTCTTTCAAAAACAGAGCAGCAAACAGGATCACCAGCACTACGCTCAGCTTGTCGATAGGGGCAACGCGCGAGGCGTCTCCTAATTGCAAGGCCCGGAAATAACATAGCCAGGAGAGCCCTGTGGCAATTCCTGATAGCACTAAGAACAACCAGTTTCGTTGCGATAGTGCCGAAATCCCCGCTGCACTGCCGCGTGCAAACACAATCGCCCAGGTGAAAAATAAAATCACCGATGTGCGGATAGCCAAGGCCAGGTTGGAGTCAATTCCTTGCACTCCTGATTTGGCAAGAATCGCAGTTGAGGCGGCAAACACCGCCGAAAGTAAAGACCAGTAAAACCAGTTCACGCTTGATTATCGCAATCTGGGTGAAATTATTTGTCCTAAAATATATTCCGATTGCGCTATTACAAGTAGAGGAAGTCGAAACCGGGCCAGCATTGCAACGTACAGAGCTCCCAGAAAAGCAACGGTCACGTTAGTTTTAGGACCGGAAAGGCTTCCTTAACCCTCAGCTTTTCCCACCAGGATTAAAGAGATGGGGGTCCCCCCCAGCTTGTGCATCAGGACGAAGTCATGTTCGCCCTGTTGTTCAAGCGTATCGGGCTTAAAGTTCTTAAGATCTTCCTTCCAGAAGCTGAAGACGCAGGGATGAGGAGTACCCGAAGCCTTGCGGCTCCAATCGACAATTGTTTCAAAGTTTGGAGTGGCAGCAGGATCTTTATCCATCTTCACGGGCGTGAGCAACATAAAATCGCGCTGCGGGGCGGCCCCTTGATGGTCGCCATTTTCAGGGAAATAGCTATAGCGCATGGTGTATGTGCCTGGTTTCACCTGTTGTCCGCGACGGTCGGCATGAATTGTGTCGAACTTCACCACCGCGAGCAACGTTCCATGCGGCACCATCCCCATGGAAACATTGGGT
>JANMWO010000065.1:0-2999 GCA_031394025.1 Acidobacteriota bacterium
TGCGATACAGTTTTCCGCCTCGAAAGCGTGCCGTAGCAAGAGGAGTTTGCAGGCGGTGTTCAGCGAACTGCGTTGCGCGGAGAGCGCGTACCATGTCGAACCGATTTCCACTCGACGGTTAACCCGGTCAACGTTCATATAGGTCGTCATGCCAACGATCTTGCCGGTCGATGCGCGCTTCACAGTGAAGGGCAACATCGTCCCATTCCCCTGTAAACCAAGCCGCCGTTCGATTTCGGCTTTCATCCCGGAGGGAGTTGGAATAGAGGTGTACCAGAGATTCCATAACTCCCCATCGCTAACGGCTTCGCACAACCCGTCATGATGATCAAGCGAAAGTGGTTCCAGCAGCGCGTGCTCGTTCTTAAGGGTTACCGGTTCCAACCAAGCCATATCTGATTATGTTAACGCTTCCGTCTTGTCACCAGGACTGCCGCCGCTCCCATCATGAGGAGGCTCAGACTACCCGGCTCAGGCACATCGCTAACTGCTGCCAGTCCGGTTACGGTTTGACCCGAGCCAATTCCGCCAACCAAGGTTAAGTTGCCGATTGCCAACGATTTCCTGGTGCGGTTGGATTTGAGCTCAGATGTAAAAAGAGTCTGTAACATAAATTAGTCCCAAGGCAGCCCCATCTTCCTGACTGTGAGATCAGAGGAAACCCTAAGTCCTTTTTAAACTTTCCCTTAGCGCCCATAAAAATTATCGACAAGTTCTTCAGTTTTTCCTTGTCCCCTCCGATAAGTAGCTTGGGAGAGTAATAGCTAATTGATGGCCTTCGTAAAAAGTTGTAGATATTTGACGTTTCTTATTGGGACGGTAACGCTGATGGGCCAGACGCCCAAAATTGTGGGCGACTTTGCGGTGGTTGAGGGCGACATAATTGTTGGAAGTGCTGCGAATTTCCGAACTGTCAAATCGGGCACAACCAGATCCGCTATTTCTATCCGCCAGACTGCGGGGAGCCTTTGGCCTCGCGTCGGCAACGCAAGCGAGGTTCCATACACCAATCCCAACAACTTTGCGCAGGCGGAGGAAACCGTCCGCGTCTTCAACCAGACGTTTCCTGGCGTGATCCAATTCGTAAAGCGTACCAACCAACTGGACTATATTGAATTTCAGATGGTAAACGGAGGAGGTGGCTGCGCGGCTCAATCCAACTTAGGCCGCGTGGGTGGAATGCAGCCCATCCCTGGCACCTACCAGGACGGGGCGGAAAGTATTTGCGTTGCTGTCCTGTTGCACGAAGTGGGCCACGCGCTTGGCTTACAACACGAACAGAGTCGCGCTGATCGCGATGGCTACGTGCGCATCAACTGGGCAAACATTTCTAACCGCTCACAATACGACAAGCCCGGCAACTCTGTAGATTTTGGCTTTTACGACACGGCTTCCATCATGCATTACGAAGTGACCACTTTCGCTGTGGATCGGAATGACGTGACTATGGAGACCATTCCAACGGGAATGCCCGTGGGCGTTTCGCCAACATATTCGGCTGGCGACATCGACGTTGTGCGCCGTTTATACAGTGCTGCCCCGGTGCAGGTTTCCGTCGCCACCAACCCTCCGGGGTTGCAGGTTAGTGCGGATGACTTGATTGTGACGGGTGGTTCCGCACAAGCAACATTCACCTGGACTCCAAATTCCAGTCACGTTTTGGACGTACCTGTCAATCTCCAGTTTCAGAGACTCAATGGCAACGATTACGCATTCGGCCGCTGGAATGACTTGCCATACAATGTCGATCAACCCCAAACACCTCGCCATACGATAACTGCGGCACCGGGAGACGGTTCGGACTTGGTCCTTCCCATCACCAGCCCCAAAGCCACGATATATCTCGCCAATTTTCGACAGTTAGTTGCTGCGGGCAACCTAATCGAGCTCGCCGTTGATCCTGCGGATAGCGGCCAGACTCGCATTGAAACAGCGGCGGCAATTCTTCAAGGCAGCTCTTACTACTACGCCGATCAACCGGTTGTCATCCGGTCAATCCCGGCGGCTGGGTTCAATTTTTATGGTTGGGACCTTCAAGGAGCCGCAAGTTCGGCTGGCACCAATCCCAAGACGATTCGTGCAGGCCGGACGCAACGCATGACGGCTCGCTTCACTAAAAACACCGTAACGGCCATAACTACCAATCCTGCCGGTCTGAAAATCAACGTCGATGGTGTGGAATTCACAGGTGCCAAAGGTTTCGCACTCCCTTTCGACGCCGCCTGGACTGACGGCAGCAACCACACTATAAACGTGGTCAGCCCACAAGCCTCCAATGGAGATGATTCCGGCGCGCGATCCGTCTTTACGAGCTGGAGTGATGGCGGTGCACAATCTCACGATATTAAAGCCGCTGCAAATACCACCCTGACGGCCAACTTCGCTACACAATTTACGCTAGGTGCTACAGTGAACGCCAAAGCCTGCGCCGCCAATATCCGCTTGGAACCGGCAGCGGTGGATAACTATTACAACAGCGGTACTGCAGTAACGGTCACGGCGGAACCTGCCGCTGGTTGGAACTTCGTTCGTTGGGAAGGTCAAGCTGCGGGGACCGACCGCAAAACAGTGGTCACAATCGATGCGAGCAAGTCCATTCGAGCCGTGCTGAATACAACGCAAGACCCGTTTACAGTAACAAACATCTCCCCCATTCAAGCCCCCTTGAATGGACCGGCATTCACTTTGACGATCAATGGTACGGGCTTCAGCAACACTACAAGCTACTGCTTCTTTGATGAAACCGGTGGCCAATCTAGAAGCTGCAATCAGCCAACTTTCCTCGGCCCCAATCAACTGACTATCCTGGTTACCGCAGAACTTCTCAACAAGGCTCAATCTTTGCAGTTACAACTCAGCAACGCGGTGGGCGAATGCGCAATCAACGCGACGTCGATTTTGCCAGTCCGTGCCAACTAGCGCTCAATTGCGACAGTCCGAGGCAGGCGGAATCGCCCAATGCCACTTAGGTTTCCCAATTTCAGAAGTTTCCCAGGCAC
>JANMWO010000103.1:0-2553 GCA_031394025.1 Acidobacteriota bacterium
GGCCGCATTTTTGACACTAAGAAAGTTCGAGTACAAGCAACCATTGCAGGCTTTGGAACTCAAGCCACAAAGAAACAGGTGAAACTGATTGCAGGCGGCAAAACTTTGGATTCTAAGAACGTGGACATTGCCGCTGATGGGCGCGCCTCAGTTGAGTTTGTATCGCTGGATAGCAGCTACGGCTTCAACAAATGCGAAATTCGCATTGAACCTGCCGATGAGTTTCCCGCTGATGATGTCTTTCGTTTTGCTGTGGAGCGGGCCGATCCGCGCCGCGTACTTTTCGTTCATTCCGATTTAGATTCTCGTTCGGCGTTGTACTACCGCACTGCTCTGGAATCTGCTGGCAGTGGCAACTTTGTCATGGACGTAGTCAGTACGGGGCAAGCAGGAAATCAGTCTCCAGAGAAATTTGCATTCATCGTATTGTCCGATCCCGGTCCCTTGTCCCAAGGCTTTGAAGAATCGTTGAAACGGTATGTATCCGGCGGTGGTGCCGTTTTCATTACCCTGGGACGCGCAACAGTTGCCGCTGGAAAGTTGCCCCTAACCGGTGACGTGCTCGATGGCACGCGTACCGCACAAAGATCTGGTGACCGTTTTTTCAACATCACCTGGACGGACACAACCAATCCCGTGATCGCCAAGTCCGCTGGCCTGGACCGTGTGAAATTCTTTCAATTGGTCAATGTGCAAGGGCAAGGTTGGCGGCACATGGCTCGTGTTTCCGATGGCGGCTGGGTTCTGGCAGAAAAGCAACTGGGTGAAGGTCGGGTGATGGTGTTGGCTTCGGCATTAGATAATGTGGCGAACGATTTGCCCCTGCATCCAACGTTTCTGCCGCTCGTGGAACAGTCGGCCCGGTTGCTGGCTAGGGAGACGGAATCGGCCACCAGCATGCCTGTTGGGGCACCGCTGGAATTGCGCACGGCTCGTGAAAGGGCAACCAGTGTAGAAGTTTTGGACCCCGATGGTAAGCGACTTTTAAGTTTGGAAGAGTCAGTAAAAGCGCAAACTGTAAACCTGGATCGCGAAGGATTTTATGAAATCCGCCGGGCGCAAGGCAGGCAATCGATGGTGGCTGTAAACGCCTCGCGTAGTGAATCGAACCTGGCCTTAGTACCTCAGGAGACCCTTGCGCTATGGGAAAATAAAGGCCAAACGGGGGCTGCGGCCTCTGCGCAATCGACCGCGCCGGATTTTGAAAAACCGCAGCCAGTAAGCTATTGGCGTCCTTTGTTGGTGTTGCTGTTGTTGGCTGTGTTGGCAGAAAGTTTTGTAGCAGGGCGGCATCTGGATAGAGGTGAAGCTCAGGATGACGAAGTAGAGAATTTGCAGGAGGCCGCATGAATCCCCGAGAGTCCTTAGCCGCGTACTTGAACAAAATTGAAAGCCGATTCCGTTGGGGAACCACGGCGCGCGGTCTGGCCATAGCCGCCCTGGCTGCGTTGTCGGCCACCTTGGCATTAGTTGTGCTGTTAAACTCCGTCGAGTTTGAACGCAACTTTGTCATTGCCGCACGAGTTGTTTTATTTCTCTCCATTGCCATAGCCTTGTGCTTTGGCCTGGGTGCACCGTTGCTGGCATTAAATCGCAGACGCGCGGCACATCGCGTGGAAGCCAAGTTCCCTGAATTTGGCGAGCGGCTGGTGACCTTCGCCGAAAAAGAAAATCAGGCGATACCCGATCCGTTCTTGCCACTGCTTGCTGCCGATGCTTTGAAGGTGGCGGCGCGTGTGGAACCAGCACAAGTTTTGTCCTCAACGTGGATTGCAGGCTTCGCTTCTGCGGCACTGGCACTGGTGGGCACTTTGACTTGGTTGATCTTTGCCGGTCCTGGATATCTGGGTGCCGGAGCGAATCTTTTATGGGCCGGTCCACCACGCATTGACACGCCTGGTATCGGTTTGACCAAAAGCATCACCATCAAACCGGGCAACCGCAAAGTCCGTCGCAAGACAGATCAAATGGTGTCCGCTGAGTTGATAGGATTTCATGCTCCCATTGTAAAAATGTACGCTCGTTATCACAGTGGCAGTAAGTGGGAACAGGCTCCAATGTTGCCGCAAGGGCAAAGCAATGGGTACGAATTTCTGTTCTCTGGATTGCCGGAAAGCGTGGATTATTACGTGGAAGCGGCTGGTGCAAAATCGGCAACATTTACGTTGACCGCCGTTGATCTTCCTGGGGTCAAGCGCATGAAGGTTACCTATCAGTATCCCGCATGGCTGGGGCTGAAAGCAGTCAGCGAAGAGCCTGCTGGCGACCTGCGTGCGGTGGCTGGGACTGAGGCCATCTTGTCCATTGAAACGGACAAGCCGTTAACCACTGGCGTCCTCATGTTGGATGATGGCAAGAAGATTGAAGTGAAGGCCAAGGAAGGAAATTGGTTAGAAGCTCGTGTACCTATTCAGAAAGACGGGCTCTACTATATAGCAGCGATGGATGACGGCCAGCCAGTACGTTTGACTGACGATTATTTTATTGAAGCGCGTAAAGATACAGAACCGACGTTGCGTGTCCGCAAGCCTGGGCGGGATTTGAAGGTGAGCC
>JANMWO010000106.1:0-15484 GCA_031394025.1 Acidobacteriota bacterium
GCCAAGGCCAGCCACAGCGGAGGCGTCGGAATGCGGAAGCTTGGTTCCCAGCGAATATGCCAAGCGGCCACATTTTGAGAAAAATCAAGCAGCCAACGCGCCACTTGAGCCAACCAATGCCAGCCTGTGAACATGGCCGCAAAGCCAATGGGAACGGTCATGGTAAGCGCAGGGACAATCAAAATATTTGCGGTCAAGCCGGTGACAGACAGTCGATGAAAGTACACCACCATGGGCACTGCCAATGCTACTTGAATCACAAATGTTAAAGTGATGGTCTCCCAAATAGTAGCTAACACCATACCCACAACCACCAGGAATCGGTGAATATATAGCAATGGGATGGAAGTCCAAATGGCGACGGTTTCGGCGATCAGCCGGACCTCTAAACGGAATGCGGCAACGCGCGGCAACAGACGGAGATCAATGTTGGGATCTGAAAAGTTTTTCAATCCGAACTTGTAGGCATCGGTAGTTGCTTCCAGAGCAGGCACGCCAAACACGCCAATGGCAGCTACGCAAAGAAACGAAAGTTGGAAACTGGCTTCAAACAGTTGGCGCGGATCGTAAAGCAAGAAGGGGATCATCACGCCTGCCAAGCAGTTCAACAGACGGGTTCTGCGAAAGACAAGCCCTGCGATGATGAACAACGTGAATCCACCAGCACCACGAATTACAGGCGGTGTTGCGCCTGAAACCAAAGCGTAGGTCCATGCCACCACCAGAGTCAAACCCAACCTCCAAAACTGTTTCACCATGGCCGCGCGCATCAATTCCAGCAAGACCCAAGTGAGCACCGTCAAGTGCATGCCTGAAATGACAAGAGCATGATACGTCCCTGTGCGACGAAAATAGTCTGTCCAGACTTGTTCCACCTTGCCGGTTTCACCAAGTAAGATTGCCTGCATCATGGCCGATGCATAAACGTCATTCGGGTACAGCGATTCAATCCGTTCCAGCGCCATTTCCCGAATCCAATACAGCCAACTGTAGTAGACGGTTCCACAACCTTTCCCGAGAACTTTTACGGGCTCAGCGATTGGCGATGACGCAGTCCAATAAATGTTTTGATTGGCCAGATATCGCTCCAAATCGAAAGCTCCCGGATTTCCAAAGTTGTGAGGCTTGCGGACTCGCGCACCAGTTTCAATTCGCTCCCCATAGTGCAGTCGCGGCGGCTGTTGACCCTCACGAACATTCAACGTGAGTCGCATTCGGGCACCGGGGGCCATTTCCAAAACCAAACGTTCCCGTCCATCGGAAAAGCTAGGCGGTTCCACCACACAGCCTTCAATCGTGATCACTTCATCGGCGTTGGAATCCATGGTGAAAGATGCTTTGGGACGATGTGCCAATTCCGTCCAGATTCCTAGAAAGAAAAATGCTGCGATTCCCGCCATCCGCGTGGCCCTCGGCAACCCACGCCAGAAGGCGAATAAACAGAGAAAGCCTAGCCAGAGGGTGGATGAAATTGCCTCTTTTGTTGAGAAATCAAACAAGTGTGAAGCAACAATTCCCAATCCCAGTAGGATGGCGGGCAACAGTAACGGTTCGCGCAAAGTTTTCGGCACATAGTGTTAGTGGCTTTCTGGGGAAACTTCTCTCTATCCTAGTTAGATGCTTTTTCGTTTTGCGCTTTTGGGCACGTTGACAGCGCTAACAATCGTTTGCGGATGGGGGCAATCTGTCGGCGGCTATGTTCTTGATCCATCTGGCAGGATGATTCATGGGGCCAAGATCGAACTGGAAGATCAGGATCGTGGAGTGAAGCGCACGGTTGACAGCAATGCCAATGGCTACTATTCCATCTCTTCCATGCCAGCGGCCACCTATGTCTTGCGCGTGAAGGCAGAAGGTATGAACCCGTTGGAAATCCGCGACCTGAAACTGGACGTGGGAAGTAGCCGACGTGTTGACTTGAACATGCCGTTAGGCGGTGTCTATAGTGTGATGGTTGTTCAAGCCGATGCCATTGGGCTGCGCCTTGAATCTGCCGAGGGTGGACGAACTATAGAACAATCTCGCATTGAATCGCTGCCGCTGAATCGGCGAGATTTTCTGCAGCTTGCGCTGTTGTCCAGTGGAGTTGCCACGCCCGTTGAAAATTCAGAACTATCTTCAAGGGGCAGCTTTTCCATGCACGCCTCAGGGGCTCGCGAAGAGTTCAATCAGTTTTTGATTGATGGGGTGGATAACAACGACCCATACAACAATCGTTACCTGTTACAGCCCACCGTGGAAACTATCCAAGAATTTCGCATCGCAACAAACAACTATAGTGCCGATCAGGGTCGTTCCGCCGGAGCACAAGTAAGCGTGGTGACAAAGCGTGGGACCAATCAGTTTAGTGGTGAGTTGAATGAGTATTTCCGCAATCGGGTTCTGGATGCGCGCAATTACTTTGAAGGTCCACAGAAGGCGACGTATGGCCGCAACCAATATGGCGCGTCATTGGGTGGCCCCATCGCAACAGACAAGCTTTTCTTTTACGCGAATTTCGGAGGCTTAAAAGAACGCAAGGGTTTCAACCGCTTGGGTTCCGTTCCATCCGTTGCCGAACGTAACGGCCAGATTGCCACTGCCATTGTTGATCCATTCACTCGCAAGCCATTTCCCGGCAATATGATTCCAGCATCACGCATTGACCCGCAGGCGCGTAATATTCTGGCGTTGTTTCCACAACCGAACCAGACGGCATTGGGCGCAAATCTGTTGAGTCAGCCGTTGTTGCGGGATAGCAGCGCGCAAGGCAGTGGGCGGCTGGATTGGCAGGCTTCGAACAAGGACACGTTCTCATTGCGATATAGCTATGGTCTGGACGATTTGCTGGAGCCTTATACGGAAGATTCCCGAAGTCTTCCCGGCTTTGGTGATCTAGTACACAACACCGCCCATAACGCCATGGCGCAGCACACGCGAGTGTTCAGTCCGAATCTGATTTCCACCTTGCGACTTGGTTTCACGCGCAGCTATCGCAGCGTGCTCACGGAAAGTAATCAAGTGGATGTCGGGAAACTTTGGGGCGTGAATTGGCTGAATGTGAAGCCCCGTGATTTTGGGTATCCAGCAGTGAATGTGGCCGGATATTCTGCTGCTGGCGACGCCAACGTACTGCCTCTCTACCGTCATACCAACACGTATCAGATCAGTGAAGGGGTGGATTGGCTGCGAGGTAAGCATCATCTTCGAATGGGTTTAGATTTGCGAGAATGGCAAGCCAATGCCATCTTAGATTACTTCTCAAGAGGGTCACTTTCTTTTTCAGGAGCCATTTCAGGAACAGGCATCAGCGATCTATTATTGGGGTTTCCATCCTTCGCCCTTCAGGCACAATCGGACAATCCGCAAACTCTGCGGACCACATACACAGCACCCTATCTACAAGATGATTGGAAGCTTTCTCGCCGACTTACGTTGAGCCTTGGCCTGCGCTACGAATACGCATCGCCACCGAAAGATCCCTATGATCGAATGGCCGCATTGAACCCGGCAACGGGAAAGATTTCGCGAGTGGGAACCAACGGGCTGCCCCGCACAGTGATGCAGCCAGACCGCAACAATTGGGCTCCGCGCATTGGCTTCGCGTGGAATCTTGACAACAAAACAGTGATCCGTTCCGGCTATGGCATCTACTACGATTCGGGAATGTTCGTCGTCAATTCATCGCAATATTTCAATCCCCCGTATTTTCAAGTCCGTGTATTTTTTCCAACGGCAACCAGTCTAATTTCGCTTACGAATCCATTCACAGGGGGCATAACGCCGCCGCCCTCGCCAAATTCCGTCAGTCCCGATGCGCGCACTTCCTACCTGCAACATTGGAGCTTCGCCATAGAGCGCAGCCTTGGTGCACTGACAACATTCCACGTTTCCTACGTTGGTAGCAAGGGTACGGACCTGGTTCGATCTCGTGATTTGAATCAGCCCAGGCCGGGCCCCGGCGACGTGGCTGCACGCAGACCGAACCGTAATTTCAGCGGGATATTTTGGATTGAGACCGCAGGCAACTCCAACTACAATTCGTTGCAGATGAATTTGGATCGTCGCATGGGTCACGGGCTTTCAGTGCTTGCTGCCTATACCTACGCCAAATCGATGGATGGTGCTTCCGCTTTCCTAGGCACTGGCAGCGATAAAAACTTTCCGCAGGATAGTCAGAATATCCATGCTGAACGGGCGGCATCCAGCTTCGATATTCGCCATCGCCTCACAGCGGCTCCGGTGTATCACTTGCCTTGGTTCAAGCGTACTGAATTCCGCGCAATCTTCACGGCGCAAACAGGTCAGCCCTTCACCCCAATTCTACGATTTGACAATTCCAACAGCGGCAATGCCGGTGGAGTGTTCGGCAGTGATCGACCCAACGTCGTAAAGCTGAAGCGAGCTGATCCGCACACGGCGGCGCAATGGTTTGAGACGTCAGCCTTCGCCATCGCCCCGCAGTATCAGTTCGGAAATGCAGGCCGCAACGTACTGCGCGCCCAAGGCTTGTTGCAAGTGGATTGCGCACTGTCGAAGAAGTTCCAGTTAAGCGAGCGGATCAGTTTGGATGCAGCCGCGGAAGCATTCAATCTCTTCAATCGAACCCAATTTGACGTGCCAGAATTGTTCGCCGATCAGCCTTCTACTTTTGGAAAGGTGCTATCGTCGAAGTCCCCACGCCAGATTCAGTTGGCGTTGCGCCTGCGTTGGGGAAGGTAGTGGTGGACTTATGGATGTAACCATTCACATTCCTGATGACATCGCCAGCCAAATGACCGGTGATCTGTCGCGGTTTGCCCTTGAGGCGTTGGTTGCGCAACAATACCGGCTGGGACATCTTAATCAGCCCGATCTACAGCGTCTGCTGGGCCTAGAAACTAGCTACCAGATCGACGGCTTCTTAAAGGCTCACAACATTTGGATTGAATACACAATGGATGACCTTGAAAGTGAACTGGCAGGCTTCCAGCGCCTTGGATTGTAGTGCAATTCATCATTGCCGACACAAGTCCGGTCTTCTACCTTCTCTCCATTTTGGCGTTCCCATTCGCGGCCTTCGTTGGGGAAGATAAGGCGTTTGGCGGGCGAAGGTTTTCACTAACCTCTTTCTGATGTTGAGCCACAAGCGCCCTCGCCATTTAGCGTTGGGCCATTGAGAGCAAGCGTGCCGCGCTGCACCTTCCTTCATAGCGTCGGCTGTAACATGGTAAAGGATTGAATTTGTGGCACAAATTGGTATATCTTCTAATTGTCGACGTATAACGGAATAGCTCCAAAAGGGCTGTGGCGTCGATACCACCAGAAATGGTCCCTACCCGAGAGTGGGATATTCAAGAGGCCCGATTGATAAAGTGATGTTCAAAAGAGCTCCTAACGGAGCTCTTTTGATTTTGGCATCTTGACCTGGACGTTATTCAGAGTCTTGTAAAGAATAAAAGCGAACTGGATCGACGCTGTAACAACCCTGTTCAGAGTTTCATTGGGAAGCGGTGGGAAGGGCAGAAAACAGTTCATCCAAACTAATCTCAAGTTCACCCGCGCTAAGTATTGCGGTCACCCTTACAGGCTCGAAGGCGGAATGATATTCCCAAGCGGTGCGTTTGACAGGGTCGATGACCCAACAGAAAGGCACGCCCCAAGCATGGTATTCCTCACACTTGGCTAACATCGTACCGAGTCGGTCTTCGGGTGACAGGATTTCACAGCAGAGCAAAACGGGTTCCGTGGGGTAGGGGTTCTGAAGGATTTGTGCGGCTATCACATCCGGTATTAAGTATTTTGTGGGAGACAGCATGACCGTCACTTCCGGGGCCGCTTGGAGGCCCAACTGGCGGAGCATGACCACCAACATGAATTGGATCAGACCGTGGAATGTTGTAGGTATTGGTTTGGGATACAGCACGCCGTCGCGATACTCGCAGTTGGGTTTCTCCGAGGAGCGGAGGTACTCTTGGACCGGGACCAGAGTGGTAGTGCTCATAACCCTATTTTACCCCAGCAAATTCTACGGAGTGGTCAATGGGCACAGAGGATCGTGTTGTTGCTCAGCGTGTAGTTGCTCAGCGATAATGTCACTCCTTAACTGCTCAGCGACTTTGTCCTCTCCGGCGAAAGTAGAGGGTGACCTTGAGCCAAGAGCAACTACAACGAATCAAAGTAATAGAGAATGCGGTAAAGGGGCGAATCAGCGTAGAGGAGGCAGGTTCTCAACATCCATCAGTTCAAAAGTGCCCAGGTGCATGGTACAGTGCTCGCTATAGTATGTATGTTCACAGCATTACTCACTTGCTGACCATCAACATCCGGGATTTTCAAAATTCGCGCAGCTTCGCATCGTACATCCAGTCGAGCTGGCGACCGCGTTGTAACTACCATGCGCCGTGGATAGTTTTGCTCTTCTCCACAATAGTCCAGTATGTTTTCGCTCTATGTTGCCGGACGTAAGAAAGTCACGTTCGAGTAAGTACTTGACTCCTCAGTGCTGCCGGGCTAGGGTTAATTCATGGAAGTGACTGTCCATATTCCTGATGATATCGCCTGTCACCTGACTGAAGCGGGTGTCGACCTTGCGCGCCGTGCATTGGAAAGCTTTGCTCTCGAAGAATTCAAGAAAGCCCGGATCACCAAGCCCGAGTTGCGGCGTCTGTTGGGCTTTGGTACCCGATGGAAACTGGACGGATTTCTCAAGGCTCATGATGTATATGAAGACTACACTCTAGAAGATTTCCTGCAGGAAAGGGCAGCACTGAAAAGCCTTGGATTCTAAAGTAATGCAGTTGGTTATTGCTGACACCAGCCCTATTAATTACCTCATCCTAATCGGACACGTTGACCTTCTTCCTCGGCTGTTTGCAAGAGTGGTACTTCCAGACGCAGTGGAAACCGAATTGGCACACCTTGATGCACCGTTAGAGGTGCGTATCTGGATATTGAATCCTCCTTCATGGCTTGAAATACATGCAACATCGGAACTCGGGGATGATCCGGTGGAAGGTCTAGATGAAGGAGAGACCGCCGCCATTGCTCTTGCCGAAGCACTTCACGCCGATCTGCTTTTAATAGACGAGCGCACGGGTTCACGTGCAGCCAAACGAAGAGGTCTTTTGGTCACCGGAACGCTGGGCGTGCTCGATCTTGCAGCGGAACGTGGCTTGATTGATTTTGCCTCAGCAATCCGGTTGTTAAAGACTACCAGCTTCAGGCTCCCAACCAGCCCCCTCGAAACACTTCTTGCGAAACATGGAAAGTCTTGAACAAGAAGATTTCACCGCGTTGCTTCACCAAATTCTACGCACATGCTCCGCGTGATAGTTTCGTCGAGGCCTTCCCACGCAACGTTCGCTGCATCGCAAGAGATAGGGTCATGGTAGCTTGAAGAGTAACCAATGCTTGTAGAACTTGTCGTGGAAAATTACGCTGTCGTGGAGCGCTTGCGTGTCCGCTTTCACCATGGATTTCATGCACTCACCGGAGAGACGGGCAGCGGCAAATCCATTGTGGTGGATGCTGTCAGTCTGCTGCTGGGTGGGCGTGCTTCGGCTGAGATGGTTCGCACTGGAGCAACCCGTGCGCGCATCTCTGGCATCTTTGAATTTCCCGATGACCCAGGCCTGCGCCAGTTGATGGAGAATTCCGGGATCGATACCGAAGAAGGCGAAATCCTCATCGAACGTGAGATTCAGGCAAATGGCAAATCGCGAGCCTTCGCCGCCAGTCGCCCTGTGACCATTGCCTTTCTCAGAGAAGCCGCGCCGTACCTCGCCGACATTCACGGGCAGAACGATCAGCAACGGCTGTTCAATGCAGATGCACAACGGGAGTTGTTGGATGAGTTCGCCCAAGCCCAAACATTGAAAAGCGAAGTGGCTGGAATTTGGCGTCAGTTACGTGGCTGCGATACGGAGTTGAAGGAACTATCCAAGCGGGAGCAGGAGCAGCTTCGGCTGTCTGACTTGTGGAGTTTTCAACGCAAAGAAATTGAGTCAGCGGCATTGAAGCCCAATGAAGACTCGACGCTTGAGGCGGACCGTCGTGTTCTGCAAAACGTCACCCGCTTGAGTGAAAATGCCGAAGCCGCCTACACCGCACTTTACGATGGTCCGGCTTCGGCGGTTGCACAATTGCGCACTGGCGTGCGTAGGCTTCAGGAGTTGGTGAAGATTGATGAATCAGTCAAAGAAATTCTGGACACTCTGAACCCTGCAATCATTGCCTCTGAAGAAGCGTCGCGAGCTTTACGGGATTACGTCGGCAAGCTGGAAGCTGATCCGGCGCGCTTGGAATCGGTGGAGACCAGACTTGCAGGTCTGGAAAAGTTGAAGCGAAAATACGGCAGCTCCATTGAAGAGATCCTGGCGTTTCTAGCCGATGTCCAACAGAAGATGTCGATTGTGGAAACAGCCACCGAACGTCGCGAAGAACTGGCAAAGCGCAAGTCCAAATTGGATACGGAATACAGTGCAGCCGCTACCAAATTATCAGAGAAGCGTCGCGATGCTGCCCGCAAGTTGGATAAGAAGATTGAGAAAGAATTGGCAACGTTGGCTATGCCTGGTGCCAAGTTCAAGATTCAAGTAACGCCCACTTCCCCTGCGGAACATGGAGCCGATGCAATTGGATTCGTCTTGTCCGCTAACGCCGGTGAGGAACTTCGTGGCCTGGATAAAGTGGCATCAGGTGGCGAAGTATCGCGTGTAGCATTGGCCATTCAAACCTGCCTGGGAACACCGTCGCATGGCACGCCCCATTTGTTGATCTTCGATGAAGTGGATGCGGGCATTGGTGGAGAAGCCGCCGAATCCGTTGGTCGACGTTTAAAGGGATTGGCAACATCGAATCAAGTGATTTGTGTAACGCATCAAGCTCAAATCGCAGGGTTCGCCGATCATCACTATCGCGTGGAAAAACATGAAGTGAAGGGTCGAACCGTTGCGGCCATGGAAGAGCTGACAGGTGAAGAACGGACTCGCGAAGTGGGTCGCATGCTCAGCGGTCAGCGGCTTACACCAGAAGCGCTGAAGCATGCTGAGCAGTTGATTCGCACCAGCTCCGTGTAGCGTCGCTATACTTAAAAATAATGAAACTAATCCTCATTGCAACACTTACTTTAACTGCCGCCTTTGGGCAAAACAGTCATGAAAAGCGTCTTGAAGAATCTGCTTCGGTGATGACAGAAGTGATGGCCATTGCAGACAAAGCCATTCCGCAGGACCTACTCAATCGAGCTCAATGCATTGTGATTGTGCCCGGTCTTAAGAAAGGGGCGTTCATCATTGGCGGAAAGTTTGGAAGAGGCTTCTTCGCCTGTCGTAAACCAGATAACGTCGGCTGGAGTGCTCCCGCTGCCATCAAGGTGGAAGGCGGCAGCTTCGGCTTTCAACTTGGCGGTTCGGAAACGGACGTCATCATGATTGTGCAAAACCAAAGCGGTGCGAATCGTTTACTGTCCAGCAAATTTACTTTGGGTGGTGACGCTTCGGTTGCAGCGGGTCCCGTTGGCCGTTCCGCCGCTGCCGATACAGACATCACCATGAAGGCAGAAATTCTAACCTACTCTCGCTCGCGCGGCCTGTTTGCAGGGGTTTCACTGCAAGGGGCAACTTTGCGTCCTGATGAAGATGCCAATACCATTCTGTATGGGAAGACGATGACCCCGAAGGAAATCATTGCCAGCGCCACGCCTCCTGCCAGAGCCGAAAAATTGATGACAGTTCTTAATAAATATTCCAGCCGTAAATAGAGCCTTCGAAGGTGGGACAGGCATCCTTGCCTGTCCGCTCCAGCATGAGTCGCTTCCTACACTGACGCAGGCACCACGTAAGGTTTTCTATACTCACGAGTCAAATATTTATTAGCGTCGGCGTCTTTAAACCGCCAAGTGGTCGGGTCGAAATCAAGGCGTCGACCAAGTCGATAGCTGATATTCGCTAAATGGCACAGGGCCGCTGAAGTTACTCCAATTTCCACTTCAGCATTCAATTTCTTGTAATCGCGACTGCGCACACAATCCAGGAAATTCTTCATGTGCAGACCAGTATCCGTACCGCGTTCCGCTTTCTCTTCGTGAACCTTTTCCCCTTTTTCGCCTTTGAAAATGGTGAAGCCCACGCCATCCACGGCCATCCATCCATCAGCACCGTAGAATAGATCGCCAATGGTGTTGGGGTTGCGACGCACCAGCCCACCTTCGTCACCAGTAATCAACCCGCGAACTTCAAATTCAATCTGCTTCCCATTGCCGTATTCGAACGCAACATGTTGCGTGTTCGGAGTCTCTTGATCATCGTCATAGAGAAACTTGCCGCCGGTGGATACCACTGACTTGGGCAATCCCACATTGCCCATACCCCACCGAGCCACATCCATTTCATGCACGCCCTGATTGCCTAGGTCGCCGTTGCCAGTGTCCCAAAACCAATGCCAGTTGTACTTGAAACGATTCTCTGTGAAGCGGCGCATGGGCGCAGGTCCAAGGAAGAAATCCCAGTCGATGCCCGCTGGCGTCGCGCTTTCCGGTTTCTTGCCGATGCTAGGACGCCGTTTATAGCACAGTCCTTTCGCTGCGTAGAGTTGGCCAATGGTCCCATCTTTCAACATTTGCATGGCTTTCTGTTTGTGAACAATACTGCGGCTTTGCGAACCCACCTGGACCATGCGCTTATACTTTCGCGCCGCCGCAATCATCTGCTGACCTTCCCAAATGTTGTGGCTGGCGGGCTTTTCCACATAGACGTCCTTGCCCGCCTGGCAAGCCCAGATGCAACCGAGAGCGTGCCAATGGTTGGGCGTAGCCATGGAAACGGCGTCCACAGATTTATCGGCAAACACTTCCCGCATATCGCGATAGGTCTTCGGCGATTTGCCGCCGTTGTTGCGAGCAACCAGCGCCGCGCCTCGTTCTTGCGCCGCCTGATTCACATCCACCAAGGCGACAATATTGGCATCATCGGCAAGCTTGCCATATTCGCTCATGTGCGCGGTGCCACGGCCACCCAATCCAATTACCGCCATGTTCACACGTTGATTGGCACCCAAAATCCGCGATGTCCCAATGGAAAGCGCTGCCGAACTCATTACAAAGAATTTTCTGCGAGTAGATTCCATAACACTTAAAGTCCTTTTGCTACCACATATTGTAATAGCCATCTTTGCGAACAATCTCAACCGGGGTTTGAAACAGTTCCGATAGTTTCGCAGGCACAAGCATATCGTGCTTCGGACCATCGTCAAACACTTGACCCTGACGCAGCAGAACCACGCGCGATATTTCAGGCAAAATATCGGGCAAATGATGTGTCACTAAGATGATATTAGTGCCTTTTAGCACCACTTTGCGCAAGATATCGCGCAGTTCGTGACAACTGCGGATGTCCAGCGAATTGGTAGGTTCGTCTAACAATAGCGAGCGTGGCTGATGGATCAAAGCGCGGCCAATCATGAAGCGGCGGCTTTCGCCAGAAGACATCATGTTTAGTTGCCGGTCGGCAAGATGCTCAATTTGAAGCAACCGCAGCACTTCATCTGTGCGCGCTTCCATTTCTTCTGTAACCACGTGGCAAGGCCAAATGCCGATGCTGGAAAAGAATCCCGACGTGACAATTTCCCGTCCAGGATAATCCCAACGGGCGCAAACCGCCAACATATCGTTGGTGATGATTCCCAATTGCGCACGAAGGTCAAAAACATTCCACAACTGCTTGCCCATTATCTTCACGCTGGAAGGTTCTCCAGTGGGGAAGGCATAAACGTCGCGTGTGATGGCCTTGATGAACGTAGATTTTCCACATCCGTTAGGGCCCAGAATCGCCACACTTTCGTTCGAGTCAATAGTCAAGTTCAAACGGTTCAGCGCAACTACACCTTCGCGCTTCACCGTCACGTTACGGCATTCAATCAAAGAGGGCATTAATTATCCAGTCTACTGGTCGCGGCCCTTCCAAATGGGTTTGCGCTTTTCTAAAAATGCCGTCATGCCTTCCTGCGCGTCCGGTTCCAGTGCATTGGTTGTCATTGTCTCACTGGCAAACGCATAGGCTTGCGTTTGCGGCAGGTCGATTTGTGTGTAGAAAGCCTTCTTGCCGATCCCCATTGTCACGCTACTGGACGACGCTATCGTTCTTGCCAGTTGATGTGTCCGCTTAGTAAGTTCCAGACCCGGAACAGCTTCGTTAATCAATCCCCACTGGGCCGCAGTCATGGCATCAACTGCGCTGCCAGTAAGCAGCATATGCATGGCCCGCTTACGGCCAATGGCACGAGTCAGCGCGACCATCGGTGTGGTGCAGAACAGTCCAATCTTTACCCCCGGTGTGGCGAACCACGCAGTATCGGCGGCAATCGCTAAATCACAGGTGGCCACTAACTGGCATCCAGCAGCAGTGGCAGGGCCCTGCACTTGGGCGATCACTGGCTGTTTTAGTGCTTGAATGGATGTCATTAAGTGGCTACAAAGGTCAAAGAGCGCCTTATATTCGTCCTCGCTATGGCCGACCATCTCGCTCAAATCGTGGCCCGAGCTGAACACTGCACCGGCGGCCGCCAGGATCACCACATCAACCGTCGCATCGCGCCCAATCTCGTTCAACTGGTCCAGCAGTTCGCCCATCAGTGCAAGGGAAAGTGCGTTGCGTTTCTCTGGTCGGTTCAACGTGATGGTTGCAATGGCACCGTCGCGTTGGTAAAGAATTGAGGCCATAACCTTACTGTCTCTTTGAACCCGAAGCGTCCAGGTATTCAATCCAACTGGTCATCATCTCCTCTTCAGTCTTATCGCCCCATCGCACAACTTGTTTCGGATCTGGATTTGCAGCGTTGTTGGAGCTGTTGTCATAGTGCACCGTAACCATCAGTCTGCTACCTTTTTCAACAAGTATTGGCTTCTGCAGCCGATACACTAATTGCCAATTGAAATCGTAACGGGGCACTGCCAACAAAACTTCCTTCTTGCCGTTGGGTCGAGTCAGTTCATAAGTAGCATCCTTCGCCCGGTAATGCATGTGGGGTGTGAAGGAAAGCAACAATCTGTCATCCTCAAAATCGTAACAGCGGCGCACCATGTGATTATCTTCGTTGGCAGGAATACTCAGGAAGAAATTACGCAGATCCATGCGTCGCATCACCTGTTCTGGTGGACCTGATGCCAAATAGAAACCCACGCTGGTACGATCCGTCTGTGCCTTGCCGGTGGTACTGGCATAGTGCACCACAAATTCCAGCTTCGATCCTGGCGGAATCCACTTGGCTGTGCCCGCTGGGAATGTATCGGGCGGTCTGCCTGGCAGAAACGATGCCAGGGCGCCTTCTTGGGCACCGGTCAGGAATGGCAAATCCGGAAGATCTGCGACACAAGCGTCGTTCACCACCGGGGCGTCGGCGCGGATGCGGGTCAGCTTTCCTTCACGCACCAGAAATTTGGAAAGCACTGGGCTGTTCGTTGTGGAGGCCACTTCCATTAACTTCAAATCGTCTTGAACCAGAAGCACGTGCACATGATGGACCACTTGGCGATTCCCAGGCTTAATCTCAGCAGCGCGAATCCACTTACCCTCTTTGAAATTCGTTTCCACCGTGAAGTGTTCGTAGGCATCTTCGCCTAATTTGATCTGGTGATCTTCGCCGATATCCACAATGATGTCGGGCTTGCCCAGTTGCCAGCCTTCGACGAACTTGGGACGGGCAGGGAGGTCGGCTGGGTTGCCTTCTGGCGCACCGCCATCCACCCAGGCCGTGATGGTTTGTATTTCGGTAGCTCCCAGGCTGGGGTCATTGGAAAAGTGACCGAACTTTGGATCAGCAAACCAGGGCGGCATCTTGCGGCTGGACACTGCCTGACGGATGGATTTGGCCCAGGGGCGTGCTGTTTTGTAATCGAGCAGCGACATGGGTGCAATGTCATTGGGACGATGGCAACTGGCGCAATGTTTATAGAAGATGGGCGCGACGTCTTTGGAAAAGGTAGGTGTGGCTGAGAAAGCGAGGGGATGCAGAAGAAAGGCGAAAGTGAGAAACCGAACCATGATACTCGTGAGCGTATCACAGGAACTATTTCGATTTGGGTACAGCTGCTTCTGGCCTGGACTGCAATACTTGATCAAAACTGGCAATCATGGTGCGGGCACTCTTCGCTTCCTCCATGTCTGGGGCCAACTGAATCATGGTTTTGAGATACTTTGAAGCGGCAGCCAGATCCTCCATTCGGTTCGATTGTTCAAATTTTCGCGCATACGTGATTCCTAATTTTTGATTGGTGAACGGGTTTTGCGGGTCGTACCGAATTGCTTTTTGACAGTTGACAATCGCTTCGTCGAAACGTTTGCTTTTCTGGTCACATTCGCACAATCCAAAGTAGGCATCGCTGCGCATTTCACTCCAGATATCTTTTTGCGATGCGCGGGTCTTCTTGCCACCGCCAATCAGAAAACCTCGAATGTAAAAATCCAATTTGCCGGCAAGTTTGCTATCAAAGTCACTCAGCCGCAAGTATTCCAGATACTCTTTTTTGCTTTCATCCCAGCGTTGTTTGAAGCGTAAGCTTTCAGCCAGGAACAAGTGGCTTTCTGCTTTTGCAGGAATCAATTGCACTGCCTTGGTTGCAGCTTCTAAAGCCTGATCAAAATCCAGTTTCATGCGGTAGGCGCGGGAAAGTTTGTAGTAGGCCTCACCGGAATCTTTGTTGCGTTGCAGCACTACTCGCAACTGGCGTACCGATTCATCCATGTTGCCTGTGTCGAACAACATGCCTGCATAGGCCAGCCGGGCGTCCACCGAATCGGGCTGCAGATCAATGGCTTTTTTGAAAGCAGTTTCGGCACCTTCGTTATCGAACAGAGCGTTGCTGGCCAGTCCCAAATAGAGAGCTGCCTGGCTGTAATCAGGGTCCAGTTTCAAAGCTTTGTTGAACGATTCTACAGCTTTTTTGTAGTTACTTTCGCCACCATCGCGATAGTATTTCAACCCCCGATCCAATTCCTCCACGGCAGCTTTCTTGCGCTGCTTCTGAAACTGAATCCGCACGGATACGGTACTCTCAAGACCTGGATAAATAGTCTCTTCGCGTGGACCATCATCGGCGTAACCCATTTTGACGCCCCTTACGGAATGGGGTCCGGGTTTGAGTCCAGGCAAGCGCAACGGGGTCCCTTTCATGAGTACGCCCACGGATTGTCCATCGACAAAGACCTCCACGTTATCCATGTTGGATTCCAGCACCATGGTGCCTTGCTTTGGTGCGGGAGGAGCATCGGGCTTGACCAGTGAGGGCACGTAGGCAAGCAGCATGTTGGAATCGAAACTGCCTTTGTCACTGGTGGGATTTTGTTTGCCAAGTGTCGCCTTCCGCACGTTGGTCCGGACGTACTCGGCTAGTTCGTCGGCGGTGACAATGCCATCGCCATCTTCGTCCGCCGCGCCGCCCATACCGCGTTCCACGAAGTATGTGAATACGCCATGACCTCCGCCGAAATCGGCGCTTTCATTGGCCACTTCGCGATCCCGGCTGGCGGTC
>JANMWO010000113.1:0-5539 GCA_031394025.1 Acidobacteriota bacterium
GTAGATTTCTCTCCAAAAAATGGCACCCGCAAGTTAAGTTGCGTTGCATTGGCGAAAATAACAGTGGCCGGCACATCATCAAAAGTGACCGCTGGTGGAGTATTTCCGAAGTTAGTCCCAAACAGCGTAACCAGCGATCCCGCTGAAATGGGTCCCGCAGCGAAGCTGGCACCATTCACCACCGAAGTAATCACCGGAAAGGGTGACGGCGGCGGCGTGAAATCAGTCAATTCCAACCGGATGGGTAAACTGCGAGATCCGGCAATTGGGCCTGCATCAATCAATAACGTTGCATTGTAAATGCCCGCAGGTAATTTCCCGGGGATGTAATCAATCCGCAAAGTGGCATTGTTCAAGCCAAAGCCAGGGTCGAGAGTCAACCAGTCAGAAGCTCCCTGGGTCCCTTGCGTTGACAAGTATGTAACCGACGCGGTCCAATTCAACAAACTGCCCCCCTGGTTGTTGATGCGCACATAACGCACTTGTGGTGCGGAACTGGTGAAAGCGCTTATGCTCAGCGGATCTGGCGTCAAAGAAAGAATGGGGAAAAGTCCAGAGTTGCAATCTCCCAACGATTGGCAATCAGACGCTGGCGCAACAGCTTGGAATCGCGGAACCGGGGCGGATGTGGATGCCACCGAATCATTGGAAATTGGTCCAAAGGAAATATCTACTTTGCCTTGTGCAGCAGTGCCATTGTTGGACGACGTGTATGCCAGGAACGTGGGGAACTGAGCGCTTTCACGGACGGCATTGTTCGAATCCATCACTTCAAACGTCGCCGTGCCGGATCCACCAGTCAACACGACTTCGCTTGCTCCGTTGAAGTTCACAGTGCCGGAACCAATGGCTCCAGGGGTGTAAGCTGCATTCCCACCGGCACCATTTACATCCGCGTTGCGTACCCTAGCCAACAATAATTGACCTTGCGCAGTGGGCGTGTAGGAGCCACCATTGGCCGGATACCCCAGGTCACCACCGGCTGTGGAAGTTGTGGCTGAAGTTCCTGCAATCGCGTCAGGGACAAACAGCCTTGCGCCTGCGGGAAATCCGCTATAGCGAATGGCAATGCGGGTCCCTGAATCGGATCCGGGTTGTCGCTTTTCAAAGGAACTTGCACTGGCCGCTCCTTCCGTAAGCCGAATGGAAGCAAAGCGCGATCCAGCACTAATCAGGCTGGCGAAATTAATGCTATCGGGGGCAGGGATTGTGGATTGTGTACATAGAAATACAGATGAGAAACTGGCCAACAATCCACGCGCAGGAATTCCAACAGTAAGGTTGTTGATGTCAATGCGAATGGGAGTCGGTCCGTTAGAAGCAAGTTGGATTCGTACTGGCAAATCCGTTGCCTGCCAGGCATTCACCCGCACGTTACTGATCCGCAGAGACACGTTACCGGAACTGGGGATGGTGAAGCTAATACCACTGATGTTCACGCTGTTGGAACTGGCCAGCGTAGTCGTAGTGTTCAATAACTGTGGACCGCCGGTGGTTTCCAGAGTAACTTGGACGTCAGTTACTCCAGCAGAACTAACTCGGTTAGTGATTACCGTGGAAGTAGAAAATAAGGTAAGGCCAGTTACAACGCTGGCAGCAGGTTGTCCTCCATTGCAGGTAAGGACAATATCTCCCACACGTTCTGTAATTCCTTCAGAACGAATCAGCGCAGGAACAGCAGTTGCGGTGCAATTCAATTGCTGGGCTTGAGCCACAGCGGCAAATAAGAAAGTGCAAGTAAGTAAGGATCGTTGAAACAAGCAAGGACCTCCAGTAATCTTAATAAGTCAATAACAGGGTGGACGCTTGGACGCGGGAGGCAGGGTACAACCACTCCTAGGATACAATGAGAAAGAGAATCCGTATATGCCTGTTGCCGTTTCCATTGCCGAAGAAATACAAGAGCTAAAGCACCAGCGGAATGCGGTTCTGCTGGCCCATCATTACCAAGAGGCTGAGATTCAAGAACTTGCCGATTTTATCGGGGATAGTTTGGAGTTGGCTCGCAAAGCCCAAAACACCACTGCCGACGTGATCCTTTTCGCCGGAGTTTACTTCATGGCGGAAACCGCCAAAGTGCTGAATCCGAAAAAGATTGTGGTGGTTCCCGATCAAAACGCGGGCTGTTCCTTAGTGGATTCCTGCCCTGTCGAACCTATCCGGGCATTTAAAAAGCTTCATCCAGATCACGTTATTGTAAGTTACATCAATACCAGTGTTGAGGTGAAGGCTGAGTCAGATATTTTGTGCACATCGCGCAATGCAGTGGACGTGGTGCGCTCCATTCCAGAAGATAAACCGGTTCTATTTCTGCCCGATGTAAATCTTGGCAACTGGGTGCAAAAGCAGACAGGCAGGCAGAACATGCGCATCTGGCAAGGTGCCTGTATTGTTCATGCCACCTTCCCTGCCCGCCGTTTGGCAGAGGCGAAATCGGCCCATCCAGAAGCTGTGGTCGTGGCCCATCCAGAATGCCCGCCCGCTGTATTGGCAATGGCCGATTTCATTGGATCCACTTCGGCATTAATCACTTACTGCGCCCAGTCCGATGCTCAGGAATTCATTGTGATGACCGAAAGCGGCGTACAATATTCCCTAAAAAAGAATTCACCGGAAAAGCGTTTTTACTTCGTCAATAACGAAAATTGCAACTGCAGCGAGTGCCCCTACATGAAGATGAACACGCTGGAAAAAGTTCGCGACGCGCTGCTCAATCTGGCTCCCCGCGTGGAACTCAGCGCTGAAATCATGGAACGCGCACGCCTGCCCATTGAGCGGATGTTGGCCATTCAATGAACACCGCACCCCTCTACGACAACTTCGGCCGTCTGCATGACAACCTGCGCATCAGCGTGACGGACCGGTGCAACATTCGCTGCTTCTACTGCATGCCTGAAATGGACGCGCAGTATATGCCGCGTGAAGAAATCCTCAGTTGGGAAGAGATGGCCCGAGTTGTGCGAGTAGCCGCCAAGTTAGGCGTGCGTAAGATCCGCATCACCGGCGGCGAACCCCTTGTTCGCAAAAACCTCTCGTTCCTCATTCGTGAAATCAACGCCATTGAAGAAATTGAAGATATCGCCCTCACTACCAACGGCGTCCTATTAGCGGCTCAAGCGCAAGAGCTATACGATGCCGGTCTGCGGCGCCTGAACATTCACATTGACACCCTGGATCGTGCCAAATTCCTGAAGATAACCCGACGCGATGAATTCGATCGGGTGATGGCTGGAATCGACGCCGCACTCAGCACCGGTTTCAAAGTGAAGATCAACGCCGTGGCCGTAAAGAATTTGGTTGAGGACGACATCGTACCGCTAGCCCGCTTCGGACGCGAACGAGGCATTGAAATTCGCTACATCGAATTCATGCCGCTCGATTCCCAAGGCCTCTGGGATAAATCGAAAGTGCTGCTGCAGGACGACATGTTGAAGATGCTGGAACAAGGCATCGGCCCCCTGGAAGAGATCCCAGACCGCGACCCCCGCGCTCCTGCCAGCGAGTATCGTTTCAAAGACGGCATAGGACAAGTAGGCTTCATCGCGTCAGTGTCGAAGCCTTTCTGCATGAACTGCAATCGCATCCGCCTGACCTCCGACGGCAAGCTTCGCTACTGCCTGTTTGCGATTGAAGAGACAGACCTGAAAGGACTGCTCCGCGATGGTTCGAGTGACTCCGCCATTGCCGATACCATTCGCGAGAACATTCGGCAGAAGTGGGTCGGGCACGAGATTAATACGGTTCAGTTTGTAGCTCCGCCAAGGCCGATGCATTCCATTGGCGGGTAACGATAATTTCCGTTAAGGTTTACGAATCATTAATCAAAAAGTGTTTGCATTTTTGATTTATAAGGAGTAGTCTGATGCTGGAGTAACTGATTTCTTCAAACTCCCCGGAGGCAAATAGAAATATCCCGTATTTATTCGTGGTCTGCATCTATTTTGTTGTTTTCTCTCCTTGGATCGGCTCAAAGTATTTCAAAAATCCCTACTGCCATAACTTCTAACAGCATTCCCCAGCCCATCAACGGCGCACTCCAAGGGAAGGTAAGCGATGAAACAGGTAAATCCGTTTCTGGCGCAGTAATTACTTTCCGTCATTTCTTCACAGTTCAAGGTCGAAACCAACGAGTTACGACAAAAAATGATGGCACATTTACCATCAATGAGTTGCCCTCTGGTGACTATTCCCAATGCATTCAAGTTCCGAACAGCGATTATGTTGACGATTGCGAGTGGAATCTAACATTCGTTCCTCGGGTTTTGGCAACTCCATCGCCGACTCAGATTGGTGCTGTCGCAATGGTAAAGCCCGTATTTGCTGGAGACATGCCTCACAGTTCGGAAAGAATTGTGGTTCCGCCTGCCGGCTTAAGCAGCCCACAGCAATTAAGAGTGAGAAAGGGAGCGCGGGTCACGGTCAGATTCGTTGATCTAGCTAAAGTGATTGACGATAAGTCACATTTGATGGTAGGCGCGCTCAGCCCAATTGGAATGTTCATATCCGCAACAAGAGCGACCGCAGGTTCCGTAACTACCTTCGAGCAGGTCATTCCTTTTGATACCAAAGTCCGATTGATCGTAAATAGCTTAGCGCTGAAAGCTACCGGACCAAAAGGTGTAACGGACCTCGCAGCGGGAGGAACTACAGAGGTGAAAGTAGGCCCTAAGGATCCGCCTTTGGTCTTCAACTACACAATCACTGGGAAAACAAACTAAGGAGTCAATACCATGCATAATAATTTTTTGCGCATTGCATTTGCTTTGGCGTGCTTCGCACTCTTGTCTAGCGTTGGTTTTTCCCAGGGCGTAACCCTCACAATAGCCCCAGAACAAGGGAATCCTCAAGGAGCACCTAATCAACGGTGGTTATTTACAATGGTCTTTGCGAATGGAAGTGCAACCTCGCAAGTTAACGGTCAAACCGTCCAAGGGCCATACTTCGTGGATCACTTTCAGGCGTTCACAAGCAACGTGGGTGCAATCGACCCCACAAACGATAGCTGCATGTTTCAATATACGAACAGAGATGCGGTCCCCAGATTTTCTATTTTTGCCGATGCGCCTTACATTACGCTGTATTCCGGTGCTTGGTCAAACTGGAGTGCCGGAATCAGTGAAAACAGCCAATGCAGAGTGTGGGCCCAAGATGCAACACGAACTACGCCGCAAGACGGTCCAGATCTAACGTTAAGATTCTATGTAGAGGGGACAAGCCTGATGGAAGGTGACTATGGTGTACGCATCTCATACGGTAGTTGGTATTCCAACTATTCAAGCGGTTGGGGGAACTTCACCTCCAGCGCCATCTGGACTCCAAGGAGTACTTTGCCAAACCTGCCCTCAGATACGGTTTTAGTCAACTCGCAAAGTAGCCAGGGAGCCTCATTTGATTTGAACATGTCTTCTAGCGGAGGAGCCGGAAACGGAGTAAGAGCCTTAACAAGGGCTTTGTTCATAGTGAATAGCACCAGTCAAGTCGATGGGCTAAATGCTTGTTACGCCATCTATCATCGGACGAGTCATGAAATTGCAGTGAT
>JANMWO010000114.1:0-7059 GCA_031394025.1 Acidobacteriota bacterium
CGCGACACCTGCTGACCCTTATCCACGTTCGACCCAAGGAAGATGCCATCCACTGGCGATACGATATCGGCAGCCTTCAAATCGGCCTCGGCTTCTTCCAGTGCAGCATTCCTGTCTTCCAGGTTTTTCTTCGCCTGCTCAATTTCCTTGGTCAGTTGTGAGATGCGCTGTTCGGCAATATCGGCCTTGCCTGCGGATGCTCCGGCATCGGCTTGAGCGCTCAGAAATTCCCGTTGCGTTTGTTCGAATTTGTTGCGAGGCGTGGCCCCCTGGTTGTTCAACGAAACTTGACGCTGGTATAGCTTTTCCAGTCTTGATAACTCATCCTTCACTCGCGACGCCTCGGCCCTGGCCCGCGATGCTTCCAAGCGAGCTGACAACAGCGAACTCTCAGAGTTGTTCAACTTTGTCTGCAACGTCTCCAGATCTTCCTTGGCCCGGTCCCGTTCTGATTCCAGCTTTCGATTCTGAACTCGGGCAATGAGCTGCCCTTCATAAACTTCCTGTCCAGGTTCGAAAAAAACTTCGGATAAAATACCGGTGACCTTCGATGACACGTTCACCGTTTGCTGCGCTTCCACAGTCCCTTCCAAGCTGATTTCAGTTCCAGGGGGCAGGGAATCGGGTATGAGTGGCGTTGGCTGTTGCTGCGTCACAGCCGGTTTGTTCAAAGGCTTCCAAAGCGAACTCAAGGCCCCAATAGCTATCGCGCCAAGGACGATTGAAACGCCAATCACCACCCACTTTCCACGCACGTTATCCATGAGTTTCATGAATTAGGTTTGCTCCATATTGAACATGGAAAATGATTTCTTGGGTGAGAGCACCTTTCTAGGTGCTGCGGGAATGTTCACGTTACGATGATACTAGAACACAGACATGGTCCCCATTCGCCTTGCTGACTTAGTAAAGATTTTCCTGCGCGCGGGCAACCTGACGTTTGGCGGCGGTGACCCGACAGTGGCCTTGTTGCACCATGAACTGGTGGAAAAACGTCCGGCCATTACACCGCAACAATATGCTACCTGTTTCGCCCTGGCGCGGGTCACACCGGGAACCAATGTTCTGGCGTTTAGCGCCGCTGCCGCTTACATGATGCGCGGTTGGATTGGTGCGATTCTTGCCGTCACTGCTGGGTCCCTTCCCAGCGCCTTTATCGTATTGCTGGCTACCAAGCTGGCCGTGAGTGACCATCAACATCTTCTGTTGCAATCGGTGATTCAAGCTATCATCGCCGCCGTAATTGGCTTGATCGCTTTCACGGTTGTGCAGATGGTGCGACCTCGCTGGAACGCAGGCGAACGGATTCACGTCGTGTTGATTGTCGCTCTTAGCTTTGCAGCGGCTACGCTGGGGCTGCTTCCCCCCATCGCGATTTTGGGCTTAGCGGCGTTGTATGGAGCGTTCGTTAAAGTATGAATGCTCTGCTTCTCTATTTTCTTCTGCTCAAGGCCACGCTGACCTCATTCAGCGGCATGACCTCTTTGCCCATTGTGCGGCAGGAGCTGGTTGTGGAAAGAAAAATCCTCACGGATCGGCAGTTGAATACCGCAGTGGCGGCTGGCCGTGTCAGCCCTGGTCCCAATGGACTTTATTTGGTGAGCGTCGGCTACATGGCTGCTGGTGCCGCCGGGGCTTGTGCCGGATGGTGCGCGCTGATTACGCCTGCATTCCTTATCATTGGGCTATTGCGAATGCTGGGAACTGCCGTCAATCATCCAAGAATGGAATCTATTGTTAGAGCCGTAACTCTCGCTTCCGCTGGCTTGATTCTGGCCACATCTATATCATTGGCTCGCGATGCGATTACATCCTGGGCCACCGCATTGATTGCCATTACAAGCTTTTTCCTGTTGATCCGCTTTAAGTTGGATCCGCTTTGGATTTTGCTGGGTGCCGGGATTGCCGGGTTGGCATTGGCGCTCATTTGATATACTTGAAAGTCTATGCGTGAGTATCGTTTAGGCGACACATTGGATGATTACTGCATCAAGTGCAAACGAATCACCAACCACAACATTGTGTCTCTGGTGGAAGAACAACCAGTCAAGGTACGGTGCTGTTCTTGTTATAACGATCACGAATTTCGACATGAAATAGCGCCTCCTACAAAGAAGGAACTCAAGAAAGCAGCGCTGCTTGAGGAGCTTTTGTTAGGTAAAAGTGGCACAGATGTTGATTTAGATTCGGAAGACGATGACGATTCCGACGAAATCGAAATCGATGATGCCCTCATTGTGGATGAACTGACTCTCGCTGTACCCGACGTGCCGGTTCCCGACTCTTCGCCGTTGCCTGAATCGTCTGTAGCCAAGCCCGCGCGCAAGACCAAAATCGCCAAAGGATAATGCAGCTTCCATTCGGCTCTGCGCTTGCCCGTCACGTTGCTGAAGCCCTTACAGCGCATGGATTCGCTGCCTACCTGGTGGGCGGTTGTGTTCGCGATCTGTTGCTTGGCCTGGAACCCAAAGATTACGACATTGCTACCAGCGCCCGTCCTGAACAAGTAACCGCATTGTTCCCGGGCGCGGAGTTGATTGGCGCGCACTTCGGTGTGGTCCTGGTGACGCGGGAAGGGCAATCAGTGGAAGTAGCCACCTTCCGATCTGACGGCGCGTATCAGGATGGTCGTCATCCAGAAAGTGTAACCTACGAAACTGACCCGCGTCAGGATGCCTTGCGTCGTGACTTCACCATCAATTCCCTGTTCTACGATATTGCCACCGATCAGATTTTAGATTTCTGCGATGGGCAGTCAGATCTAAGTGCGGGTATTCTGAGGGCCATCGGCCAGCCTGAAAAACGTTTTGCCGAAGACTATCTTCGAATGCTGCGCGCTGTTCGCTTTGTTGCCCGTTTCGGGTATGCCATGGAACCACAAACCATGGCAGCTATCCAAAAACTTCACCCCCGTATTGTTGAGATTTCCGCCGAGCGCATTCGCGACGAACTCAACCGCATTCTTACCGAAGGTGGAGCAAGCCGTGGCCTCCGGTTATTGGATGAAACCGGATTGCTGAATGTTTTGCTGCCCGAAGTGAAGGCCATGCAGGGTGTGCAACAACCACCGGAATTTCATCCGGAAGGCGACGTTTGGACGCATACACTGCTGATGCTGGATGGCCTGGAAAAGCCTTCTGTAACCCTTGCCTGGGGCGTGCTATTGCACGATGTAGCCAAGCCTCCAACGTTCACCGTGACCGACCGCATTCGCTTCAATGGCCATGCTGAACTGGGTGCCGCAATGAGCCATACGATTCTCAATCGGTTGAAGCTGCCCGGTCAGGATGTGGAATTAGTGCATGATCTGGTGTTGAACCATATGCGCTTTATCGAAGTTACCAAGATGAAGCAAAGCACGCTGAAGCGGTTTTTACGGCAACCGTATTTTGACCGACATTTGGAGTTGCATCGGTTGGATTGCATGTCCAGCAACCGCCGTCTAGAAAACTATCAATTCGTGCGCCAGAAGCTGGCTGAATTAAAGCCAGAGGAACTGCGTCCTCCGCGTTTGATTACAGGAAATGATCTGATTGCCATGGGCTATGCCCAAGGGGAATTGTTTCGACAAATTCTGACAGCAGTGGAAGATGCGCAGCTAAACGGAACAGTGGCAAGTCGTGAGCAGGCGCTGGAATTTGTGGCTCAACGGTTTCCGGCTTAAGGCCGAAAATATAAGCCCGGCTTAAGGCCGAAAATATAGACAAAGATAAACTACCAACGCCAGAATCGAACTCACCACAAAGAACGTAATATACTCCACTGTGCGAGTCATGATCGGCCCAGTTTAGCTGTCAGAAACCACTTCAAAACACCACGCGGCGCTGGACCGAACGAATGCAGGTCTACCTTGGCAATGGCACCTTTCTTGAAATCCACTTGCAGCCCTGGGACCGAAAGCAGAAATCCTAACAACTGTCCCATCAGCGGTTCGTGACTCGCCAGCAAGATCGAAGATTCTGAACGTAACGCTCGGATATCGTCCCAGGCTTCGCGTGGTTGGGCCATCGGAACCAGCGCGTGGGTTTCCACAATTTCTGGTTGCACCCTGAGAATTTCCCTGGCGATTTCCGCCGTCTGCCTTGCCCGGACATAAGGGCTGCTGAGAATCAACTGCGGCGAATTGCCTGCACTGGCCACCGTCGTCAACACTTCGCGCAGTCTGGTAACACCGTCTTTGGTGAGCGCCCGGTGAGCGTCTTGTTGCGTCGGCGATTGATCTTCCGCAATGCCATGGCGGAGTAGATAGATTTCCATAGTTGAACGCCCTAATTGTGGCATACTCGGAAGTCTCAACGATGGTGGCAACGATAGGAACAACAGCGATGGAGCGCAATTCAATACTAGTAAAAGCGGCGTTTTGGGCCACTTTCTTTTCCATTGCGTTGAGCGTTGTCTCCATTGCTGCGTCGCAAATTCTTTTAGGCGCGGCTTTGCTTGCGTTGCTGTTACAGGGTCGCCGACTCAGCTTGCCTGCATACTCGCTTCCTCTGGGACTCTATTTCTTGGGCACAATCATCGCCGGTCTAGCATCTGGAACGCCCGCCCTGGGCATGCCGCAGTACAAGAAGTTCTTCGTCTTTTTGATCGTGCTGTGTGTGGCAAATACCTTCCGCTGCGCCGTTGAAGTCCGAAATCTTTTATTGACCACTATCGCAGCATCGGCACTTTCCGCATCCTGGTCACTGGTCCAGTATTACCGCAAGTGGGATTACGCCGATGAGCGTGGCATTGATTTCGCCACCAGCTACATTGGCTCTCGCATCACCGGATTCATGAGCCATTGGATGACCTTCAGCGGTCATATGATGATTGCCGTTTTAGCACTGCTCGCCTTTATACTTTTTGCAGTTTACCGAAAAAAAGATTGGTGGTGGATTGTGCCTGCTGCTCTTCTGATTACCATCGCATTGATTCTGGCCCAGACGCGGGCCATGTGGATCGGCACCGCTATCGGTGTGATTTATCTGCTGTGGCATCGCGATAAACGCATGATTCTAGCGCTTCCGTTTCTGGCCGTGGCCGTATATTTTATTAGCCCGGAAAGTGTGCAGCAGCGCGCTCTCAGCATTGTTCATCCACGGGCAGCACTGGATTCCAATTCGCATCGTCAAGCCACTTGGGCCATCGGTTGGGAAATTGTGAAGGCCCATCCGTTACTTGGCATTGGTCCGCAAATGGTGAAGTATCGCAATAAAGAATTTGTCCCCGCTTGGCTTGGTCCACTGCCCGAAGGGTATTACGAACACCTGCACAACATCTACTTCCAAACGGCGGCAGAGCGCGGTATTCCTACTCTGTTGATGTTGTTGTGGATGCTGGCTTGGATTATGCGCGATGCCTGGCGTGGCTTGCATCTGCTGCCGCAGGGCTTAGGCGATGCCCGTTTCATTCTGCACGCAATTTTAGCCATCATGCTGAGCATTCTTGCCTCAGGCCTGTTCGAAAATAATTTGGGAGATAGCGAGGTGTTACTGCTCTTCCTCGGTATCTCCCAATGTGTTTATGCGGTGGTACCGACTACTCAGAAATCGTAACGGATTTCAAAGTATCGCCCTGCTTGATTGCATCCACCACATCTTTGCCAGATTTTACACGACCGAACACGGTGTGCTTGCCGTTCAAATGTGGTGTGGCCAAATGCGTGATAAAGAACTGGCTGCCATTAGTGCCCGGTCCGGCGTTGGCCATGGAAAGCGTGCCTGGGGTGTGTGACAGGTGCTGCTTGCATTCGTCTTCAAACTTGTAGCCTGGACCGCCGCGGCCAGTGCCAGTGGGGTCGCCGCCCTGCACCATGAAATCGGCAATCACACGATGGAACACGGTCCCATCGTAGAAGCCGTCCTTGGCCAGGAAAACAAAATTGTTGACAGTCTTTGGGGTATCGGCGGCAAACAGTTCACAAACAATAGTGCCGCGCGTGGTTTCAATTGTAGCCGTATAGGTTTTCGAAGGGTCGATAACCATTTCGGGGTATTTCGTATATTGATTCGACATCTCTTCTAGTGTAAGCCGAAACTCACAAACGGAGTGAATTCCGTATAGTAAAGAGGTGAGTATTCGCGAACATCCGGGCCAACGTTTGGCGCTGGCCGGCATGGTGGCAAGCTCGCTGTTAGCCGTTGCCAAAATCTGGGTGGGAACCAATGCCAATTCCACGGCCACAGTTGCCGATGGCTTGGAGTCCGCTGCCGATGTAATTGCCAGTGGCCTGGTGTTATTCGGACTGTGGATTGCCCAGCGGCCCGCCGATGAAAATCATCCGTATGGGCACGGTCGCTTTGAGATTCTGGCGGCATTGGGAGTTGGTATTCTGCTGGCTCTGGCCGGAGTCACAATCACCGCGCGCAGTATCTGGCGAATTGGCCGCGACCCCGTTCTTCCAGCCGCCTACGCCATGTGGCCTCTGCTGCTTTCCCTGGTTACAAAAATGGGCATGTCTTTTTTGAAGATGCGACAAGGTCGCAAAATGGAAAGTGCCGCCCTGGTTGCCGATGCCAAGAACGATGGCGTAGACGTAATTTCCAGCACCATTGCTTTAATCGCCCTTGGTTTAACACTGCACGATCCTGTAAATATGATTGAAGCCGACCACATTGGCGGGGCGATTCTGGGCCTGATTGTCGGTATTTTGGGTCTGAGTGTGATTCGAGATACGGTATACCAATTAACCGATGCCATGCCCGAATCCGCCCGCCTGGATGAATTGCGCCGCATTGCACTTTCCGTAAACGGGGCGCTGGCAATTGAAAAATGTTTCGCTCGCAAGACCGGCCTGAAGTACCACGTTGATCTGCATCTGGAAGTGGACCCCGATTTGACGGTTCGGGATTCGCACGAAATTGCCAGGCGGGTAAGGCTGGCTCTGAAGAAAGAAATTCCCTGGGTGGCCGATGTTCTGATTCACGTGGAACCACACGAAGTATTAAGACAATGAGGAATAACGATGGAGAACATTGAAGTAGCGCGCTTGCTTGACCAGACAGCGGATCTAATGGAAATTGCTGGCGAAGACGGCTTCCGCATTCGCAGTTATCGCAATGCCAAGGCCGTGATTGA
>JANMWO010000125.1:0-7533 GCA_031394025.1 Acidobacteriota bacterium
GCTTGCGCTCCCAACCGGCGGATCGGTGGTAACGTGCGTAGGTCGGAATTCGCCAGCTGCGTTGGTGTTAGGGATTTCGCCAGTTTTCATCGCAACGCCTGCTTCTCCCGACCCCATGTACCGAGTGACGGTGGCTCCGTCACCAATCATTGCTCCGCCCATTTCGAGTACTTTGGTGACTCCAGCTTCAACCAAAGGGCCCAATAGCATCATCACACTGGCGGCTTGCATCCCCTCACTCTGATCACTGTTTGCAGCTTCAAAGCGGGGAACCGGAAATACCGTTTGGCCAGTCAACCTTCCGCTAATTCCGTTAAACATGTCTGCTGCATCTGCTGGAAGGTTTGCTGCCGCCTTGACCGCCCCTACTGCATATTGAGTACAGCTAACATTCGGGCGGAGGCAATGCCCTGAGGGATCTGTGAGGCTTAGGGGGATATTTCGGACGTACGAATAGAGATTTAATGTCTGGGGATCAATAAAGTCAGCAAACGGCACTGACTGCGGTGCCAACGAGTAGTCCGCACTTATGAAACGCCCCTGCGCCGAGGACATATACCGAGCCACGAAATAATCGAGGCCCGTCTCCAAGTCTCTCTCTTTCCCGGTATATAACTGATTAGCTGCAAAACTCTGATTAAACTTCAGCGCGGCGTCACCGCGTCCGCCGAACGATGCGCTGCCTGGAATCTCGTCGCCAAACGCGAAGTAATCTCGCCTTGAAACCACACTTCCGCTTTGATCTAGCACCAGGCGCGTGCTGCCCAAGACGTCATGCACTAAATACTGCGTGCCACTTTGGTTCGATGAGCCGTTGGAATATTCGTAGGCAAGCTGTCCAAAGGCGTCATAAGCGAAAATGGTAGTTGTGCCATTGACCACTTTTTTCACACGCTTGCCTTCGCCATCGTAGAAATACTGCGCCGACCCGGAACTCGTGGATGCATTGGTTTGGTGGTTCTCGGCATCATAACTAAACGTGCCCAACGCCGGGTGGTAAGTCATATTGCCCACGCTATCGTAAATCACGTCCTGCGCCGACACACCCTGTGTGCTCTTTGTTAACTGGTTTGCGCTGTTGTACTGACTCAGCGTCTTGGCTGCGATCTCGCTGTAGGCGAAAGATTGGGTTTGGTCAACAATGCGATTGCCGTACCGGTCATAATTGAAAACAAGTTGCCAGGCGTTTGCGGTCCCGGATGCCAGAAAAGGGGTTTCATACTGCTTGGTAATACGATTTAGCGCATCGTAGGTGTAGTCAGTACGTAATGTATTTACTCCCGAGCTCGCCGGTTGGCGAGAAGTGGTTGAATCCACGGAGCCATTGTTTTGCCCCGCTAAGTAACTCCAGCTTTCTGAAAAAAGATCCCCAGTTTGGTTGCCGCAATCTGAGCTAGTTGCATTGGTGCTGGCGCCTACTCTTAGACCCGTGTAGGATTGGGAAAGGTCCGTGCAGGTTTGCAGCAGCTTTGGAGTGGTAGTACCGTAACGGACGTTCCATTCTTCTCCTCCAGGGCCGTAGCTTTCGTACTTGGAGTAATATTGGGCTGGCGCTTCTGTGGGGCTAGTGGAACAAGTGCTATCAGTGAGAGCCGTGGAGCCGGAGACCCAATATAGGCGGCCTTGATCGTCGTAACAGTTCCGAACATTTCGCAGAGAGACCGGCATAGTCGTGCGGGCAAGCTTGGAATCCAGATGATAGGCATAGGTGAAATCGTATCTCTGTGGCGCGCCTGGCGTGCTTTGCCAAGATGAAGTGATGCGGCCTGCTGAATCATGGACGAAGTTGGAATCGGAAACGGCGGTTCCAGCAAGGAAGCTGCCGTGTGCGGTGAGTCGGCCGATTTCATTGGCGGCCAATGTGCCAGTGCAAGCTCCACTAACGTAGCGTCGACCGTCGTAACAGAGTTCCACATTTGGACTCCCTCCAGCGCTGTATTGCTTTCGGAGGGGCCGGTTCCAGGAGTCGTACCCGTTGCTGTTGCATAGGGTGCCGGTCCATTGTCCGAAGCAAACGGTCCATCCCCGGGCGTCGACGCGGCTGACCAAGTTGCTGTTGGGATCATAAGTATAAAAAGCTGTTCCGCTTTCCGGGTTTGTTGCCGATTTTAGCCGGCCGATGGAATCGTAAGTAAACGTGCGAGTTTGCACGCCTTGAGTTACGGTTAGCAGCTTATCTAGCACACTATAGGTGTAAGTTGTCTCGTTATTTAAGGATCCACCAGGATCTTCCACCACTTTTACAAGCCTGCCCAGGCCGTCCAACTCCGTTCGGCGTTTCTTAGTCTTTGGATCAGTGGTAGTCGCATCGACGCCATTGTAATTCTGGGATGTTGTGGATGAGTCTGAAGAATTCTTGGTGCTTAACGTGCGGCCCAGAGCATCGTACTCATATTCTATGGCGCCAGCATAGCTTGTTCCATAGCGCGGACGGTTCAATTTTTGCAATCTTCCCAAACCATCATACTCGCGCTCCACTTGGATGGTGGTTCCGGTTCCGCTTGTTTCGCGGACGGGACGGCCGAAGCCATCGAGGAACGTTTCCGAATTGTAGCGGTAGTCCGCAGCATATTGGTCAGCCTGCTTTCTCACCTTCATCGCGTTGGGCGTATCGGTATAGGTGAACTTGATTCGCTGCCCGGCGCGGGTTGCGTCGGTGAGCCTGTCCAGAGGGTCATTGTACTGTAATGTGGTGACAAGGCTGTTAGGATCGGTGACTGAGTAAAGTCGGCCTGAATTATAATCGTACGTCATCGTCCGCTTCACTTGAGGATCAGGGTCCGTAGGTTGAGCCTTGGGGTAAGTGATCGAAGTCAGAAACCCCCGCGTGGAGGAAGGTGGAACCGCACCGTTGAAGCTGTCGGCATAGCCTAGTGAGACCACGTATCCGCGGGCGTCGGTTGAGGTGACAACATTGCCGAGATTATCGTAGGCTTGCTGCGTTGAAACAGTTGTTTGATCACCGTTCACGGATCGAGTAGTTCTGATCAGATTGCCCCTGCGGTTCTCGGATGAGGAGAGTGAATTCCCCTGGATAGTATAAAGATCCAACGGACTAAATAAATCGTAGTTGTAAGTGGTTTGGGCCAAAAGATCGAAATTTCCATTTCGGACCAGTTGCTTGGTGGGAAGCGCGCGTAGAAATGGAGAGTAGGAGTTGGAGGTGCCGTCCAATAGGAAGTAATTATCGAAGGAATCTGAGGACTTAAAATCTGTATGTGTCCATCTTGCGGCAGTTCCCACAGATGGTAAATCAGCAGGACATAGGTTATAGGTTTGCCCATTCGTTGCTGTTGCGATTGCTGGGGCCGAACCAAAATCATATTCAAACACGTCAGTCTGATTGTTGAATTGCCTGTCTATTGGCACTAAAGTCAACGCGGATGTCCGATCGTAAAAGAAAACCTTGGCGCTGGTTTTGCTGGTATTGCCGCTCAGCTTCCAAATTGTATTTTCCTGGCACAGTTGGCCCACCTCGAGGTTCGGGTTTACGCCATACACGCGCTCCACCCACTGTAAGTCAGGGCCGATTTTTGTAAGATATTCTTTTCCTTCGAATGGGTCTGAACTACCTTGTGTTGACAGGTTGTTTTTGAGAGAGGCAGCTGGACCGCCACTATTCACTGGATTTACACCCCCGATTCCGAATGCGAAGCTATGGAAGTAATGGTGGGTGGTTACCGGAGTGGTGCCAGCTATTGAGGGACTGCTTTTGATGGCCGCTATGTATTGATTATTTGTTATTGCGACATCCGTTCCAATACCAAAGCTCGAAGATGCTGCAACGGCGGTCTCCAGCCGGCTGTAATCCGTTTGTGATTCGATTGCCGAGCTGTTGGCGCTGGATCCTCCAGTGCGGTAAGTTCTGCGTTGGAGGAGACGGCGATAGATGAACGGGCGCCATCCTTCGCTTGGCTCCGCGTTCGATACCAATGGAATTGTCCGCCCATTTTGGCTCTTTAGAACCTGTCCTGAGGCAAAAACGTAATCCGTAAGTTGAGGCAACCCAGGTCCGTAATCATATTCCATTGCTCCACCGGAGGGAACAACAATGCGAGAGACTTCCGCGAATTGGTTGTAGAAGAATTGATAGGAAGGATTGGCTTCAACCGTCTGTGCGGGGTTTACATTGTTATATAGAATTGCGGAAACGACGCTGAGGTCGTAACGGTTTAGTGATGAACTCCCATCAAGCTCAGGGAAGATGTTGGCGGTGGGGCTAAAAGCTACGCGGAGACGATCCTTCAACTTCATGTGGCAGACACAAACATTGCGCGATGCTCCTCCGTACCCGGTTTGAGTAATCGTGTCGCAAGTATTGCTTACACCCCCAAATGCAATGGCTTGATCGTAAGCAATGCTTGTTGTTCGTTGAAGTGAGTCTTTGATCTGACTGACTCGATTAGTTCCATTGAAGGTAAAAGCTACTTCGTTCCCGTTGCGATCAATAATCTTATTGACCCGGCTGTCAACGACTTCGTATCTCACACCGTTCGGAAAGTAAAGGGTCCCAGAAACGATGGTGGCGTTATAGTCACCTGTTGAGGGAGACGTGATATCGCCGAGATTATACGCTGAGCGAAAAACCATTCCAGATCCATCTGTAGCACGAAAAATCCGGCCGCGATTCGTGCTGGTGGATGTGGGGCTGCAAAAGTGACTGCGCATCCCAATGGGTGCCACTGGGGAATAGAGCGGCGTTTCCGTCCCGTCAGGCGAAAGAAAGACTATGTGGAGCAATGTTTGACCGTATTGAAATGAGCCGTTGCAATCGGTAACAGTGTCACCAGTTTGTTTCATGACAACCATACCGGCACTGTAAGGTAAATTGTCGTGATATGGATGCCACCAGCTGATGTTGGCGCCGGAGGTAAACGTTACCTCACTTCCGCTGCCTCCAGCAACTGGATGGTTCTCGTGGTTGACCTGAACTGTGAATGTTGGACGAGTAATTCCTACTCGGATTGTATGACGGGCTTCTCCGCGACCGCCGATTTCTATCAGCGGGAACGAGGAGCTAACCAGACCATTGTAAACATTGACATGCTCGAAATCGCTGAGCCTGTAGACTCCATCTGGAGTGCCAGGCTGAATGGCAACCGGCGTTACGGCATCTTCCACACCAGTCGACGTTGTGATTTGACCCGTCGCCAACAATGTGACCAAGACAAAAATAAGCCAACATTTATACATTAAGAGCCCCGTTTATTTGATAACAGCTGCAGGAAGTACAATGATTTCGGAGCGCCAATCTGGTTGCCCTACTACGGACAGTTTGTGGCGGCCAGGGGTGGTGAATTCAACTTGGCGTCGTGTGCGGGAAGAATTTCGGTTGAGGTTCGCTTGCGCGACACGTTTGTTAGCTTCGTCATCCAGAACGAATTGCAGATCAGCCGATACGAGGCCGTTGTCGATTTGGATCAGATACTTTCCCGTGGCTATTGTGACCTGCGCAGGACGAATCCCATCAGGTGCGAGGCGGAAGTGGATGGATTCAGTTATCGGTTGGAGCTTGACTTGCTGGGGGGGGGGATTGAGAAAATCCTGCGGAAAGCATTAGCGTGAAAAGTAGAATATTTCGCTTCATTATGTTGAGCCAATTTTAATTATTTACGTGAGATAGGAAGTCTACTATTATTATCCGTTAGCTGTCAATACATTTATTATTGATGTCACGGCAAAATGATAATGTCCTAATTGAGCAAAGTAGAAATGTCCTATTGACGGGGTTGACTCTAGGAGTTGCCAAACGAAGGACAACTACTGATGACCCAGACCGATCGAGATCGATTGGTGGCTCTGAAAAAAGCCATAGACAAGAAGACAACCCAGAGGCAAACCGCTGCGGAGCTAAAGGTAAGCGAGCGCCAGATAAGGCGGATGCTTTCCAGACTGAAGCTGCTGGGTGACAAGGCGGTGGTGCATGGATTGCGTGGCCGCTCGAACCGGCGGCTGCGGGAGGAGGACCAACAAAAAGCAATCGAGATATTGAGTGGAGAAGTCTACAAGGGGTTTGGGCCAACACTAGCCTCGGAATACTTAGCCAAGAAGCACGCCATGGTAGTAAGCAAGGAAACGGTACGGAAGTGGATGAAGGGCGCTGGGCTATGGAGGAGCCACAAACAGAAGGTAGTGGAAATTCATATGTGGCGCGAGCGGCGTGAACGATATGGGGAGTTGGTGCAGTGGGACACCAGCACGCACGAGTGGTTAGAGGGACGGGGCGAGACAATCTACCTGATCAAAATGATCGATGATGCCACCAGCCGGTTGTTCGCCCGGTTTGTGCGAAGCGATTCGACAGAGGCCAACATGGGAGTCTTGGAGGCCTATCTGTTGCGCTTCGGACGACCGCTGGAGTTCTATACCGACAAGGCCAGCATCTTTGTAACCACGGAGAAAAAGAATCATCCCAAAAGGGAGGAGCCGTTACCACCCACGCAGATCGGGCGTGGTTTAGCGGAGTTGGCGATCGGCTGGATTGCGGCTCACTCGCCCCAAGCGAAAGGGCGAGTGGAACGCAGTTTTGAAACGGCGCAAGATCGACTGGTGAAGGGTCTGCGAGTAGCAGGGGCGAAAACTCTGGAAGAGGCCAACGCCTACCTGGAGGCGGAATATCTACCCGAGTGGGACGCCAAGTTTACGGTCGTACCGGCATGCGCCGATGACGCCCATCGGCCCTTGGGCAAGCACCATGATTTGATGGCGATCTTGTCTAATGTGGAAGAGCGCGAGGTTACCAACGACTACACGATTCGGCACGATAACAAAGTTCATCAGATCGTGCGGGAAGAAATCCGTCCACGAATGCGTCGAGCCAAAGTACGCGTGGAGACGCGCCGCAACGGCACGATTGCCGTTCGATTCGAGGGCAAATATGTACGCATCAAAGAGTGCCTGCCCGCGCCGAAAACGGCGGCCGCACCCAAGAAGATCCCCGTTCCGAAAGGCAACAAGAAACCACGTGGCAAGAGCAAATGGATGGATGGCTTTTGGGATAGCCCCGCTCCTTCTTTGAGCAAGGCGATCAAGATCTCTAATGCTAAGAGTTAACTGGCCAACGGAACGGACAGGAAAAGGAGCGCCGGGCAAAAGCAGCCCGGCGGACTTCGCATTTACTTGCCCAAGGCCTCCGCTCCGAAGCTTCACCAAAGAATACAGCAATAAAAAAGCCCCTCTGAAACCATTACGGCGGCAGAGGGGCTTGTGCCGATTCTTTGGAGCCAACTCCGTAGCATCGGCCTTGGGCATCCGCTCGGGAGCGACCCCTTGCGGACTCATTCAACCTAACATCCAACTCCGGAACACTCGGTCAAAACCGGACATTCTTACTTTGCTGGGATTAGGACATTTCTACTTTGCCTTGACACAACAGGAATCACCTATCATGAAAAAATTACTACAAATCCTTTTTCTCGTCATCTTCGTATGGATGATTGTCATGACCACTCGCACCTGCATGGAAATCAGCTTATGGGACGCTTGGCCCAGCTACAAAGCCAATCCATGGGCCATCGCAACCCTTTGGGATGC
>JANMWO010000129.1:0-9653 GCA_031394025.1 Acidobacteriota bacterium
CCCCCAAATCATTGCCTGCTTTGTCGCGCTGCATGATTAGAATATCGACACGGCCTTTCCAACGATCCTTGCCGTCTTTATCTTTTTCCTGCTCCATGTTCACACCGTTCGGGTCCACAATTAGCAGCATCTGCACTTTGCCTTCCTTCATCACAACCCTTGCGATGATCACGATTCCGGTTGCTTCAATGGGACTGTGTACGGCATACGTCAACTGTTGTTCGCGCGATTTCTCATTGTCTTCCGGTCGCGATGCTACATAGCCCTTGCGACTACGGATCGATACGCCTGGGCGCGAAACCTTCACTTTCAAATCGTGCAGTTGCCCGTCAGCCTTATCCCCTGTCGGGTAAAAAGCCAGCGTATAAGTGACCTCAGTTTCTTCCATCACTTGACGGATAGCCGTGTCTAAATCGTTACGATTAAAAAACGCCTTGCCCCCAGTGCGCGATGCAAACTCCTGCATGGTGCCGATTTCTTCATGCGCATTCGTGTCAATGGTTAACCCACGGGCGTCCACCGGATAAACGGCAACATTGGCGTTGTTCAGCACCTTCATGGCTTTGTCCACTTCGTCGGTGAACGTCCGCTGATCGCGCGGCGGACCAGGGCCCATCCTTGGTACGGAAGGTCCTATGCTTGGTACTCCGCGAGAACTGGCTGAGTTCATCACCGGGGCGGAACGGATTTGCGGAAATCCAACCTGCAATGGGAATCCACCCGATACCCAGATCAGATTCTTACGGCCAGGACTGCCCGCCAGGAAATTTCCAACTGCTTCCATGGCAGCAAGCGAATCAATGATGCGCCGCGATTGTTTGAAATCCGCTGCCATTAAACCAGCCCCACTTTCTCCCCCAAAAATATCGTCCATTTCGCTGGATTCTGGAGATTCCACACCACCCACTTCCTGGCGTCCACCCCATTTCTTAAGTGAATTCAGCAGGCTTTGCCGATCGTCCGTGAAGCTGTGGAGTACCTTCAATTGCCGCCCCAGGACCATCAGCGACACTCTATCTTCCGGCTTAATCTGCTCCAGAAATTTAATGATTTTCAAACGGGCTGCCGATTGATCGCCCCATTGCGTGTTCAACGAATCAATGAGGATTACGGTTAAGTTGGGCGACGTCGTTCCACCGGTGTAATTGGAAAACATACCAGGGCCAAGCTTTGGCAGCGGTCGACGTTCCGACTTGTTTTCCATGGCGAACAAGCTGATGGTTTGCTGTTTACCCTTATCGAATAAAGTGAAATCTTCTTTTTTAAGATCGGTAACCGGCTTGCCTTTTTTATCCAAAGCCACCACGTTCACTTGAATCAGACGGGTGGTTGTACGGAAAACAGGTTGCGATGCAGGTTGTTGCGCTGGCGGCTGTGTTGATTGTTGCGAGTTAAGGCTGACAACTGAAAGAATGGCGATCAATAGGAATAAGGGGGTCCGCACGCCTTTAGTTTACTCTCATACAACCGCGAAGGTTATTCCCACTCAATGGTGGCGGGCGGTTTATGGGTTAAATCGTGGAATACTGCGGAAATTCCATCCACTGCAAGCAGTTCAGTTTTCAACTGTGCTTGCAGTGCTTCTGGCAAGGGAACTGACGAAGCGGTCATGCCGTCTACAGAAAAGATCGGACGCAGCACTACAGCATCGGGACGTTCCGCTGTGCCAAGTGGAATCAACACAATTGGAAACTGCCAGACTTCGCGTTCAAAACCGGCGGCAAGGGAGAGTCGACGGACAATAGCATCCACATTGCGCAAACGGTCCAAGCGTTCTTTGGTTAGGCCGCTGCGTCGCACGGATAATTCCGCCATGGGAGCCAGGGAACCAATCAGCCCAATAACCCGATTCACTGTTGCCAGTTGGTTGATCAACTCAGTGGCACTTTCGTGCTCCAAACTTTCCACAGCCAGCACGGGACGATAGCTGCGGGAATCGCCCTGCACGCCGACAGAATGCACAGGCACTACCCAACCTTCCGGAATGCGCGTCACCGGGGCATCCATATCTGAACATAGGCAGCGAATGGCCAACCCTGGACCTGGGAACGGATGCCGTTCCAAAAACTCCGCGGGCAGCCCCAGTTCACGACCGATCTCCCGCACTTCATCTTTATAGAACGAACTAAGCGGTTCCACAATCCTGCCCGCTTCCATCAACTTCTGAATTCCTTCCACTCGGTTATGGTGGGTCTTGATCAGATCTGCCTTCGCTGTTCCGCCAGATTCAATGGTGTCAGGGTAAATGGTGCCCTGTCCAAGAATCCATTCCTGATCCATATAGTGGCCCGAATTCAGCACGCGGTCCTGGATTTCAACAAAGGCTTCGCCAATGATTTTGCGCTTCAGTTCAGGTTCAGTGACACCTTGTAATTTATCGAGGAAGAAATCACGAGCATCTTCCACGCGAAAGGCGGTGGCACCCAATGCCGCAAAAACATTTTTGACAAATTCCGTTTCACCTTCACGCATCAAGCCGGTATCGACGTAAGCGCCATGAACTCGGTCGTGCCCTAACGCGCGCAGGCATAACGTGTAAGCTACGGTGGAATCTACGCCGCCACTGACGAAGAAGAAGATCTTGCGCTGCCCGGCGGTCTGGCGAATTTTTTCCTCAACCACTGGAATGCGGTGGCTAGGTTCCCAATCCTGCTGGCAACCACAAATCCCAAAGACGAAATTTTCAAGGAGCGTTTTTCCAGCACGGGTGTGAACTACTTCCGGGTGGAATTGCACACCATATTGGCGTTGCGCGTCGTTACCAATAGCGGCGATCTTACAAGTGGGAGTGGAGGCCAGGACATCGAAATTAGAAGGTGCTTTAAAGACGGTATCGCGATGGCTCATCCAGACAGGTTCAGTTTCCCGCAAGCCCTTCAGTAGAGGACTAACAATATTGCCAAGGGTTAATACAGCGGAACCATACTCGCCCTTGCTACCTTTTTCAACTGTCCCATCCAGTAAATATGCCATCAGTTGTTGGCCATAGCAGATGCCTAACAAGGGCGAGCCGTTATGCAAAATCGCTGGATCAATGGTTGGGCTGCCCGGTTCATACACGCTGGCCGGACCGCCGGAAATGATAATGCCCTTGCGCCCTGCCAGTTGCGCTGCCGGAGTTTCACTGGTCCGTACCTCAGCATATACGCCGAGTTCGCGGACCTTGCGGGCAATCAGGTGAGTGTACTGCCCACCTGTATCGAGGACTGTAATTTGAGGTGAAGGAGCGTAATCGTTCAAACTAATCGCGGGCCCCACCAGTCCGCTGCACAATCAACTTCTTGGCCGATTCCAACAGCACTTTGGCCTTAGGCATAATCTCTGTAGCCTTAATGATCATTGGATCATTCTGCACGCCCAGCTTGCGGGATTCTTCTGTACCATAAGCCGTCAGGTAGATTTCCCGTTTCAAAGTCTGCTGACTCCAATCCTTGTTTTCAGCAAAGTCAGCTTCGGTGAACTCAACTTTTTCTTTCACCAGATAGGCATGGAAATCATTGAACACTTGTTCAGACAGTTCCCATCCGGGTGCCAGCTTTGAATCATGAGTCGCGAAGAATTTCGCAGTGAAGCTGAAGAAAGCATACTTGCGCAGCATCTCAATCTGGAACTTGTTGAGCTTGGCTGGAACAAACTTTTCATCAGGAGCAATGCCGCCACCACCGTACACTTTGCGACCACTATCGGTCATGGCCACATCTTGCTGGTTCTGTGTTTCCACATTCTTGCGGTAATAGTAATCCAGGAAGGATGAGGAAGAGTAATCCCGCTGAATCAACCGGTTACTGGGCGTATAGTACTTGGCCGTGGTCAATGCCAGGCCGGTGCCTTCAGCCAGTGGGAACACGGTTTGCACCAAGCCCTTGCCGAATGTATTTTCACCCAAGATCATTGCACGATCATGATCCTGCAATGCCCCCGCTACAATTTCTGCAGCCGATGCGCTGTAACGATTTACCAGAACCACAATCGGGTAATCCCGCTTGATAGAACCGTTGCGAGTCAGGTAAGGCTTTTCAGCAGAAGCCCGACCACGGTGCGATACCACCACTTGACCGTTTTGCAGGAACCTGCCAGCCACCGCGACACCTTCGTTCAGCAGCCCACCAGGATTTTCCCGCAGATCCAAAATCATGCCCTTCACGTTCTGTTCGCCAACGCGCTTCAGATTTTCTTCCACTTCTTTGGAAGTGTTTTCGTTGAAGGATTCAATGTCTAAATGCAGAATGCCGGGCTTCACAAAGAAGGCGTCCTGCACACTCTTGCGGGGAATTTCATCCCGGATAATGTTGAACGTCAGCGGCTTGTCGCTCCCTTCGCGACCAGCAACCACTTGTACCTTTGTTCCCTTTTGACCTTTCAACAAATCGGCCACTTCAGAAACCGACATGTTGGTTGTGCGCTTATCGTTGACTTCCAAAATGGTATCGCCTGGACGAAGTCCAGCACGATAGGCGGGTGAACCCAGAAACGGCGCAATCACCACCACTTGATGATTCCGTTCGGCCACCTGCATACCCACACCATAATAGTGACCTTTCTGGTCATCTCTTAAATTGTTGTAGTCTTTGGGATCAAAAAAGCTGGAGTGGGGATCAAGCGTGCGCAACATGCCGACAATGGCACCTTTATACACAGCCTTGTCTGAAGTAACTTTGTCAGCAAAGTTGCCTTCTACCAGGGAATAAACTTTGGTGAAAGTCTTCAACGTCTGGGAGACTTCATCTTCAGAAGCAGCAGCTACACCGGTTACACCGGGGCCGTACAAGCCTCCAAGAATCGAACAGACCGCAACAACTGCGGGGTAGTAGAGTAGAGACCGCCGGCTAGCCATCGGTGGTGAGACCTCCCAGGACTCGACATTATTATAACAGCGTGCAATGGTACAACAGCGTCCAGTTTATCGCAGGAATGCCCCAACGCCCTATCGGTTAGACGCCTGAGGAGGCCATCCGGTTTGAACTGATTTACGAAATTTGCATTAAACTGCGCGAGTTTTGCGGGCCGCAACGCCGGTTTCGACGCGAGCCGGTTTGCGGGTAGGCGATTCCATTTCGGGCAAGCTCAGCCGCTTAACCTGATCGGTGACGCAAACCAGGAACATGGGCTGGTCGGCATTCTTAAGGATATTGATGATGCGCCCCTGGTCCGCTTCCAGGAAAATCGCTTTGCCATCGGTGACCAGATGCAGTTCACTCATAGCGGTGAAGATCTCACTGACCCGTTTGCCCATCTCTTTTTCGAGGAATCGCAAAACCCGCCGGATTTTCTGGAGCGAGAACCCTTTGCGACGCAATTCGGCGATCACGGCAATTTCCACAGCTTCTTCGGCCAGATAGACCCGTTTATGCCCCTCATGTCGAGGAGAAACCACCTTTTGTTCATCCCACCATTGCAATTGCCGCAGACTAACTCCAGCAATATCCGCGATTTCCGCAGAGGAGAAGATGCGTGCCGTGACGCTAACATCAATTCGGGTCTTTTTTGTTTTGAACATTTGAGTAAGTTTCCGTTTTTGGGGCGATCTGGTAATCATGATTGTAACGGAGTTGTGGAAGGAGTCAAGGAACCAGATGTAGGGGTGTTAATGGGGGACGGGGCGCCCTGTAGCGGCGAAGGAACGGGGAAGAGTGGGGAGGTAATTGAAAACGCCTTTAGCCAACCTGCGTTAGAAGATCGTGGATTGAGGCACAAAGACATATGGCCCGTGTTAGGGAACAAAGGGATGGCAACCGAGGTTCTAAATGGTCAGCGATCTATCAGCAAAGCTCAAGCCAAGCGATTAGCCGAATTACTTGCGCGTGTCTGTGGACCTATTCCCTCGGAATTCCTAATCCGCTTTTGAAGCCCATCGAAGTCCAAAAAAGGCCCGTCGGGATATCACGAATATTGTCATTAGGCTTTGTCTAGGTTTCCATATCTTAATATCCATTCTTTGCAGCGCCACACGCAATTTGGGCATCAGTGACGCACATAGCGAGTTACATTGACGCGAAGTTCCACCCGAAACTCGTTGAACGCGCGCGCCTGCGCAACGATCTCCCCAGGGCCGTGCACCGCGTTACGGGCGTACTCCAGATGAAGGTTTACCAGCTTCCGGCTAAACGGCAGATTGTAATTAACTCCCGTTCGTAGCGCTTGTTGCACCGCACTTCCGTGAATGCGCTCCTGTCCGAGTTGGACGACATCATACCTCACGAATGGGTCGAGATCGCCGAACCGATCTTTGTCAAAGACAGACATCTGCATCAATCCATAAATCCCACGGGCAGTCGTGCCGCTGCCTGAGAAGTTCGACTGAAGGCCCTGCGACTCTAACGTATAAGGATGTTTGCCGAGACGCCCAGAATAAATAATGTCACCTTCAAAGGAGAGCTTATTACCGCTCGCCGGAACGCTTCCAAGGGATTCAAAAGCAATTGCCGAAGCGAGAGAGAAGTGGCCCCCTTTTGGGTAATCGCGAGTATGATCCACTCCAGCCCCCACTGTTAGCTTTCGACCACGCTTCTCATCGTTGATTAGAATCGCCGTTAGCTTCGTCGCGAGCGAGTTGCCGATATTGTAACGGGGCTTATCCGTATTAAATGATCCGCGGTTGTCCTGTGCCGAGCCTGAAATAGAATAGCGGGAGCTCAAGGCCTTTGTCACCTGAACCCCGAACTGCGTCCCGAAGCTGGATACACTTCCGTGTTCTTCAAGAATCAGCGAGCGATTGATGGTCGGCAGGTTCCCCGAGGACTGATAATCCTCCAGGGTAAGGATGTGCGTGTTCTGGCCAATGAGAGCGCGAAATTTCCCGGCATCTTTTGCATTTTGGACCGCCCAGAAGAGATTCTCTGCGATGCGCCACTTCGGACCCGTACGGAAAAAATTGTTATCTGTCAGATCAACTTCATAGACAAACGCTGTCCGGTATTGCTGCGTGAACCGAGGAAGGTCAAACTCCATTCCTTGTCGCACCCGACGCCACTGACCGCCCTCGCCACCGGGATCAAAGAGCTTCTCCCCGTAGCCCCAACTGGTCCATTTGAAATCACCTTGGCGGTAGACAACTCCTGCGTCGGGCTCATAACTCCATCCAAGCTTTGCTTCCGAAGTGTTTGGTACCGTCGGCGTCGAGGAGCCTGACTGCTCAGGCTTAGCAGGCGTTTGTGGCGTGTTCCCGGTCGGCCGCTCCTGAGGAGCTGCCGAAAGGCACATTGTTATATAAGCCATGGCGGTGAGAAACTTCATTTGTCAAAACTCACGGAAACTTTCTCTGAAACCGGCACGGCCTGACAGGTCAGAATTGTGCCTTGGTCTATTTCGAGGGAGTTCAGCGCCTCATGGTGAGGCATTCGTACCCGGCCGTGTTTAAGCGATGCCTTACAGCTCGCACAAACTCCCTGTTGGCAAGCGAAAGGAGGCGTATAACCAGCTCTGAGGGCCGCATCAAGAAGGGTTTCGTTTGGGCGCGCGAACAGCTCTTTCGTTTCGCCTCGAAACGTAATCACGAGGATCTGAGGCTCGCCCCGTTGTGAACCATCCGGGCCAGTGATTTCGAGAGGGCTCGTAATTTGTCTCGCCTCCTCCGTCTGCTTCTCTGATGCGCTGATCGTGAAGGCTTCGGCGTGAACACGTTCAGGCGCTACTTTCCGGCTTCGAAGCACGGCTTCGATGAGTCCCATGAACGTCGTTGGGCCGCACACGTAGTATTCCTTGGGAAGCGCTGAGGAGATCCCGTGATCTGCACTCTCAATCTCATTCAGGAGACATGTAACTCGGCTCTCGTCGAGCCGTCCCGTCGACCCTGTCAAAAGCTTTTGCGGTTGCGAGAGCATGTGCCGGACGAAGAATTGCTGCGGGTGTCGGGAAGCAAGTTCGTCGAGCGCAGCGCTAAATATAATGGAGTCTTCATCTCGATTGGCATACACAAGGACCACCCTGCTTTCCGGACTCTTTGTAAGAACCGTTTTCAAGATTGAGAAAATAGGTGTAATGCCGCTACCGGCGGCAAAGCAGATGTAGCGATGAGGCTTGCGAAGGGAAGTGTTAAAAAAGCTACCTTCAGGCGGGAGCACTGTAAGCGCATCCCCAGCTTTAATTGTATCTACGAGATGATTCGATATCTTCCCGCCCAAGATTCGCTTGATGGTAATTTGCAACGAAGAATCATTGTCCGGCGAACTGGATATCGAATAGCACCGCTTTATGCGCGATTCCCCATCCTGGAGCAGCAACGTTAAAAATTGCCCCGGCCGGTATTTAAATCGCCGCTCAAGGTCCTTTGGAACATCCAGCAGATACGAACGGGCGAGTGCGGTTTCAAAAATGACTCGCGAAACTGAAACGGTAGAAAGCGTTTCGCTCAAGCGTTTCTGGCGGGCGTAGCGAAGCCGAAGCCAACCAGATAGAGTGAACAGAATAAGTCCTACTTCGCTGAGCACTTTTTCGGCATCAAGCAGATCCACCGGCTTATCGGTGAGCTTTGGATCAACGAGCAGGCCGTGAATGAGAAATAGCGGTGTTGCCCCATACGCTACAAAGTGAATCCACTTCCAGTTGCGGTTTGAAAATCTCTTCCGCACACCAACAGTTGAGGTCAGGATCACGGTGAGGAGCCCATAAAAGCCCAGTGCGCCAAGACTGTAGAGATACTTCTGATGCGGAGCCCCGAGCGCCGGAAACAGGATGTCACGGACTCGAAAGTGCTCCTCTCTTGCAAATAGCAGGAGCGAAGGATGTAGTGCGGCTAAGGCTAAGCCTACATAGGCGGCGTAGTTGTGAAGGGTATAGACACTTATCCGGCGCAGAAACGGAGGCACCTGTGTGTAAAGCAGCGTGGTTTTGTACTTAGTTGTGAGCAGAATGCCGAGCAGCAGATTGACTGTAAGGACCCCTGTCGCAATCAGGCCAATAGTCGATGACAAGTCAACAAAATCAAAACCGACATTAAGAGGTGTCATTCCGCAGTTCCTTAAAAACGTCTTGAACGCGCTAGCGCGAGCCAGCCTGAGCATTTCGAAAGAAAAAAGGAAAAGAGGTCAGATGCGAAGAGAGGTTAAGGAGGGAATCGGGCCGGAGTCCAGCTCAAAGCTTGCGACTTCGCTGGAAACTGACAAGGCGCCTTGTAGCGTTGCCGTTGCGTGACGACTCAGTCGGTATAAAACACTGATTGCCTTGATCGTAAAACGTCGAACAGCGAACAGTGCCCCGGCGAAGGTGAGCAGCATAACAACCGAAAGCATGGTATCGTTCCCAGTCACCGGAATATTATCCCATTGGTCTGCCAACTCAAATATCGGTCCTGCAAACAGGACTACTAAGATCGCCAACACAATCCAGATGATTGGGGTTCGATGCACAGTCAAGAGTATAACACCCGGCTTGGCCGTCCTGTAAAGGCGAAGGAACGGGGAAGGGTGGGGTTGGGCATGATTCCCGGCCTCCTTAAGATTAGCCGTGTTAGACCATTCACTGGCACACTGCTCAATCTATCGCACTTGCCATTATTGTAGTGAAACTCGGTCGCCGATAATTATCATAAAAAGATCTTCATTATTTTCATCCCTCGTGATATACTCTGGCACAGTCAGATTAAGGACTAACAAATGCCCCCCACCAGATTCGTCATTTCGTACGTTCTTTGCTTTTCCATGATCCAGCCAATTCCT
>JANMWO010000131.1:0-5932 GCA_031394025.1 Acidobacteriota bacterium
TTCTTGATCCAGCCGTTGCAACTATGAAAGGCCCCTCAACCAACGAAAGGATCGATGATCGGAACTCCAGCGTTCACGAAATCAGCCCGGTTTCGAGTCGCAATCGTCAGATTGTGGACAACCGCCGTCGCCGCGATTAGGCTATCTTTCACTGGCATCGCTTTCCCGGCTGAACGAAGACGTGCCAGCAGTTTCGCCCATTGCAAACCGGTGTCCGCGTCCCAGGGTAGGCAGTGCAGGCGCCCCACTCCCGCTTCAAACCAGCGTTCGAGGACGGTACGCTTCCTCCCCGCCAACGAGGACAGAATCCGGACCAACACCGAATGTTCCGCCCCCAGCCGCGCTTCAGTTATGGCCGCAGCCGTCCGCAGAGGTTGCTCGTGCCCAGTTCCAGGTAGGCACGTCCCAGGTTGAACAACAAGGCAATCATTCTTGGATGTTCGCGACCCAATGTTTCCTCGCAAAGAGGGATCGCCTGGAGCAAATAAGACACGCTCTTGGCGTGATCACCCATCTTAGTGTGAAGAGTTGATAGATTGCTCAGCACGAAGGCTTTGCTGGACCGGTCCGCAGGTGAATCGTCCACCAGAAGCTGAAGTGCATTTTGAAACAGAAGCAGCGCCTCGGCCCTATCGCCCCTAATAGAGCGCACGGTCGCAAGATTGGACAACAAAGATACGAGTTCAGGTGCGCGCGGACCGAACAAGCCGATCCCGATCGCCAGAGCCCGGCGGCTCAATTGTTCTGCCTGCGCGTATCGCCCGCCGGATTCCACATAAAACGTCGACAAGCCATTCAGCGCTATACAGAGAGCCAACGGTTCACTCGTTTGCCGTTCCAGAATCCGGATGGCCCGCAGGTGGTGCTGTTCGGCTTCCCAAGACTGGCCCAATGCACCCTCCACCCAGGCGACTTCACTCAATGTCGCAGCGGTACGTGCGTCCGAAGGGCCTACGCGTTCGGCCTCTTCCAGCGCTTTTAGCGCCGTGCGCAATGCCTCGCGATAGTCGCCTTTGTCTCTTAGTTGTCCGAATTCGGCGAACAGTTCCCGCCAAACCTTATCGTCGGCCGCGCTTGCGGAAAATGACGCGGCCAGCAGAGGTAGCAAGAGTTTCATCATGAGTATGACCCTTCCTGTGGGGGTGACCAGTAAACTTAAGGCAGAGGCTCGATGCGAACTCGAACCAATTTCATTTGGCTGGTTCCATCGAAGGCAACGGTGCCATCCGGGAGTGTGTATTGGAACGTCAAGCGTCCTTCCAGCGTTTTGCCATCGGCGCTGTAGAGAAGCTTTGCCCGATCTTTGAACATGCCCATATTGCTGCCGTTTGTGGCGCTGACGACGGGGTAAATCCACGTCAGATCAAACCGTCCGTCGGCCGAGCGCACCCACTCTCCAGTTCCGTGCAAAATGATCGCCCCAGGCAGGATGTTGGGCACCGTGTTTTGGACGAACACCGAACCATCGCTTGTGAATATTGCGGACGTTCTGCCGCTAAGGGATCCGCCTTCGCCCAAATAGTCCATCATCCAAGCGCCTTTTAACGTTGTGGTGACTTTTGACTCCCGGCTTGAGCCAAAAGGCTGAACGTCGGCGGCAATCGTCTGCGTCCTCACGGGCGTGGCGGCAATCAGAGCAGCTGCGATGAGCACCGCTCCAATCAAGGCTGGACGAGCGGTATTGAGTCTGGTCGAAGTCTGGTTGGTGAAACGATACGTCATTGAATTTCTCCTTTATTTGCGAAACGTTTTGTTCGCAAAGCCAGAATGACGCATTCCTGTTAAGGAGAGGGAGTATACGAGGGTGAATTAACGGTGAACGCCGGTGGTACTAGTTTGATTCTTTTGGATTTGCTCGCCGGTGAGCCTGAGCTTCGTCAGTAGTGTTAAGTAACGAGGATCATTCTTGAAGGGGTCCCACATGCCGAACACCCTGGTATAAACCAGAAAGGAATCCTGCTGCTCACGGGCGCTCTCGAAATAGCGGAATACACCGTCGGCATCTCCCAGACCCATATAGACTACGGCAAAGCAGACCGGCGAGACGTACTTCCGCTTGGACTCTTCCAACAATTGCATCAGAATCTTCCGCGCCTCGAGGGGATTTCCCATGCGAGCTTGGTTGTATCCGACGAAGGCGAGCATCGGCGCGGCTGGCGCCGAGCGCTGCAGTTGTTGGAATATCTCCAGGGAGGCAGAGTATTCCCCCTTTCCAATCAGCGCAAAACCCAAGCCGACGGAGGCCATTGCGTTGCGTGGGTTGGCCGCCGCGAGGCTGCGAAATCCCTCGATCGCCACTTCGTGACGCCTCTCGATATAAGCCAGCCAAGGCCCGGTCAGGGCAACCTGAGGGGAGAGCGGGTCCAGTTCGCTGGCCAAGCGGCTTTCGGTTGCGGCCTCCAGCCAGCGACCTTGCGGCTGGTGACAATGCCATGCGTGAAAAGAATGCCGCCATTTGCTGCGCACCCAGCCTGGTTTGCCCAGTGCCCCAGGCACTTACCAGATTCAGATGTCCGCGTCCGTTGTGACACAGCAGGCAATCGTAACTGCTGATGCCCAAAAATGTCGCCGTGGTTTTGGCTAGCATCGTATCGTAAGTGTCCTGTTCCGGCCCCATGGCCGTACTGGCACCCATCGGGAAATTAGCGGCACCATTCGCTGGATCGTAGTTGTTTCCAGACCCGGAAATCACCTCGATAGCCAATTTGCTTAAGGGTTTGTCGGTGGCCACCGAATCCTTTATATAGGCGTAAAACGCGTTACGACCCTGTGGAGCGCGGTTCACTGCGGCGTTAGCCAGAATGGCAGTGTTTTGCAACAAATCGCCCAGCCACGCTTCAGCAGTTTTCCCAAAATTTCCTGATCAATGAAGTTTCGCTGTGGAAGGGAATCGGCACTAACAACGGGGACAGCTTTACGACCCACAACGGAAGTCAGTTGCTGAGCCCGATTGAACAGGCCATGGCGGATACGCGCCGAACGGGCCAGGAACTCATCGGGGTTCGCCGCAAACTGACAATCCGCTACTGAGATTTTCTTTTCTTGCGCAGGGCTCACGGAAACAGAGATAACCGCTGCAGAGATAGCTACTCAATACGCACGCCCACTCATTCCAACCCCTCCTGATGCAACTACCTCATTGAAACCCAAATTGTACGGCGCACGATCAGGAAAATTGTAAAATCTTCATCTGCCTATTCCGGCAACTTCATTTCTCGCTCCCATGCCTTGATCTTTTCTGTAAGCATCCGAACGCGCTCCACCTCCGACGCGGCCAAATTCTTTTTCTCAGAAGGGTCAGCTTCCAGGTTCGAAAGCCACGGTTCATCGGGTACCGATTCGCCAGGGAAACTGGGCGGATGCAGAATCAGTTTCCAATCCCCAAATCGTACAGCTCGACTCTTGCCATGACTCCAAAACAGGAACTCGTGGGAGGGCTTTTTACCTGCCAACACTGGACGCAAATCCTGACCATCGATATCGGCAGGTGGTTTGGCCGTGGGGTCGGCCATTGCCAGAAAAGTGGGCAGCAGATCCATGGAAATCATCGAACGATCCGATACTTGACCAGCGGCAATTCCCGGGGCGCGCAACATGGCAGGCACGTGCATACCACCATCGAACAGACCAAGCTTGTACCCACGATAGCGCCCGTTGTTGCCGCCCTCCGCAGGCTTGCCCAAGCTGGAAGCACGTTCCTCGCGGGTGGCCCCGTTATCAGCCTGAAAGAACACCACTGTTTCCTGCTCTACACCCATGCGTTTCAATTGATCCAACACGGAACCCACTACATCATCCACCGCCGCCACCATCGCCAAATGTGTGCGACGATCACGATCCATGGTGGCCGGAAAACGGTCCAGATATTTCTTCGGTGCCATCATCGAATAGTGCGGGGCGCCAAACGCAAGGTACAGCAGGAATGGTTGAGCTTTTTTCTGCTTTGACAAAAACGCCTGCGCTTCGCGCCCCAGCAGTTCCGTCATATAGGCGGGCTCTTCAAACACTTCCTGATCGTTACGCCACAGGTCGTGAAAAATCTTACCAGGAGGTCCACCTAGCTGGTAATAGCGATGCGAGTAGGCATCCAACCATCCTGAATACCAGCCGAAAAATTCATCAAAGCCCTGAGCTTGTGGACGGCTATGCGGAGCGCTTCCCAAGTGCCATTTGCCGATGGCCGCAGTACGATAACCCAAGTTTTTCAAAAGCCCTGGCAGCGTAGTTTCACCCTGCTTCAACCCCGGCACATCGTAAGTTGGTTGGGATGGCAGCGCACCCTGCACACCGGCTCGATCAGGATACTTGCCAGTCATAATCGCCGCCCGCGAAGCGGAACAAACCGGAGCATTGGCATACCATTGCGTAAACCGCACACCCGATGCCGCCAATCGATCCAAATTCGGCGTACGAACTTCTGGATGACCATAGCAACCAACATCGCCAATGCCATGATCGTCAGTAACGATGATCACGAAGTTCGGTCGCTTGGTCTGCGCAGAGCATGGCAACGCGGCTGCACTGGTAGCCAACAATTTCAGGAAATCACGCCGCTTTGAAGGATGCATAGTGGACTTCCATCATAGAACAGCCCTCCGATGCTGCACAAAGCGCACAATCCATGAGTTAGGTTAGTGGCTAATCCACAATGAACAACTTAGCCCCAATCGTGGTTGACGAGCGATGAGCGGGTTCGCCATCCCCCACGTGATAACTCTGCCCTTCTTTCAGCGTCAATCGTTTCCCATCCGCCAATTCAATGTCAAACGAACCCTCCAAGCAAAGAATCACATGACCCTTAGAACACCAGTGATCGGCAAAATATCCTGGGGAGTACTCAACCATTCGAACTCGAATTTCGCCGAAGGTTTGGGTGCGCCAACTGGCGACACCTGAATCACCAGGATGGTCAGTCGGTGGTATTTGGGTCCAATCGGTGACAGACATGGCTACCGCAGTCATCTTCATTCCAGAGTCCCTTTCCAAAAGTGGTTGTTATTGATGGTGGCCAGAGAGGGACTTGAACCCTCCACCACCATTGAAAACACGCAAGTTATTGAATCTGTGTAGCTGTTATTACCGCTAGAACCGCACATCCTGCAAGGTATTGGCACAATATTGGCACGTTTTTCTGTCCAGTTGAGTTTCCAAGCTTTCCAGGAAGGTCTTTAAAGCCGAATGACCACCCGGGATAAGGGTGGCCATTCAAATAAAGGACTGTGTGAACTCTTCAAGAGTACAACATTTTTCAGCGGAAGAAAATAGTCTTCCCGCAAATCAGACGCAAGAGCTAAATGAAGGCCACCCCTTCCGACCCTACAAGGTCTTCAACGGGGCGACGGTGCCGAATTCCCTTTGGTCGAATAAAGACCTCTCCATTGAAGCCAAGGCGGTCTATGCCCGGCTTCTCAGCTATTGCGGGGCTAAGGATTCCTGCAACCCCCGTCTTGAAACCCTAGCTGATGCCGTGGGGCTTTCTGAGGACCGGACGGAACGCGCCTTGAAACAACTGAAAGAACGAAACTTTATCAAGCGTACTCGGTCGGGTCCAGGACGGGCGGCTGTCACTCAACTTCTATGGAATTCACTTCTTTCCCCTAGTCTGAAGCTGGGTCTTGATCCCGCACCAGTGCGAAATCTCTATAAGGAAGAAGAGGTTCAGTTCGAAGAGGTTCATGAAGTATCGACGACGACGAAAGCCCCATTTCCAATTTCAAACGAAAAACATCCGAACGGATGGTGGAGTGAAGAGCAGCTTTCAGAAGCACGCAAGCTCTTAGAATCTCATACAACAAACCGCCAACTGGGAACACCCGATAGCGTCATTACAGGCAGGATTCTTTCCAACTTGGACGATTGGTCTGACTTTGAGCTTTACCTTCGTTGGCGAAGACAATCTCCAGGTCCGGTTGCCAAGTCATGGGCCTTTTAC
>JANMWO010000132.1:0-8159 GCA_031394025.1 Acidobacteriota bacterium
CCTTGCGCTACTCTTTTTGCACTACTTGGGAAAGAATCGTATCACAATTTAATTCCAACCGGAATGGGGTGTTTTGAATAGCTTCTGGCAAGGGGTTACGAGTGATAAAAAATGGCACTCGGGGTAACCCGCGCAAGCTGGAGGTGCGATTTTATGGAATGAGCACTAACGATGCGGCGGAAATATTGGTGGCATGTGTGGGATCGCCCAGATAGTAAGCTTTAACGGAATGCGTGCCAGAAACTAAGCCGCTGATGGCTAAACTTGCCCTTCCGTCAACCAATGTTCCTGATCCAATCAGCAATTGGCCGTCGAAGAATTGGACGGAGCCACTTGCTGAGTGGGGATCCACTTCGGCGGTTAGAACCAGCGCAGGGTTGACGATGGCACTCAGCGTTACTGAAGTTGCCCGTTTTGTTTGTTGGGTAATGACGTTTGATGAACCAGCGTTGAATTGCGCATCGCCACCATAAACCGCTTGCAAAGAATGCATTCCCGCGCTCAAGAAACTGGTGATGAAGCTGGCGGTTCCGTTTCGAAAGGTGATTGTGCCCAAGGACACCCCTTTGTCGAATAGCTGCACGGTACCGCTTGTCGTTGCCGGGCTGACGGTGACCGAGAACTGTACCGATTGGCCGGTGACCGATGGGTTCAAGTTGGAATTCAGAGTGAGCGCAATATTCTTCTTCAGGACCGATTGAGAAAGCACATTGCTGGAGGCGGTGGAATGGTTGAAATCGCCACTGTACACTGCCTTTATGGAATGCGTCCCCAAGGTTAGACCCGCCAGCGAAATGGATATCGATCCAGCCACCAAATTAGCGGAGCCAAGCAAGGTTTCCCCATCAAAAACTTGAACCAGCCCAGTGGCCGCTGCCGGATTCACAATGGCCGTATACGTGACGCTTTGACCAGGGGCAGGGGTGGCCGGATTGGAAAAAAGGCTAACTGTGGCAGCGCCAAGTATGGATTGCACTACGCTTGCCGAAGTGGTTGCGCCTGTATCCAGATCGCCGGCATACTTTGCCGTGATACTGTGAGTTCCCAGAGCCAGTGAATTGGTGGTGAATGAACTGGTTCCAGGGAAATCAGCATTGACGTTCGTGTTCCCAACCAGCACGCCATTATCGTAAAAAGCAACGGTCCCATTATTAATGGCTGGAGCAACCAGCGCGAAGAAGGTGACGGTGGTCCCTTGTCCTGAAGGATTGCGGGAAGAAATCACTTGCGCGTAGGAACTGCGCTTCACTTTGACTGGGAGATCTTCGGCGGGGACTGGACCGAAAATGGCGTCGCCGCGGTAGACTGCGCCGATGGACCTAACTCCAGCAGCCGGAGCAGGGACGGATAGGGTGGCCAATCCATTGGCCAAAACTGCTTCGCCAAGGACTGTTTCCCCATCGCGAAATTCAATGGTTCCGGCCTGACTGGCAGGGGTCAGGGATGCAGTGAAAGCAACTGCTTCCCCACTCACCGGAGATGCTGGCGAGACGCCGATTTTCACCAGCGGGGTGACGGTTAAAGCCAGATCCTGCCCGCCTGTTTCTCCTGAAATCGATGTGGCCGTAGGAGCGAAGATGGTATCGCCCAAATATTCAGCATTAATGCGCCACGCACCGACATCCCACAAAGGGGTAGTAAGTGTGGCTTCGCCGTTGAGAAGCGATGCCGTGCCCAATTGTCCATAGGTTCCATCGGCAGTGGGTCCGTAAAAAAAGTTTACAGTTCCCGTGGCATTTTTCGGTAGGTTGTTGCCAGAGGCCAAGGAAGCAGTTATAGAAAGCGGAATGGTGATGGGGACTCGACCCATTGCGGTGGAGACTTTCAGGCCGGTTACAACCGTGGAGCCGGGAAAGGATAGGTTGCGTACCACATGCCCACGGCTTTCGGAAATCAAAAGCGTTCCCAGATTTGAAATAGCCACACCCGCAGGAGCCTTCATGCTTAGCGGCCTGCCCCCCGCTACTGTCCAGATGAGCCCGGAAGAAATCTCAAGCATTCTCACCCGGTTATTCAAAACATCGGCAAAGATCAAGTTTCCAGCATTGTCAAAGGTCATCAGCCCAGGCATTTTCAGATTGGCTTGTGCTGCGGAGAGACCATCGCCGTTGTATCCGCCGATGCCAGTTCCGGCGACGCTTTCAATGGAACCTGTGGACACATCAATGCGCCGGATGCGATGATTGCGCATTTCCGACACGTAAAAGTTTCCCGAACGATCAATGGCAATGCCCACCGGAGAATTGAGCCTGGCCGCTGGTGCGGAACCGCCGTCGCCTGAAAAACCAGGCGTCCCGGTGCCAGCCAGCGTAGTGATCACGCCGGTAATTCGATCCACACGTCGAAGCGTATGGGTGCCCGAATCCACCACGTAAATATTCCCGTCAACATCGAGCGCAAGTCCCGTCGGCAAGCTCAATTCCGCTTCCGTCGCCAATCCACCATCGCCGCTGTATCCTGACGAACCGCGCCCGGCAACCGTGGTGATCACGCCGGTAATGCCGTCCCGCTTCCTCACAATGTGGGCAGCAGTGTCGCTCCAATAAAGATTCCCGGCTGCATCCAACTTCACGTCGTAGGGGTAATCCGTCCCATCTTCTATAGAAAGGGACAGCCCCGATCCTTCCACCACTGTGCTGATCTGTTTGGTTAGGCCATCGACACGGCGGATATGACCACGCTCGGCGATATAGACGTTCCCAAACGAATCAAAAGACATGCCTGTTGGACCGGATAGAACCGCCGCTGCCGCTGATCCGCCATCACCAGAATAGGGCGAGGACTGGCCGTTGCCTGCGTAGACGCCGCCGCTTTGGGCGAACCCGGTGCTGGTGCAAATTATAAGGACCGAGGCCAGAAAGGCTTGATAAAGGGAATTTTGAAGGTTGGTCATGCCGCATCTAATTGTTCGGCTGAAAGAGCAATCTTCTTTAACCAATTGTGGGAATCCGCGAATTTCGTATGCTAACTTGATAGCAGATATGCGAAGCATCCTTCCCCTGAATATGAATTTCTTAATGGTCACTGCATTTTGCCTGTGCATCCATGGGCAAACAAAGGAAGCTCAGGGAATTCCACCCAGGGCAGCACCCACTGATTATCAGTCCATGGTTAAGGCAGGGAGGGTGACCATTGCAGCGGAGTTTACCGGACATTCCGTTCCCACTGCGCAAGGGCCGCTGACCACCGAAGACTATGTGGTGGTGGAAACGGCGTTTTTCGGCGATGCAGATGCAAAACTCAAATTATCCTTCGACGATTTTTCGCTGCGCATTAATGGCAAGAAAACTCCCTTGTCTGGCCAGCCTTATGGGGCGGTACTCAGTTCCTTAAAGGATCCAGAATGGCAACCGGCAGTTCCGGTGGATAAGAAATCCAAAGGCGGCATGAGTAGTGGCGGAGGCGGAGGGGATAAAAATGATCCTCCCCCTTCACCGCCGCCGATCCCAATTGAGGTGCGTCGGGCAATGCAACAGCGAGTGCAGAAGGCCACCCTTCCAGAGGGAGACCGCACGCTGCCACAGGCGGGGCTGATTTTCTTTCAATATCGCGGCAAGACGACGGGGCTTCAGTCGATTGAACTTATCTATACGGGCCCGGCAGGGAAAGCGTCGGTAGCGCTTACGCCGTAGGAACAGGAGTTAATCTTAGGCAATGGCAAATATCTCAAAGCGCGATTTTCTTGCTCTCGGGCTGGCTGTTCCCCTTGCTGTTCCTTTGGTAGCCCAAACTGCGAAAATACCTGATCGTGGCCCGGCGATTGACACAACTCTGGTGAAAGATTTCGTGGTAGCGGCCCATGGCAGTCTGGAAAAGACGCAGACAATGTTGACTGCACAGCCGATGCTGATCAACGCGACTTGGGATTGGGGTGGCGGCGATTTCGAAACAGCATTGGGCGGTGCGTCACATATGGGTCGACGGGACATTGCTCAATTACTGTTAGAAAAAGGCGCCCGGATGGATGTGTTTGCAGCAGCCATGTTGGGTAAGTTGGAAATCGTCAAAGCGGCGTGCACGGCTTTCCCTGGAATCCACAAGGTAGCGGGTCCGCACAAGATTCCACTGATGGCACACGCTAAAAAAGGCGGGAGTGAGGCGGAGGCGGTGGTTAAGTTTCTGGAGAGTCTCCAGGCAACTGCCTAAAAGTCTAAGAGTCGTGGGACCGATGGGCCATTTACCTTCACCATCGCCCATGCTTCAATTAAGATGCGATGCATCCGACCTCCCCTTGGCGCGAAGCCTCTCCACTGGCTATTGACGCAGCAAGTATATTGCGGCGATTGGGTGTCCCCGAGGAAAGCTACACGGCTGGGGATATTGTCGTTCGCAGTCCCATTAGTGGCGAGACGATTGGTTGTGTCCAGTCGTTGAGTCCAACTGAAGCCAGGGACAGCATAGATCAGGCGCACACTGCATTCCTCATCTGGCGAAAAGTGCCTGCCCCACGACGCGGTGAACTGGTCCGCCTATTTGCCGAAGAACTTCGAGCACATCAAAGCATTCTGGGACGGCTGGTCACGCTGGAAGCCGGTAAAATTCTTTCCGAAGGAGCGGGCGAAGTACAGGAGATGATCGACATCTGCATGTACGCTTGTGGACTTTCGCGCCAGCTTTACGGACTGACCATTGCCTCGGAACGTCCGCAGCATCGGATGATGGAAACGTGGCATCCGCTGGGGGTGGTGGGTGTTATTTCCGCCTTCAATTTTCCAGTGGCTGTCTGGTGTTGGAATGCTGCGCTGGCGCTGGTTTGCGGCAACTCCGTGGTGTGGAAGCCATCTCATAAAACTCCCCTCACAGCACTGGCAACCCAAGCTTTATTTGATCGAGCCGCTGCTAAATTCGGGGGCGTTCCGCCGGGACTTTCCACTGTGCTGATCGGTGGTGTGGAAGTGGGCGAAGCACTGGCCAATCATCCACGAGTGCCATTAGTATCGGCCACTGGTTCCACGGCTATGGGTCGCAAGGTGGGACCGGTAGTCGCTTCCCGATTTGGAAGAGCCTTGCTGGAACTGGGCGGAAACAATGCCGGAATCGTTTGCCCCACTGCCGATCAGGATCTTGCCGTGCGGGCCATCGCCTTTGGAGCCATGGGCACTGCCGGGCAACGCTGCACAACCTTGCGCCGCCTGATTGTCCACGAAAGTATTTACGATTCTCTGATTGCCCGGTTGAAGAACATCTACCAATCAGTAGCGATTGGTGATCCTCGGAACTCGGCTATTCTCATTGGTCCGCTGATTGACGGTTCGGCGTTCGATGCCATGCAGGCCGCACTAGCTCAGGCCATGGCTTCCGGCGGATTGGTGACTGGCGGGCAGCGCGTTCCGATAGAAAACTGTGAGCAAGGCTATTATGTGCGTCCGGCTTTGGTGGAGATGCCAGCGCAAACGGCACTGGTGCAGCGGGAAACCTTTGCCCCCATCCTCTACGTGATGAAATACAGCCTTTTGGCCGATGCCATTGCTTTGAACAACGATGTACCGCAGGGTTTGTCTTCCTGTATTTTTACCAGCGATCTGCGCGAGGCGGAATTATTCGTTTCTGCCGAAGGCTCTGATTGCGGGATTGCCAACATCAACATTGGGCCCTCCGGGGCTGAAATTGGAGGAGCATTCGGTGGCGAAAAAGAAACTGGTGGCGGCCGTGAATCTGGCTCAGACGTCTGGAAAACTTATATGCGCCGGGCTACAAACACCGTCAATTACGGAGACGTCCTACCACTTGCGCAGGGCGTCAATTTCGAAGTTGGTTAGGCGCGCGCCGAAAGTTCCTAACATCAAAACGGCATTGCCCGGCCCCAACGCAAAACGCATTATTGCTGATGACGAACTGTTGATGTCGCCCAGCTACACTCGCGGATATCCGCTGGTGGTGAAAAAGGGTCGGGGCGTGGTGATTGAAGATGTGGATGGCAATCAGTTCCTCGATTTTTCAGCGGGCATTGCCGTCACTTCCACCGGCCATTGTCACCCGGAAGTGGTTGCCGCCATTCAGCAGCAAGCGGCTGAACTGATCCACATGTCGGGTACCGATTTTTACTATCGACAAATGACCGATGTGGCCAAACGCCTGTCGGCAGTTGCGCCCATGCCAGGTCCGCACAAATTCTACTACGGTAATTCCGGGGCCGAGGCTGTTGAGTGCGCCATCAAACTGGCTCGATATCACACGGGCAGGCAAAACATCATTGCCTTTTTTGGCGCATTCCATGGACGAACGATGGGCGCGCTTTCGTTGACTGCATCCAAACCGCAGCAGCGCCGTCGTTTTGCCCCCATGCTTCCTGGGGTGACCCACGTGCCCTATCCTAACGTGTATCGCGGCTGTTCCGGTGGAGTTGAGGAACAGGAAGCTTACGCCTTAGGCTGTGCACGATTCATAGAAGAAAAATTGTTTCGTTCGACACTTCCGCCGGAGGAAGTTGCCGCCATTGTGCTGGAGCCCATTCAAGGCGAAGGCGGCTATGTGGTTGCCCCCACCATTTTTCTGCAGGAGATCCGCCGCATCTGCGACCGGCACGGAATTCTGATGATTGTGGACGAAGTGCAATCTGGCGCTGGCCGCACCGGGAAATGGTTCGCTATTGAACATTCCGGCGTGCATCCCGATGTTGTGACCATGGCCAAAGGAATTGCTTCAGGCATGCCGCTAAGCGTCTGTATGAGCCGGGCGGAAATCATGGATTGGGTGCCTGGTTCGCATGCCTCCACATTTGGAGGAAATCCGGTGTGTCTGGCAGCGGCCATGGCTACGATGGACGTCCTTGAAAGAGAGGGGAAGGCCAATGCTGAATCAACAGGCCGCTACATGATGGAGCGGATGCAAGGTTGGATTGCAAAGCACCGAATAGTGGGCGATGTTCGTGGGCGGGGCTTGATGATTGGGGTGGAGATTGTGCGTGATAAGGCATTAAAAACGCCAGCCCCGACGGAGCGGGATCGCATTGTGGACCTGGCTTTTGCGCGCGGTTTACTATTGCTTGGTGCGGGTGAAAACACCATTCGCCTGACGCCGCCGCTGATTGTTACCAAGGCTCAAGCCAAGACGGCTATGGATATTTTGGAAGAGTGTATTGAGATTACTTCCCAGTAATTCGCGCTTGAATCACTTTATCCAGCTTGGGGAAATTCCTGGCCAGATAGGCATCGCCTTCGGCTTCAATCTTGTCCTGATCCGCACCGGCACCCTTCGGCGGACCTTCGCCGTATTCGGCATACAGTTTGCTGAACACTTCCATGCCTGAACTCACTTTGCCGAATGGCGAAAAGCCCCTTGCATCCAGCCGGGCATTGTCGGCCATGTTGACGTAAATCTGCGTCGTGCGAGTGTCCGGCCCATCGGTGGCAAAGCTTACAAATCCGCGAAGATTACTTTGCAGCACTGGATCATCCTGGATGGCTGTGCCATGTTTCCAGGCTTGCGAGACTAGCGGGTTGGGATTGATGCCCCACTGCACCACGAACTTGGGCATGGTTCGGAAAAAGCGCGTTCCATCGTAGAAGCCATTGTCCACCAGTTGATAAAATCGGTCAGCTCCAAGGGGCGACCATTGGCGATTTACTTCGATGGTGAACGGCCCTTGCGTGGTATCGAATTGGGCAAGGTAGGTGGCGGGGGAAGTCCCGCTGAGCTTCGATGGTTGCTGCAGGTTGCCGTAATCGCGGCCACAGGACAACAGCAGCAGGGCAGGGAGTATTAGCGTTCGCGGCATTAGCTTTAGCAATACTAAACAGTGCATAGTACCAGTTTGATACAATTATCGTTTCATCTTTTTATGGAGATCCCAACTGCCCCTGCTGAGCTTCTGATGACTTTAGCTGACGGCACGAAAGTATTGCGGCGAGTTCCTCGTATGCGGGCCTGCAGTGAGAAGAATGAGAAAGGCAAGTTATGCGTTGGTCATTTGAAGCGCTGGTTTGTTTTTGGGGAAGAGATTCAGAAGACTTACGGCACCGATGCCGAGGTCTATCGATGCGAGAAGTGTAAGACGCTATACCTGCCAAATCTGACAGAAGCGCCACGTACCGGCACATTAAGCTGGTAACACCGGTTTCCAACGATTCTTGTCGTTGGATAAAAAGCCGTATCGGAAACAGGGTTGGTAGTCTAGGTAACCTGTTTCCGATACGGCCCGCCCAAGGCGGGCGAGGGTG
>JANMWO010000154.1:0-4328 GCA_031394025.1 Acidobacteriota bacterium
ATGCACCCTCACAATCAGAACATCTTCATAGTGCGAACGGTTGAAAATGCCGATTTGCCCCTGCTCTGGAAGCACTTTGTGGATGCGCCATAAGTAATCATGGCGACGCTCCGCACCATCAGGAGCCTTGAACGCAGTCACCACGGTGGACAAGGGATTGAACGCTTCCATCACTTGACGAATGGTTCCATCTTTGCCTCCAGCATCAATGCCTTGAAGAACAATCAATAGGGATCGCTTGGCTTCAGCATAAAGACGGTATTGCAAATCTCCCATAAGGCTCAAGTTTTTGTCGGTGAGCTTCAGCGCCTCTTCTTTATCCTTTGCGCCGGGGGTTGCGGAGGCGTTCACACCACCAATTCGAAATTTCTTACCTGGCTGAACAATCAGTTCCTGGGAGATCTTCTGCATAAAGTTACACTAGCAGAGATAATAGAGTGCCACTATGAAACTCCTTCCATTTGTCCTGCTATGCGCCAGTGCCTACGCTGAAGATTATGTGCTTGGGCCTGATTCCCAACCGCAGGCGGGTGTCCCCAAAGGAACCGTCACTAAATTCAAATTGGAACCAGGCAAGTTTTACCCTGGCACGCCGCATAACTATGCAATCTACGTCCCGGCACAGTACGATGCTGCGGCCAAGCCTGTACCTGTAATGATCTTCTTGGATGGCAGCGGATCCCTGGGGAACGGCCAGCGTGTTCCTGTAGTGTTCGATAACCTGATCGCCAAGCACGAACTGCCGCCGATGATCGGCATCTTTGTCGACCCCGGCGTGTTACCTGCGCTATCCGATCAAGCGCAGAGCCGTTATGAACGTGTGTTTGAGTATGATTCACTCAGTGACCGTTACTCCAGATTCCTGCTGGAAGAACTGATTCCTGAAGTTGCCAAGAAATATAATTTGTCCAAAGATCCGAATGATCGCGCGTTGGCAGGCGTTAGCACAGGTGCGGTAGGAGCGTTCGCCGCAGCTTGGAATCGACCAGATCAGTTTCATCGTGTGCTGAGTTTCATTGGTACGTTTGTGGCCATGAAAGGTGCCGATGCGGTTCCTGCTTTAATCCGACGAACGGAGCCAAAGCCCATCCGCATTTTCCTGCAAGCGGGCAAGAACGATCATATTCTGCCCACCCAACTCTACGGCACATTCTTCGCGGGCAGTTGGCCGGTGAACAATCAGGTGATGTTGGAAGCATTGGAATCGGCTGGTTACGATGTGAAATTGGTGCTGGGTGACGAAGGTCATAACATGAAGCACGGCGCGGCCATCCTACCCGATGCCCTGCGCTGGTTATGGCGTGATTATCCCGCTCCCATCCTAGTGAAGGAACCCGCCGGTATGAGTCGTGAAGGTTGGGATTCTCGGGGCAAAGTGTATTCGCAATTTTCCGCCGATAAACCTTGGCAGAAAGTTGGTGGCACTTACAAATCGGTAGTAACTCCTGTGAGTGGGATGGATGGTAGCATCTACTTTTCTGACACCGTTGCGAATCACATTTACAAAGCCGATGCCACTGGTGCCGTATCGTTATTCAAAGAAGGCGCAGGTGCACTTGCATTTGGACCGGCGGGGCGGGTTTATGTATCTCAACCTGGGCGCAAGCGCATCGTATCGTACGGAACAAATGGGGACGAAAAGACCGTGGCCATGGGTGTTGAAGCAGCCAGTATTTCGGTTGCTGCCAATGGAGTGACTTACTTCGCAGGGCCTGGAATTGGCTATGTGGACGCATCGGGTAAGGTTCATATGGTGAATACTCTGGGTGAATTAGCACAACCCTCAGCAGTAGCGATTTCACCAGATCAAGCGATGCTGATTGTGGCCGACAAGCAATCCCGATTCAGTTGGTCCTTTCAGATTGCCAAAGATGGCGCACCTGTCAATGGGGAGCCTTTCTTTCGTTTGGAGATGCCTGAATCTGGATGGATGAGTGGCGCAATGGGAGTCACTGAGGATTCTATTGGGCAGGTGTATTTCGCAACAGCTCTTGGTGTTCAAGTTTGTGAAGCAAACGGGCGCACGGCAATGATTCTGAATCCGCCAGAGCAATTCGGCGCGGTTTCCAGTGTTGCATTCGGAGGTAAAGATTTTGATTGGCTGCTGGTGGGACAAGGTGGAAAACTGTTCCGGCGTCCGGTGAAGATCAATGGCGTTGCACCATGGGCTGCGGCCAAGTTACCCCGACCTCAGTTGTAGAATCAAGTCGCTACTCAACCCAAGAGCAGGCGACTTTACCTTTATCCTCACACAGGAAAGCGCGGAAATCTTTTGGTTTGTGGAGGGCCGTCCAACGACGTCCCAAAATGTAATACGGCTTGGCCCAGGCTTCACTATCAATGCAGCGCGGTGTAACTACCGAAACTGAATACATTCCTTGCGATGGGTAGCCAGTGCGCGGATCCATAATGTGGCTATACGTCTTTCGGCCAACGCGGAAAAATTTTTCGTAGTTCCCAGAAGTGGACATTGACTGATCTTTCAATGTAACTTTGGCCACCACAATATTGCGATCTTTGGGATGTCGAATCACAACCTCCCAACCAGCTTTGCCCGGCGGAGTCCCAATGGCATAAATGCTTGATCCCCCGGCAGTGATCAGTGCAGAATTGATACCTTCCTGCTTCAAAATTTCAACCATACGATCCACGGCATACCCTTTGCCAATGCCGCCAGGGTCCATTTCAACGCCTGGTTTGCTGAATCGTACTGTGCGGTTGCCTGCATTGAGAATAATGTTTTTATAGCCCACGCGACCCATTGCGCTGCGCACTTCTGCACCATGCGGTAAGTGCCCGGTGCCTTTATAAAATCCCCAAACACGCATGAGCGGTCCAACAGTAATATCGAAACTGCCCTCACTCTTACTGCTGTAAGTGACACAGGCAGCGATCAGATCGAATAACTCCTGACTAACTTGCACCTCGCGTTCTGCGGCGAAACGATTTACCCGACTCCATTCACTTTCAGGCCGGTAGTTAGACAGCAGATGGTCAAGCCGTTGCGCTTCTTCAAGTGCTGCTTCCACACCCGCCTGCAGTTGTTCTTTTTGGAAATGATAGGCCGCAATGGTGTAAGTGGTGCCCATTGCATCTATGCTGGATTCATATCGAAGCGGCTCCTGAGCGATGGCCAGAAGCGGAACAATCAAACAGATCACCGAAACTTGTTTCACGACTCCGTGTCGCGCGGTCGACCTTTTTGGATGCGCTTCAGCAGGCTGGCCACTTTGCTGGAATCAACTTCCTTGTCCGATTCGAAACTTAGTTCAGGCGTGGCACGCATTTGCAGGTTCATCGCCAACTGTTTTCGCAAGTAACCTTTTGCGCCAGCGAGTGCTTCCAATGCGCCTACTTCCATTTTGGGGTCCAGAAGATTGACGCGGACGCGTGCTCGATGGAGATCTGGACTAACCAGCACTTCTGTGACAACCACATCGGCCACGCGAGGGTCAGTCATTTCGTAGGCGATGAGTTCAGAAATTTCCTCTCGGATGGCTTCTGCAACGCGCTGGAATCGAATTTCGTCCATTGGTGGAATCCTTTTATTCAAGGATAGCATTGGCCACCAAGGGCTTCTGAATTCATTCCTGCTAGCGTCGACGATCCCCGGCAATTAAAACAGCGCGCATCAACCCCGGCGCCACTTTCGTCAACTGCGCAATTATCTTCATCCTCAATGACGAATCGTAGTGTGCCACTGCCACCATTAAGTTAGCTTTGGCACTTTCATAGTTACCATCGCGCAAGTCCTGTTTTGCCTGGTAGAGCCCCAGTTTTCCGATCAAATGTTGATGATGCTCGTCAAAAATCTGACCCTGTTCCGGCGTTAGTGATGGTGCCCAGGCACGGACTGCTTTCAACGCAGCAAGGTTTGAATGAATCATCCCAATGTCATTAGCCGACATACTAGTGCTATGGCGACGGTACCGCACCAGCGGCTGATCCGTATAATGAAACACCTTACCTTGCAGTGTTAACTTCAACCACATGGCGTAATCTTCCGACCCTTGTATGTTACGCAATGGGAAGAAAAGTCCAGCCTTCTCAAATATCGCTTTACGGGCAGTTACAGCAATAAAAACGTGTACTCGCTCATGAACTACATTTGCGAAATTGATTTCCCCATTGGAGAGGCACACTTGGCTGAACAACTTACCTTCAAAGGCTTTGTCTCCGAAATAGGTAGCATCGCAGCAAGCTACATCCACTTGCGGATTGGCGGAGAGCACTGCCAATTGGATCGCCAGATACTCAGGCTCGAAGACGTCGTCGGAATCGAGTAGTGCGATGATGGGTGCCTGGGATACTTGAATGGCCAAGTTGCG
>JANMWO010000230.1:0-17729 GCA_031394025.1 Acidobacteriota bacterium
TGCGCCGCTATCTTGAAATCTCCAACACACTGGATGCTGATCCCGCTCGTCGAGCCGCCGTGATGCGTTTGCTTGCTTCTGTGGGTGGCGCCAACAGCAAACCTAGTGCGGAAAAGAGTGAGCCCAATTGGCTCTCAGCACGTGCGCTGCCCTCCAACGTCCCCTACTGTCCCACCAGTCTGGCCTTTCAAACCAAGGTGGAAGAAGTGGACGCTTCAAACCATTTGCGTTTGAAGTATGTCTGGGAACGGAATCGACTCAGTTCCATTACCTCGAATTTTGATAAGCCTCAAGGCACCGGCGAAAAGTCCATCAGCTTTGGCTATGATGATCGAGTTCAGCAAGCAATTTCCGTCCGCTATGAAGACGATGCAGCGGGCGCGGCACCCAAGGATCTGGACGATCTGATTCACAAATCCTCGGTGCTATTTGCCAACAACCAGTTGGTGGACCCAGTTCTATTTGAGAAAGTGGGTGGCGAAAATATTGCAGTGGGTGTGTCCGGGAATCGTTTCTTTCATCCATTCATTTGGCACCGACTCTATTTCTTTCAACTAAAGTACGACGTCCAGGGCCGGGTATCGCAAGCCCTGGAATTCCAATCCAAAGATCCACTGGCTAGTCCACGAACGCTACTGGAATTCGATTGGGAAGGTCTGCGCTTATCGGGCATACGCGGGTATCAGGTGACCAACAGCGACTTCAAAAACAAGTCTCTGATTTATGAACGACGGCAGCAGTATCAAGAGAATCGTCTAGTGGGCGAAGAAATTCGTTCCGGCGGCAAAACATCCAAGATCAAGTATCTATATGCGGGAACACAATTGGTTGCGGCGGAATGCGATAAGGACGAATCCATTGACGGACGTTCGCGCAAAGTGGTGTTTCTAGGTGGTAAAAACGTGAAGGGTAAATAGTCATGAACAACAGACTTCTATGGGTGGCAATGTTCCTGGCCGGAAGTCTGGCGGGTCAGGAAGGCAACAAGATCGCCCTGATCATCGGCAACGATTCTTATCTGCAGCGACCTTTGCAAAACGCTGTCAATGACGCGCGGGCGATGGATAAATCGCTTCGAGAAGCCGGTTTTAAGACCATTTTACGTGAAAATGCTACCAAAGTGATGCTGGATTCCGCTGCTGCAGAATTCGTTCAAGCCATTGGACCCAACGACACGGCATTGTTTTTCTATGCTGGACATGCCGTTCAGATTGAGAACGAAAATGTATTGATTCCTGTCGATTTTGAAGCTGCCCGCAGTGTGGTGGAGGCTCGATTCAAATCATTTTCCTTGGCTCAAATTTTCGACTACTTAAGGACTCGCGGAAAGATAAAAATCGTAATTATAGATGCCTGCCGCAGCAACCCGGTGGCTGAAGGCAATGCGTTGCAGGCAGGCTTGGCCATTCCACAAAGCAGCGCCAAGAACATGTATATTGCCTACTCCACCAGCCCCAATCACGTTGCCCAAGACAATCCCGATGGCAGAAATAGTTGGTTTACCGAAGCATTGGCAGACGCCATCACCCAGCCAAGTTTGACTCTGGAAGAAGTATTTACCCAGGTACGCTCCAAAGTGGAAAATGCAACCCGAGGCTCCCAGACGCCGTGGTCTCAAAACAGTATGACTGCTAAATTTTATTTCCATCCTCCCAGCAATCTGGCGGAAGTGGCTGAAACCGAACTATCGGGGAAATGGATGGAAGATGCGCGACGCAACGCTCAGCGTGGGAATTGGCAGGAATCAATTGGCGATCTGAACCGGATCTTGAAAGTCCCCAGTGCCGCAGTGACACCCCAAGCGCGTGCGCTTATGCCTTACGTGCAAGCCCGGCAAGACGCCCTGTTAAAGTGGGAGGCACGCGATTACTCTGCCGCCGCCGCACTGTTTGAAAAGGCAATGGCACTGGATCCATTCGCTGTTGATGCGGCATTTGCTTCAGCGTCCAGCCATCTATTATCAGAAGATTTGGTGAAGGCCGTTGACGCCTTGAATGCAGTTCGCAGACGCGGCACTTCAGCCGACACTCGTCGAGCTGATGTCATTTTGAAGGAACTCGCCGTGATTCAGCCGGAAGCAGCGAAGGCGCTGAAAGACGGCCTACCGCCTCCACCGTCGATCCTGGAAGTGTTGGCGGACGCACAGTTCGGAGTACCAGACTTCAAAGCAGGCTTGCGCAAAACACGGCATACGGCTATGGATTACAGTACCTGGGCGAAGCAGATGCCGTTGCTGAAAGCACCCATCCCGCAGGTAGTTGAAGCTGCTGCGACGCGACCGCCAGATGCCGCAACGGTTGCTGCATCACAAGGTCCATTTGTGGATCTGGAATCATTTCACCTGGAAGTGAAGTCGGAAGTGGCCTCGCGCGATCTGGTGCAGGAAGCGGATTTTGGTGAGCTTCGGCTGAGTTCCAGCCGCCCTGGTGCGGCGGTTGTAGTGGATGGAAAGAACATTACCAAGCTGCCTGTGCAATTGAAACTTCCACCGGGCAAATACAATGTGAAAGTAGTGGAGCGTGGGGCCACCTTGCAATCGAAGGAAGTAGAAGTAAGATCCAACTCCAGCGTGGAGCTGATTTTCCAATAACGATATGAGCAGGATTTTCTTATTTCTATTGGCCGTTGGTTCGCTAACCGCGCAGAACTGGACAGATCGTGGCGAGTACGATCAGGTGCTGGCAGTGCGCGCCGAAGCTACACCGTCACGCAAATTAGCGTTACTGGAAGAATGGAAACGCAAGTATCCAAAGTCAGACCTGGCACCCATGCGAGCCGAGTTGGCGATTGCAACGCAGCAGGCTTTGGGCGATACGGCAGGGGCTCTGACCGCTGCCCGGGAACTGGTCACTCTTGCACCACAAAACTTTACTGGCCAGTATTGGGTAACGGTTTTGACTCCCGGGTCCAAAGCACCTTCCTCCGCAGAACTAGTCCAACTGGAGACAACTGCCAAGGCATTACTAGCTAGCTCCGGAGCCTATTTCCAAAGTCGCAAGTCGGAAGACGCAGGCTTACCTGCGCACGTCGAATTTGCAAGCCATCGTGCATTAGGGTGGTCCGCGTGGATGCAAGGGAAGCACGAAGAAGCAGAGAAAGAATTTCGTTTGTGCCTCAAAAGTGATCCGCAGCAATCGGAGATCTCAGCCTGGCTGGGCACGGTGCTGGCTATAAAAGATAAACAGGTGGAAGCGCTATTTCATTTAGCTCGAGCAGTGTATTTGCCCGGAGATAATCTGGTGGCCTCCAGCCGAAACGAAGTAAGGACGATTCTTGAAGGCTTGTACGTTCGGTACCACGGCAGCACCGATGGCCTGGATCAGTTGGGTGCTATGTCCAAAGCCAGTGCCATGCCCCCAGCAGATCTGGCGATTGAGTCCGCGGAGCAGTTGCGCATGCGTCGTCAGGACGAAGAATTAATACGACTCAACCCGGATATTGCCGCATGGCTAAAGCTTCGACGTCAACTGGAAGCAAAAGATGGGGCGGCGACTTTTGAAAAACTCAAAGGTGTTGGAATGCCCCGTTTAAGGGGATTTATAGTGCGTTGCGATGCTGCAACCGTACCCATTACTGAAGTGCTGGTGGCAATGGCCGACACGCCTGGCATCGCCAGTGTGGTTCTAAACTTTTCCAGCCCAATGCCTGCTTGCGCACCGGAAAACACGGTGATTGAATTTGAAGGTGTACCCACTGCTTTCACCAATCAGCCGTTTCTATTGAAGTTACAAGTAGACACTACTAAACTCAGCGGTTGGCCAGAACCAGCACCAGCAGTCAAAGAACGCAAGTAGGCGCAGTCCTTACCCCGGCTTGAGTGCCGCGTCGAAAACTAGGCCGCTTGATCCCTCTCCACGCCCTACAGAGACTCGTCGACCGATCCATCGCAAGTAACTACCATCTTCCGCGCGAGCCAGCATAGGCACGCGTTTCAAGCGCAATCCGGCCCTGGGCACTTCTTCGTCCTTCAAATCGTAAGGCGTGTTTCGAAGCAATACTCCTAGCGTTGAATCCTGCTCTTGCATGGACCCTTTTCGCAGGTGGAAGGCACCGGGCGTTCCATTGGCCACTGGCACAAATGGAATCCAATTGTGCGGCACAGCACTTTCCAAAAGATATTGGAATTCAGCCACAGCTTCCATATCGTCTGTAACTGCATTCACTGGCCTTTCTTCGTCGCCACGGTTGCGTGTATCGCCGGAAACACCTTGCACAAAGTTTTCCACGGCCCACACCATGTTGGCCATTTCATCACGCAGCACAAATAAATCCTCCACCGCACGGCCTTCAAACGCACTCAATGCAGTGGGCGGGACAAACAAACCAGGCATAGTTGCATCGGAACCTTTGATGCTGGTATGGAACAAGCGGAAGCGTCCGGCACGATTCGCATCGTTGGCCTCAGCCACCGTGAAGCGTTCGCCGAACGTGTTGGTATAGGCCACTTCGCTAATGTGAGTGAGGCTACCGGCTGGAACATCAATAGGAACGGCCAGCCAATCGTTGGCGTATACCAGCGCGAATTCAGCAAGACACAGCCGCGCTAAATCGAACGTCTGAGTCTCAATCATGCCGAAGTTTACCTGACCATCCTCGAACTGCCAGTAGCGCGAAGCGGGCATGCCGGAATAGCGCAGAGGGGTTGAAAGCACCGTGATTTCGCGCTTCACCGGCTCTTGCACCGGAGGTTCAACTGCAAGCTGCAAACGAGCCCTGGGTTCCGCTTCAAAGGCATACCAATCCACGTTGCCACCCTCAAATACAGGTGCACGCAGCACGGTTTGCGTATCGCCCATGCCCGCACGAACGGAGAAGCGATACTCCAGCCGATCAGGAATCCAACAATCATCCACCGGATCAACAGGCGGCGCAACTGAGGAACGGAACCACTGAAGCCAAGCCTTTGAAGCAGCGATAGCATCCGGTGATGCTCCAGACATCCAGCCAGCAAAGTTGCCTTCCAATTGATTTGCAGCCTCTGCACCATCGGGCAGGGTTTTCAGAAATAAGGCAATTGCAGGACGCAACCGGAAATGTTCAGGAGGATTGCCCGCAGCGGGATCTTGCAGTGGGCAAGCGCTGAGCAGTGCGGCGCGCACGTCGAAGCCCGCGTCGGCCAGCATTTCCACTAATTGCGACCCCGCTTCTGCGCGTTGACGAATACCTAGCGCTTCAGGCGGGGTGGCCTCACGTTCAATAAACGGATCAAGCGGTAAACCGTCGGGCAAGGCCTGCGCTGGACGATTCGTTGCCGGATCACCCGGCTGCCACGCCGTGACAAACGTACTTTCAGCATTGACGTGCACCAACAATGGCGAACCGACATCTTCACCAGCAAACTCACCAAGCTGCCATTGCCGGGTCAGCATCCACAGCGGATCATGCACGCGAGCTTCAATGCCGGGCGTGGGATCACCGGAGATAGACTGCGGCTCCAAACGCGTCCAGGCGGGGTCCATAGTGAAGGCGACCCTTAGTTTTTCATTGATAGCTTTGGTGACAATTGCATCAATCATCAGGGCCATGGGTTAGACCTCCTTCACATACTTCAATATTGCTGAGGTGATTTTCGCTTTGGCAATGGCACTTAAATCGAACACCTTTTCGCCTTGTAGGGACCAACTTTTTTCATAGGCAGCAGGCAACACACGGGCATAGCCGGGGGAAGTTTCAAGCGTCACGCCGCGCAGCTTAGCCATTTCCAGAGTCTCCGATAAAGTGTCTAAAAGCGCATTGGTTGTCCAGCGCGCGGCGTCGGGTGAAATGGCCAATAGCAATGCCTGCGGAGGGCGGGCATTGGCACCATTGGCGTTTACAGCTAAGCCACTTTGATGACGATTGTCGATGGGCGAGTCCGCCGCCGAACCACGCTTTTCGCGCAGCGGAACCATGTCGGTCCAGCCGTCAATAGTCAATGCGATGAAAGCTTCGGCAGGATCCAAATCGGCAGGAGCCAATAGCATCAGGTTGGTCAAGGAGGCTCGCGGAGTGGGCTGGGTTGGATCAAACAAGCCGCCAACCCACGGGCCTCCACCCAGTTGGGCAACGCGCAATGGCATGGGCTTGCCCAGCGCATCGGCAGCCAGCAGAGCCTCACTAAAACGGGCGGCTGAACCGCGCACGCTGCTTTGATCCAGAATGAAACGCCGCATAGCAGCGCGTGCTGGAGACGGCACGCCGGAAGCGGTGCTGAAAACATCGGGCGTTGCCGGCGGCGAAATAGCGGGCAGAATCCAGAAGCCTTCGCCGAACAACGACTGTCCTGCTTCGGTGATTTTAGCTGCATCGGGAGTGCCCGTGAGTTTCAAATTGGCTTCTGTAATTCTTCTGGAGGCTTCCGCTTCGGCACCATGGGCGACGGCCAGTAAATGCTCCCCTTCAGCGATTGGCGTGACTACACCAAATGCTGCGATCTCTTCCAGACGCTGACGCAGAGGCGCAGCATCGTTCACATCAAATGTGGCGATGGCCTCTTTCAAGTGATCGCGGGCGGCTTCCAATCCACCTGAAGCATTGCGAGCGCGATCCGCTGCAGCGCTGACTTCTGCTTCGGAAAAAGCTCGCGTGGGCGGTTCGCTGGATCGAACAAAATCTTGCGGCTTGGCGGGCTGGGCATTCACTAATAGCGAACGTAACGATCCGGCGAATGCGGTGGTGGCTAACAGGGCGGCATCCAATGGTTGATTCGGATCACCCCTAGTGACACTTCGCACACGCTGTTCCAGGCTGGCTGGGTCACCAGATTCGTAAATTATATCCAGTGCGCAAAGTTTCGCAGCATCCAGTGTAATGGTGCCTTGCACGGTGATGTTCATCGCGTCACCCAGGCGAGCTTTAGCCCACTGTTCCAAGCGAGGTTCTGCTTGCGCCCGCGGTCGGGAAGCGTTCCAACCCTGGGCTGCGTTGATCAGCGTTGCCGATGATGCGATTGCCAAACGATGGGTGAAGGCTGCACCAAGTGCTGGAGTACGAATAAAATCGGGCTCCGGTGGTGGAGAATCACCAGCAGCAATCGAATCCAAAGAAGCGGAGGCACCCACTGTATTTCCACGCGCCAACTGATGCACAGATTCCGCCAGTACCAGATCGGCAGCAGCATCAACGGTTTGTTCTGCGTCTTTGAGGATGGCCTGCACGCCAATCCACTCGTCTGGAGTTAACGGCGGCCAAGTGCCTGGAGGAATATACGGATTATCTTTCGGCGGATCGTTCAAAGCACTTTTAATGGACCCGGCATTGGACTTGAACAGGGCCAACAGTCGCAATCCATCCACTACATTGTTGGCGGCAACGGAGGCTTGTGCCTGCGTGCCTGCCGCTTCACTGCGGTCCGTCAAACGACGCGCTGCCAGTGGGGCCAGCGAACGAAGAGTGAGCACTAACCGATCAAGCCGCTTTTCATGAAGCGCACGTTCTATGCGATATCCGATCAACGCGCCCAGCGGCTGCCCCTGACGAACTCCATCGAGAATGTCTAAAGCAATGCGTACGCGATTGCTGGAAAGATCCACTGCAAAAGCGCCAGTTCCACCGTTGGCCGGATTGTGCGTTAGGTAGGCGCTACGCAAAATACCGGCTGTGGCTGCATGATCCAAACTCGGTGTGTGGATGTATCCGCCATCGGACGTGGTGGTTGCGGCAGGAACAATATTTTCCACCCAACCGTAGGCCCCAACAGCAATGCCATTGGGCTGTGTGGTGCGCAAAGATTGGCGACGGCGTTCAATGAAGCCGGTAATCCAGGCGTCCAGGCGATGCGAGGAAAGATCTAGCGTTTCGCAAAGTAAAACGCGGCGGTCCCCGGAAGAAAGACCTTTGATGGCCAACATTGCTTCCTTCAACTCCGCTTGCTTGGCAGTTTCACGAAACCAAGCGGCCAATGCCCAACCAGCAACTGAGGAGCGTTCATTGACGGCGGACAAAGCCACCTCACCAATTGACGAACGGAAATTATTGGAAGGTTGCAATTCGGCCAGACGGCTGGAACCAGCTTCGCCGGCCACTGCTGTCAATTCGTCAGCAAAGGCGTGCAGCGCAACACTGGAAGAATTCGATGCTGCCCTGGACACGCTGACTGCCTTGGCCCGCAAAGTCGGAGAAAGCGCGGTGGCCGCTTCCGCTACGGAACCAATTTTTTGAAACGGCGCAGCCTGTTTGACAGCCAACACAGAAGCGTCCCAAGACAGTGCCAGCAGGGCTTGCAACACGGATGCGATCTTGGGACTCTGTCCGGCTACAATGGCGTCAATAGCAGCGGCATCCGTTTCATCCACCAAAGGGAGGCCCAGCGGACGGCTCTTCTTTTCAAGCGATCCTATGGGACGAGTGAAGCTGGCGTTCAAGACCACTTCCTCAAGAATCAGTTGTTCAATAATGTGACCCATCAAATCGCTATCAGTGATGGCGCCTGATGCCTGTGCGCCGGTTTGGGCGAACTCACCGGATAGAACTGAGCGCACGCGCAGTCCGAGTGAAGTGGGACTGGTGCCAAGAACGCTGCGCAATGTCTCATCAATTGGTTTCCCAGAACCGACACGTGGTAAGTCCGACGCGGCTGTCACCCAAGCCGTACGAATGCGGCGCAACAGCGGAAGCAAGGCATTTTCAAAGTCATCATTTGATTTCCAACGTGGGCCAGCCACCGGCGACACAGGCAGTATTCCGTAAGCTTGCATGCCCACACGCAAAGCAGGCAGCGGTCCGCGGGCATGCACAAAATCGCGAAAGAACGTGCGCGACTGTTCCCGCCGAGTGTCACTGAGCGTGGCACCATTGCGATTGACGGTGGTGATTTTATCCAGGAAGCTGCCCCAGGTAGGCGACCAAAGACAGGTGTTGAAGTTGCGGGCATTGGCCTGTTCAGTGAGGTCCGCCCCAGGGAGCCCGGCGAAGATTCGCGAATCTACGGCCAGTGCCGATGCCAGTGCTGCAGCGTTGGTATTGGGGGCAGCTACAGCGCGCGCCGGTGGAGTTGGGGAGGGCTTGGCCGACCAGGCCGACCGATCACTTTCGGTATTGTTGGTGGGGGTTCCCTGAGCCAACATGGCCATGCCCCGGGCGCAACGATGTCCCGTGAGCAATGATTCCAGTTCATGGGCCGTGCGCGCCGGATCAAGGCTGGAGCGCACTCCAAAAACAAATAGCCGATCCACTGGGGCGCGCGGCAACTTCAGTTTCAAATTCATTGCCATACCCGCCGCAACCGCGCGATCATAATCCACAATCCACTCCGCGCCAGCGGGCACTTGGACGCCATTGACGGTAATCCGTTCACTGCCATCGTCGGCCAACAGACCAAGCACCAGTTCCGGCGAAATCACACCGCCAGCCTGATCACTGCGCACGGTTCCCTGACTCTGCAAAGCAACGGCGACGAACCGATCTGGTAGTAATCGGGCAATTGCGGCACGCCGCTGCGGTGGACCTGGTTGAGGAAAAACTGGTTCACTGCCACCAGGATTTGTCGGCGTCATACCGGTTGCAACCCAGGGTGCGCGCAGGTCTCCTACGGCAATTACAAGGGTTCGCCAAGCTTCATTGAGCAGCGCTTCATCGGTCTTGTTCGAAATGGTAGTCCAGTAGGTGCGACTAGCCACTTGTTCGTCTGCCGATAAGCCACGCTCAAGCTGGTCAATATGAATATCATCGGGAAACATTCTGATGCGGAGCGTTGTGCCATCGGTGGTGTAGCGTGTTTCCAGGCGCACAGGCAGTAGCAACAAAGGGACCGTGGGATCAGCATCGCAAGGATCAATATTGATGGCAAAGCTGGCCAACGAATCGCGCCAGGTCTGGTCATTGGCCAGCACAAGTTTTTGTGCATTTACGCGTTCCACTTTCAATTCAGCGATCTGCTGTTGAACAAGCTGCGGATCACCAAAGGGTAACTGACCTTCCAGCAAATTGATCTTGGCGTTCAAGCCTGCAACCGTTTGCTGCGCTTTGCTTCGATTACTGAGCGCGTTGGCCGTTGCTTTTTGTCCGGAGTTAAGAATGTTGGGATCGAAGGGCATCGTTTTAATTACCTCGCAGGGGCGATCAGCTTCCAACCTCGGAATGCGGCGCGGAATGGATCTTGCAGCAAGACTCGGGCCACGGCGGCACCATGCAAAGCAGCAGCGTTCCAGGGCGTGGTTTCAACCGAAACAGGTTCAGTCACAATAACGGAACTGCCCGAAGTGTTCAGAAATCGGTCTTGCCGTAATGGGCCGAAAGAGCCCCAGGTGGCCTGATCGCGCTTTATAGTTCCGATAACGTTGGGCGTCACTGGCAGGTCCAGCCCAAAGCGTGGTGCCGTGGGATGCTCACCAATAAAGAACCACCAAGGATTCGTGCCAGTGTCGGCGTTTTTTACCTCGTCAGCCGTCAGGAGAAAGCCGGTGAGCAAAATATCCGGCTTCAATGGGACGTGAAATAAAATACTGCCGGGCTGGCCTGACGCGGGCAACTCTGCAAAAGTCGGACGCTGGTCTGCATCGGTACCAATTTGGCGCAAGGCAAAGAGCATGGCGTTGGGATAACGACGGACCACTTCACCACGAACCAGCATGACCAGACGCCCAGCGGCACCACCCGCCTGTGCGCTGATGTGCGAGCCCAGTGGCGTTCTGGTGAACTGATGAATGGGTGTGGCCAATTCATCAAGCCGAGCGTTCCAGAAGCGTTTGAAGTAAGTGCCCCGGCAATCAGTGGGAAATCCACGCCACAAAAGTTCCCGACCCATTTCATCGGAAAGGCCCGCCAGAAAGGCTTCGATAAAGACAGGGTTAGTTTGAAGAAGTGTCACGAAATCCGTTTCATGAATTTCACCCAGGCCGGGCACCAACCAATCGCGATCATAGGAATCAAGCGCTTCAAACATCGGTCGATTGAAGATGGGAGCTTGCATGATTGGTTGCACAAAACCGTCAGAAAACCAGTCAACTGCCATCCACGATGGTATGGTTCCAAGCCTTGCCACCATGTATTTGGTCACAGTCGTCTTCGGGTCAAGCTCTAGCAGAATGGAAGAGCGCGCCGCTGTGAATGGCGGCAATTCCGGTGTCAGCGGCAGTGCCACGCTGCCAATGGCTGCTGTAAAATCGCCAACCAGTGTGGCTACCTGTGCGGAGGCACTGACGCCAGTGGCATTGAACCGGATGTTGCTAATCGCTTGAACAGTCACTGCGGATGCAGCGGGAGTGACAACCGCCAGTTGCGGCTGGTTGAGCTGCACACTTAAGCCTGCACGCGGTCCGGTCACCAGTGGTCGGGGCTGTTGCAGGATAGAGCCAGCGGGCAGCGTTGCGGTGGTTGTTGTGGACTGATTCGACGCTACAGCCGGAATAGTCGCGCTTGTAAACTGCAAGCCTGCCCGCTGCGAAATTCGGTCCACCTGCGTTTGCACTGCGGCAATGCCGCTTAGCTTTAATCCACCAACAATTCCAGTAAGGGCCTCAAAACGCGCTGAAGTTTTTTGTGTGGGCAGAGTTGCTTCTACCAGATCCAGTAAACGTGTGGCACCCACTTGTCCGAAGTCGATCACTGCGCCACGAGTTCGCCAAGTAGCCACCGGCTGCAGAATTTGATCGGCCACCGTTGGGCGCGCCAACTGGGCAGAGCGAGTCTGCAACGTTGCCAGCGCATTGGCAACCGGTACGCCCAACACCCGGGCAACGCTCTCTGGCGCAAAGCGGTTCAGAGTGGTAGCGGAAAGAGCGGCAATGCCATCTGGCTCACTATAGGTACGTCGAAAATCTTGAAAGCGATCCGCACTTGCGACCATGCTGCGCACAAGCACTGCGCCGTTCCCACCAAGGAAACGAGCCAATGGTCCGCGAAGTCGCGTGGCCCGTCTGAAAGCTGAAGAGAGTGCCGCAGGGGCCGTGAAGCTGCGCGTTGCATTGCCAGATACGGTCAGTGCATCTCCGCCCAAGCGTAGTTTGCGTTGCACTCCACGGGTGACTTGAGCCAGGTCACCCAGCGCCAATTTGCTGAAGTGATTCAAGTGCAAACGTTCCCCAGCGAAACGGGCGAATTGCGCCTGTGCCAATTGGCGATTGGCCTTATCTATTTCCCCCACCTGGGCCCAGGCGGATTGCATTAATTGTTCCTGATCTTTGCGAACCACTCTGGTGCCCAACCCGGCAGCAACCCGATGCGGGGCCGTGGTGTTTAATTGTGGGAACCAATCGCCATCGTTCAATTCTGTAATGCGGCTTTGGGCACGTTGAAATCGAGCATAAAGACGAGGGTTGACACGAGGAAGGTCGGGAACAGCTCTCCCTCCGCCTGCGATCTTGTCTCCATCAATAGCCAGTTCACGAAGCTCATTGCGTTTGGCATCTGTCCACGGACCCTTATCCAGGCCAGCAGGAGGCGCAGCGGGTGAAGTCAACGCGCACTGAAACACTTGGACACGTCCGCTTTCATTTGCTGCAAGAGCCGTCATGCCGCCGCGGGGAGTAGCGAAATCAATTACTCGCCTGCCGATTTGCCACGGCGCGGGCAGGCCTTTTAGCTTGCGTGCCAACGATTCAAAGTCACCTGCACCAGCCATGGAAAAACGCCATTGGTCGTAGACAGGCAAAGTAATTTCGGTGGCATCGTCACCGTTGCCGCGTGTCCATGCTGCGGCCAGCGTACCGCCGGAAAGACCCAAGCCCGCGCGCACTCCACAATCGAAAGCTGGCACCAGACAGGCGACATAGCTCTTATTCGAATCCAGCTTTCGCGGGCAAAGAATCCGCGATAGATTTTGCGGTCCATGAGCGGAAGTTAGCCGGTCGTCAACGTTGGCTCCCGGCGCGTTTGGAGCACCTTGCACCTGTGCGTGAGCGCAGGCCCAACTATCATCCAAAGGCTGCAGTTCGCCCAGCCGCGTGGTTAACCTCCAGGGCAATCCTGGCGGACCTTGATCGATCCTGAAAAATCGCTGCTCCACTACCACAAGCACCATCCAAGGTGCCAGCCGATCTCCTTGAGGAACAGTAGGCGTAAACAACCAGGGCAACTCAGGCAAATCGAATTCGATATGCGCCACATAAGTTTCTTCAGCGTTCGAAGAATTGGGCTGAGGATATCGCCAAATGATTTGCGCCGCATCAACTCCCAACACATCACTAGGCCCACGCAATGTCAGCAACTTTGAAACGGGCGCTGTCCCACCTTTGTCATCCTCAACATTGAAACTGACTAAGGAACTGGCGCGCAGTTGCCCTGCAGCGGGGGCTGTCAATTGCGCAGCCATGCCGTTGCGGACCCAGGGGAGAAAAGTGTACTGACCCAGGTCTACTTGCTCTGGTGTGTAGGCAATCCTTGGAGCCAACAACAGCATTTCAGACTGCACAAAGCCTTTCACTTGCGTTAATGATCCGCTCATTGCGTTGCTCCCATGGCGACCAATTCAATGTTGGTCACACCCTTGATCTGCAAATCTATGCGAACTCTGGCGGCCTCTGTGGTGGTGATTAATTTTGGCGATTCGATCACGGCAGACAGATCATCGGCATGGCGTAGCATCACCTGGCCAGCATCATGTATAGAAATAGCCTCCACCGTCTCTAATTCGTAAGGGCTGGTACGTTCACGCGCTGCCACACCAACGGCGCTTACGCGAAGTGCAGTTGCGTTATGAACTGTGAATGCCAACAGATCAAAGCGGCGCAATAATACAGTCTCGTGAGGGAAGCCGGTTTCCCAACGATATACCGCGCCCAATGCCGTGCCATGCTGTGGAACCCGTGCTGCAGCTATCTTCATTCCGCAGGCAAAGCTTTCGAAGTCAGGCCGCGAAACCTGCTGGTCTTTGGTCATTTCCACAAAGTGGCCAGCAGCGAAAAACTCGGTCAAATTGGTAAAGCTCTTGGCCGCACTGCCGCCCACCATCGGCGCAGCCAAGTTCACGCGATTGGCCGTCACTGGCGCCGATCCTATGCGGTCAATGTGTACTTCTAACGGAACATTCTGTTGCTTGATTTCCAATAGTCCAAGAGGGTGAACCAGCAACGGAGTGGTTTCATCCCGAACAAGAATCACCAACATATCTCCATTGCCGGGCAGCAGAGTTTTCCAGGCGTCGTCCTTGCCCAGTGCCTGTTGCACTTGCAAGAGAGGTGAAACGGCCGGAGGCAACGAAGTATCGCGCTCGCCCCACTCCACTGGTCCAAGATGGAAATCGTAGGACCCGAAGAAGCCCAGGTCAATAGTGGCCAAACCTTGCGCACGCCATGGATGTGTGCCTTCCAACATGCCCTGGAAGCGAGCTCCACACAACGTAAACCCAAAGACCTTGATGGTGATGCCAATGTCCAGATCAGCTTCAAAGTAGAAGCGCGGTGACCAGACAAACAGTACATTGATCTTCAGCCAGGCCTCAGCACTGGCAGGTCCAATTTCAGCGGAGAGAGTGATACCACCGCCGAACTGCAGCGAATTGGCGGTGATGGCGAAATAAGCTTCGGCGTGCAGCTTTAAGAAGGAGACAGGCGAAAGATCAATGGTGATGCGCCGCAGCCCTGTGAGCTCTGGTGGCGGTGTGTACTTTGGATGGAAGCCACCTACGGTCAAGGCAAAGTTCTGCCCACCGGCCCAACGCACAAACAATCCAATGTCACCACCAATGGAGATACCAGCGATTTTTGAGTTGTTCAGCCCGACGAGTATCAGCATGTACTCTGGAGTGAACTCACCGTAAACTTCCGCATGCAGATCCACGATGCGCAACTTGGGATCGATATCAGCAGAGGGCACACCGATCTGCAATGCACCCAGTAGAATCAATTTCGGATCGGGCAGGCTCAGTACAATTCCAACCTTGGCCACCACAAAACCCGCTTGCGAACCCCAACCCAGTAACGCGATTGGGCCAACAACAAATCCGCCCTGCTGCAGAGGGAAGATGTTACGAACCTTATCCAAAATCTTTGGCGCGGCATCAATCGGATTTTCTGGAAAGAGGATGGTATCCGCCGTACCATCGCGGATGCCCTTGCGCAGTTCGTCTGTACTAACGCGGCGCTCCACCGCAAGAATGCCGCCGATGCCGTTCAGTGTGAAGCCGAAACTCAATTCAATCTTCGGCGTAAACTTCACCGCAATCACCACCACAAAGGAGAAAGGTTCGGTGGTGACAATGGCAATCACAGTGATGCCAATCTTCAGCAATTGTAAGTCGAGAATGCCGCCGTACTCTTTGTCCTTGCGGTAAATATAGCCACCGCCAGTGAGTACGCCCGCCACTTTGATACGCACCCCAGCGGCGTCGGGCAAGCGCGGGGCAATAGAGAACGGATCCTGGCCCGGAGCGGGGTTCGGCCGGTAATGAATCTCGACGCCGCCGCCTTCAACGACGAAGCCAACGACGTCGCCCATCTTCGCGGCAATGGTGGCCTTAATATCAATCTCACCGTCCTGATCGGAAACGACGATAGCGAATTCTCGCAGTTCCACGCCAGGAAAAGCGAAGCGCACGGGCAGCATTAGAGTTTTGTTCTTGCCGTCACCGAAGGTCAACCCGTTACCAGAATCAAGACTGATGCTGGTGTAATCCGTGTCCGAAGAAGGTGCGCCGCCGGGGATGATCTTTTCAAGAAATTTATCGGACCGCAAACCCGCTTTGATCTTGGTCTTAACACGGACGCCAACCACGGCTTTGTCTTTAAAGTTGAGGAACGCAATCAGTTCTGTACTATCCAGTTTGAACGCATCAAAACCAGCCACTGGAGCCCGTTCGCCGATTTTAACCAGCCTCATGTTGAGCTCTTTGCCGATGCGGTCAAAGGTGACTACATCGCCCAGTTTCTTCGTGGTCTTATCTTCCCCCAGCAACTGCTTGCCGATTGCATCCAACGTTTTTCCGGCATCGGCTGCAAGATTCTCAAACGGCGCTTTCCATGGCTTGTCAATTCCGGCAATGCCATCGAAAACATCTTGTTTGAAATCTGGTGTACCTTTTTTGGAGAGTTTCTCGGCGATGATCAACAACGCGGCATCGACGGCAATCAGGACGTTGGCTAACTCGGTGGCGATACGACCAGCAGCGGCCATGGTAAACGGATCAGTTCCAAGATCGGTGGCGGATCGTTGAACAGCATCTGCGGCATCTTTGATTTTTGGTTTTACGGCGTCGATGATTGGAGTAGCTTCGGCGCTGAGGGCTTTGATATCGTCCTTCAGCTTGTCCAGGGCAGTCTTAGTGGTACCGGATGCCCCATCGCCCAAAGTTGTGACAAATTTGCCAGTGTCTTTAAAGCTATTTTCCGTGAGGTCAGCAGCGCGGGAATGACCGAAGGCCAGTACGCCGTTGACCAGCCCAGTCCAGATGTCGTCAGCCACAGTGTTCCCTCCAGCTTCTACAGAGCCTTTCGAGTAACTCACGTCCTTACTGAGTAAGTGGGTCGAATATAACATGAGGGTACTAGTACGTCAATAGAAAATCAGCCCATTGCAAACCACTTACTGGAGTAACCCATTGCTGTTGAGCTTTGTGAGAGGTGAATATTTGCAACAGTTGGCTAAGATTTTGATGGAGTGGAAAGACTCGTAAACAGTGAATTACAAAAAGGTATAGCGCATATAACTGGGTGAAAATATGTTTGGTGAAATGAGGCAAAGTAATTGAGTAACATTCGGAAGAAGGGAACAGATTAAATCTTTTCAACCGGCGGAGAGAAGCAACTGATTTGCTTTGCAGGTCTGGAGATATTAATACAGTATTTTGAATTGACAATGAGTGGAACGACTGCAAAAATAAAGGGGTCACAAAGTTATGCGGATGTGGCGGAATTGGCAGACGCGCTAGATTCAGGTTCTAGTTCTCGCAAGGGAGTGGAGGTTCAAGTCCTCTCATCCGCACCAATAAAATCAATAAGTTGCAATCATAAAGCGGCTCTCCGGGGCCGTTTTTGTCGTGTTTACTAGCGCAAATGGTAGCGCTAGGGTGGCGGAAATGGGGGTAAATCGGGGTCCGAGAGGGCATCCGAGGGAACCTCACCTAGACCTCCGATTTTGGGCTTGGTGAACGACCTTGCCAAGACCTGTCTTAAACCCGCCGAAAAAAATCTAGTGCGTCAAGATTGGCGTTTCGGGTGCCACAGGGCTTCGGGCCTCCGGTGGCCTCGCTCGGTGCTCCTTGACCGAATCCGTTTTCAGTGAAACAATGGTTTTCAGCAAGTGCTGAAAATGGCATCCACACTGAAAGAATCCGGACTGGTCCGAACGGCCATGGAGAGCCTCACAGAGGTTCTGCGTGACGTGCCCTTTCTCTCCCAGTCCTCCCTGCGGCCTGAGCGCTTACCGAGGGAGCCAAGGGCCGACTTCATCGTCTCCGTCCAAACGGCCGCGCCCGCAAGGTCAAAGGCGCTCCAGCGACGCCTGGTTTGCGAAGTGAAGTCCAGCGGCCAACCGAGGATCGCGAGGGAAGCCTGCTTGAGTCTGGCTGAATTTGCCAGACAAGACCAGCGCGCCTATCCAGTCTTCATCGCACCCTACATCTCGCCAGCCGCCGCCGAGGTCTGCGAGAAGTACAGGGCCGGTTACCTCGACTTCGCCGGGAACTGCCGCCTCGCCTTCGATTCGGTGTTCATTCGGAAAGAGGGGTTCCCCAACCCCACCGCCGCCACTCGGGATTTACGATCGCTCTACTCGCCGAAAGCGGAACGAATTCTGCGTGTGCTTCTAGCGTCCGGTCCGAGAATGTGGCGGACGCAGGAATTGGCCGACGCGGCCCAAGTGAGTTTGGGACAAGTGGC
>JANMWO010000263.1:0-6174 GCA_031394025.1 Acidobacteriota bacterium
CCTTGCGCCAAAATATACAGGTAGCCATTCTGGTTGCCTTCTGCTTGAATCTGAATGCGTTCGCCGGTTTGAAAACGCGAATCCTCGGCTACTTCCACCCATTGGTCGGCTTCCACCATTTTCAAAATGCTGTAGCGCAGAACCAAAGGGGTGAACTGGACGTTGTCAATTCGCACGCCGTCAATCCGGGCGCCAGTCCCGTTGGGACGTTCGAAAGCAGGAATGCGTTTGGCACGCTCTGGTTCTTCCACTTTCTTGAGAACTGGCCTATTCGCAACCACCTTTTTAGGAGGAGTGGGCTTCGGTACCACAGCTTCCGCCTCGGGCAGCTTCTTCGCTGAAGGTGCCTTTTTGCCGTCGTCATAAAACAGTTGGCGCGGAGTTAACTGGGCCTGGGCGGAAATGGATGACAGCATAGCGACTGTCATTAAGGCGGGAACAAACCGGGAAATCATAAGCTACCTCACTTATCGGTACGAAATCTGCAATCCACTAGATTGATTTTACTGGCACTCTAAAAAGCGCAAAACTGAGGAAAGTCGGGTCAACGGAACCCAGCCATTCCCCACCTAGACTATATCGCGCTGCGAACTTTAAAAAGCAAGCCCAAATATTGTGACCCTGTTCTTTAATCCGTTTACGCATTAAACAGGGAAGTCGAAGTTGCGACATCAAGGTATTAGTACTACTACGAGTGTCAGCAGTAGGGTTGCAATGATAATAGGATTGTGTTGTAGTCTCTTAAGATCAAGGATTTACGTAACTATGCCCAACTCCCCAAAGGCTTTTATAGCTCAGCTATTGTCCACCATGTTGCTTTGCAGTACAGGTACTGCTCCTTTTTTATATTCACAAGAACCCGTTCGCTTGAAAATCGTCATTATTGAAGGCGAAGGTGCCACCAACAACATTAAGCAGCGCACTGCCCGCGAACCAATTGTGGAAGTGCAGGATGAAAATAACCGTCCGGTGGGCGGGGCGCTGGTCACTTTCGCACTGCCGAACTACGGAGCATCGGGAACGTTTCAGGGCGGCTCCAAGCTACTCACGGTGACTACGGATGCCAACGGGCGGGCGGCGGGCAAGGGCTTTCAACCGAATACGGCCAAGGGAAAGTTGAAGATCCAGGTACGAGCGCAGAATAATGGACAATCGGCCAGTTCTGAGATCAATTCTGTAAACACCGGACCGGGGATGAGTCCCCCGGCTAAGTGGGCGACGGTGGGGGCTATTGCTGCGGGCGCGGTGGTCGCGGTAGTGGTGGCCACAACCGGAGGCTCTAACACACCAGTTACGCAACCCACCATTATTACGGCTGGCCCTGGCGTGGTGCGGTAGAGGATTCCTTATGAAAATGCGCACGTTCATCGTTATGTTATGCAGCATGCTACTGACGGCAGGCATTGCCGCCGCGCAAGTTGGACAGGGAGTGGTTGGGGTGCCCTGGCTGGGCTGGATTTTCGATACCGAAGGGCGGGCATTGCGACCCATCACGGGGATTCCCATGTCGGCATTGATGGGCGATAAAGTTGACCTGGAATTGTCGTTAGCGGTGGGGTCGCCAGAAGGTTCCTTTGCATTGGGTGTGGCTGCTGAAAGTGGCCGAGTGCTGATTGTGCAAGGTTCAAATTCTGCCGAACTGGTTGGGGCGAAGGCGAATCCGACACGCATTGTGATGAGCGCTCGGGGTCGAGTGGCGGCTCTTTATTATGAAGATGGCAATCTGGTTCAGGTATTCGATGGACTGCCCGCCAGCGGACGTTTGGCGCGCGAATTGACATTAGATAGCGTTCCAGTCGCACTGGCTATTGACGACGCCGCAAGCACTGTGCTGGCCTCCGCCGAAGGTGGTTTATACGCCTACAAGTTGGAACAAGGCAAGCAGTTGCTGATCCCTTCCAGCGGGATTTTAGAAGCCAATTTCTTCGCAGGCAGCAACTACGTAGTGGCCTTGAATGCAGACAAAATTACGCTACTACGGGACGGGCAAACCGTGGAGCTGGGGGTTCAGGAAGATATTGTCAATCCCGTAAGAGCAGCTATATCCGGCGACGGTCGCAGCCTGATTACGCTGTTGAAGCAGGGCAATATTGTGATTCGTAATTTGAAAGCCGGGACCAGTAAAATGCTGCAATGCGATTGCACCCCAACCGATTTGGCTCGATTGCATGGCAACTCGGTTTTCCGACTGAATTCACTGAAAGATGGAACAGTGTGGCTGGTGAATGGCGATGACGATGAACCGAAGGTGACCTTTGTCGCAACGCGAGGTGAAAACTAATGCCAACGCTACAGAGCATTGCCAAATGCAGTTTGATGGTCGCAATATCGGGCGGTCTTGTGGTTGGACAACAAACCATTTCCGATGGGACTTTCAACAATGCCGATTGGACGGTCAACGCCGTTTCCACCTTCAATACATTCAATCCGACCTTTTCTGGAGCACAAAGTAGCGGAGGAAACCCTGGGACTTATCGTGTCGAGACCCACACCGCCGCCAGTGGTAACGGGCCAGGGGTCCTTCGCGGATTTCATCGCTACGGTCCACAGACGCTGAACCTCGCCAGTGGAATCTCCACTATTAGTTATTCCTACGACCTGGTCAACATTGGACCGTCATTTCTTCCAAACGTTGAGTACCGTATCGCATTGCAACAAGGCTCCAACGTCTATGTGGGGCCGAACATTGACACCATTGTATTTGGCAGCCCGTTCACAACTTTTACCGGAAGCGGCTTAACTGTGAATAGTTTTTGCGCCGTTTCGCCGTCCTCAGTAGCGCTGGATTGCACCAGTCATCCTAACTTTACGGTTGGAGCAGTAAGCATCTCCGTTGGTTATCAAGTGGCCAACACAATTGCCGTTGGTCAGAACATAAATGCCAACTCCGGCCTGGACAATTTCAGCATCACGGCGAACGCCGGCTTCCCCGCGTTGACTTGCAGCGCATCAGCGACACCACGTAACGTGCGCAGCCTGGGATCAACAGAACTAGTGGGCGACGTTGTAGTCACATGCAGAGGTGGCGTACCCACTGCTGCTGGTCAGTCAATTCCGCAGGTGGACTTTTCAATCAGTTCGTCGGTTCCAATTACTACACCTATTATTGGACTGCCCGTTGGTCCGGGTTTTGGTGGCGTAAGAAGTGGTGCTTTGCTACTTTTAGACGAGCCTGCCCCGGCCAACCAATTCGTATGCGACAGCAGCACTGGATCTTGTGGCGGTTTCGGCAACGGCACTGGTGCCGCGACTTATTACGGTGCTGGAGTGCAGTCGGCCAATAGCCCAAATAATCGTAACGTTCATGCCGGATGGGTTATTAGTTCAAACAACGCAATCACTTTTCAAGCGATCCCTTTCGATCCACCTGGGTCGGGGACACGCACTCTACGATTTACCAATGTTCGCTTAGACGCCACTACGTTGGCCGTTGGGACACCGGTGCTTGCCATTGTCAACAACAGTGCGCAACTCACGATCAGTGGATCCTCAGTAGCGGTTGCAGTGGTTTCCACAACATTGACGTCCAGCCTTCGTGATGCGGCTAATTCGGCGAATCAGACCGTTGCAACTGGGTTTCCGTTAGGTTCCCCCAACTCCTTTCAAAAGATTGCGACGTTACGTTTCAGCGAAGGATTTCAAACGGCATTCATGGGCCGCTCACTGACTGCGCCTCCGAACGTGAACACATCGCCCACGCCAGTATCCCAAAACACACCTGGAACTGCCTATACATCAGAAACCGGATTTTATAATTCAGCGTTTCCGAATGTTCCCAATATTGGCGACTTCCGATTAGCAGGGTTAGCTAGCCAGGGAACAAGGCTGGTGGTTAAGTTTAAGAACCTGCCTCCGCAAACACAAATTTATGTAGATACCCTGAGCACTGGTGCCAGCGCGAGCGAGGCAGCCAGATTGACAGCGACTCAAGAGGGGATATTCAGTGCGGTCAATCCACCTACCAGCGCATCCACTGGCATTGCCCAACTGACAGTGGCTTCCGATGGCACAGCAATTGCCATTTGGGAAGTGTTGAACGCTAATCCTTTGACCAGCACCCATTTTGATTTTGGACTCTATTATTCATCGGCAGCGGTCCCCGTTGGAACGTATCCAACTCCACAAGTGGATTTTTCGATTGTGCCCGCCAACCCTGACCCGAATTTAGATCTCCCACTGCTTACCAATGTGCCTCGCTTTAACGCAAATAGTTCGTTGCGAAACCTTTTCCAATTTACAATTGTGCCGGTGAGTCCTCCTGTTCCTATTGGTCCCAATTTAATCGTCAGTCCGAATCAGGTGAGCTTCTCATCGACCCAAGGCCAACCCAGCCAAGCGGCACAAAGTTTAAGCGTTACGTCAACCGGTGCCAGCCTTGACTTCAGTGTTTCATCGGGTGGGGCATTGCCCATCACGTTTACCCCATCCCGTGGAACCACGCCTGGATCGGTTTCCGTGTCTGTGAACACCACAGGCCTTGCCCCCGGAACCTACAGAGATACTGTGACCATTACTGCTGGCGGAGCTCAAAATCCAAGTGTCCCAGTGGGAATCAGCGTGGTTGTCAAGTCCACACCGTTGATCATCTCTCTGGATCCGGCGAACACTGTTGCTGGTGGTCCGGCGTTCCCTCTGACCGTTATTGGCAGAGGATTCCTCAGCGGTGCGGTTGTGAACTTTGGCACTATCGCGTTGCGACCAATTTCGTCGAACGGTTCCCAATTAGTTGTGACCGTTACTCCAGACTTGATTACCCAAGTGGGTACCGTTCCTATTACAGTGACGAACCCCGATGGAGGATTGTCGAATGCTGTCGATTTCTTCATCGGACGATTGACCATTACGTTACTCAGTCCCGTGGTCCGCACGGCTACAGCGGCGGAATTCGCTTTTACGGTGAGTGGCGTTGGGTTCCAACCAGGCGCCACCGTGGAATTTGGGTCAACTTCGCTGACCCCCATCAGTTTCACTGCCGGGTCGCTGACGGCGAATGTTCCGGCGAGTGCAATTGCCCAACCAGGAACGATTCAGGTAAGCGTGAAAAATCCTAACCTGCAGGTATCGAATCAACTGCCCTTTACCGTTCGACCGGTACCGGTGATTGAATCAGCTACCCCGAATCCGGTGGCGCTTGGTACCGCAGTGGTGACTATAGCTGTTACAGGAAGGAATTTCTTTGATGGCGTGACGATTCAAGCGAACAACTTGAGCCTGGCTACCACCTTTATCAGCCCCACACAGTTGACAGTGGTCTTACCAGTGAGCTTGTTGGGTCAATTGGCCACCACTAGTTTGACGGCATTGACGCCAGACGGAGTGCGGTCCAGCCCTTACCTTTTGCAGATCGGCATCATCTCAGTGAATATCCCCACTGTGACAGTTGGCGATGGCAACACCAACATCGTAATTACGGGCACCGGTTTTGGACAGGGTACGCTGGTGCAGTTTTCCTGTCAGCCGCCTCCGCCACCGCCAGTAACATTGGCGATTTCCATCATCAGCAGCACTTCCCTGACGGCTGTCCTTCCTGGCAATCTCTTAACGCGACCGGGCGTTTGTCAGTTGACGGTTTCCACCCCGTCGGGGTCAGGTACAGCCCAAATTACAGTGAACACTGCTCCACAGATTTCCGGGCTCAGTCAGAATACCATCCAGGTGGGCAGCCCGACCTTTAGTCTGACTGCGAACGGTATCGGGTTTGAGGCAGGTTCCGTCATTCGTTGGAACAGCACAGCGCTTACCACTACCCTTGTTACAGGTGGATTGAAAGCGGACGTTCCTGCAAATCTATTGACGACACCCGGCGGAGTGACGGTCAGTGTGGTTGGACCCCGAGGAGCACCGTCGAACGGACTTCCATTCACGGTCTTCCTGCCCCCTGTGTCTCTCCTAGTGGTCTTGCCAACAACCACAAGTCCGGGCAAGGACGAAACGGTTACGGTGAGCTTGGGCGGGCCTTTTCCTGCAGATTTGGTGGGATCGCTGACGTTGACTTTCCGTCCTGACGCAGGACTACCCGACGACCCAGCCATTCAGTTTTCAAACAATAGCCGGACATTGCCGATCACCATTCCAGCAGGCACCAGACCAACCTTGAATACAATCTTCAAGACTGGGACCAGCGCAGGAGTGATTACTTTGACACCGCAGTTCACCAGTGGTCCGGTTGCAGTA
>JANMWO010000538.1:0-4566 GCA_031394025.1 Acidobacteriota bacterium
GGCCGGTAACGGCCATCCCTACCGCGACGGTCTTTTAACCCACAAGTTATCCCAAGTGGCTTTGGGCATCTCTGCAAACGACTTCACAACTGATATGGTTTGAAGCCGTTTTCCTTTAACACCAATCGAGCCCGCTCCAACTCATCAGGCATTACGTAAAAAAAAGCCCCAACTCGTTCCGTCCTGAAAACCACTCCACCATGATAGGTGTCAGGTTCCACGGCGTATTCAAATGAAGCGGCATCCAGTATCCCTTCCAACTTCTGTGCATCCCGCAACCGCTTGCCGATGTACAGTAAATCCATTTCCAGATCCTGGAAAAAGTCTGGTTCCCGCTTCATAAATGGCCTAAACCTACTTCTTTACCATGCTATTGATCCGAGCTTCAAATGCAGCATAGGCGTTGGGATTCGTCTTGTTCATATATACGATATAGTCTTGTGCCACCGCCTCCAGATTTCCAAAGGCTACCGGATTTTGAAATGCCTCGCGCATCAATGGCAGCACGCCTTTCATGCGGGTATAGGCCAGTAACAGTTCCTGGCCACTTTGGAAATAGACTTCCTTATGCAGCACTCCCTGAGTAATAAAACCGGCCACCATTTCCCAGTACGATGCCACCTGCCTGAAATGGGAATTTTCCTCCGAACCAGGGGGGCAAAGCTTCATGAATTCTTCCATTGTTGTTGGCAAAAAGTTCTCTGCAAACCAACTTCGCGCAGCCCGCATTTTGACTTCACGGCGCATTTCATACAGCTTCAATATTAAATTGACGTCTTCATAAGTTGCGTGTTGATGAACCATCCTTATAGGGTAGCGGGAAACGTACCCCGCGTGCTACCGTGAGGGCAAGACGTATTTATGCGATTTTGTTTTATACTCTCTTTACTTGCCGTTCCGATTTGGGCCGCCAACACAGCCATTGTGCTGAATTCAGCCGACGAAACCGTCTCCATCATCGACACGAAAACCTACAGTGTCACCAGGACCTTCCGCATCGGCAAAGAACCCCATCATCTGATGGCCACCCCCGACGATTCCTACCTGATTGTCGCCAACGCCCTTTCCAACGATTTGGTTTTTTTAGACCGCGCCACCGGCGAAGAAAAGCGTCGATTGCCAAACATCAGCGATCCTTACCAAATTGGTTTTAGCCCCGGCAACAAGTACTTCGTAACCGCTTCCTTACGACTGCACCGCACCGATATTTACTCCGGTTCCGATTTCAAATTGCTGAAGCGTATTCCAACGTCCAAAGGCCCCAGCCATATCATCTTCGATAAGAACAGCACCATGGTGTTTGTTACCTTACAGGATTCCAATGAACTGGCCGCCATCGATCTTGCAAAAATGGAAGTCGCCTGGAAAATCAGCCTTGGCAAGCAGCCCGCTGGTGTCTGGATGACTCCCGATGACAAGCACCTTCTCATCGGAATTCTTGGTGAAGATTATGTGCAGGTTGTCGATTGGCGGACTCGCAAAACTGTGAAGAAAATCCGTACCGGTGCTGGTGCCCATAACTTCATCCCGCAAGGAGATGGACGCCACGTGTTTCTATCCAATCGCGCTTCCAATAAAATTTCCCGAATCGATCAACAGACTCTCGAAGTAGTTGATGAATTCCCAGCCCCAGGTGGTCCCGATTGTATGGATGTCACCGCCGATGGAAAGCAGTTGTGGATCACCTCCCGTTGGATTCGTAAAGTAACTATCGTAGACATTGCCTCCAAAAAAGTGATCAAGCAAATTCCCGTTGGCCGCTCTCCACACGGTATCTATCTTTACGCCCATGCTCCACGCTCATAAGAGTGCCCTAGCCCTTTTTCTATCGGCAACCACACTGTTTGCCGCCGACCCAACCTGCAAGGGAACCCTCTATCTCACATTGGATACCGGCAGCATGAAACCGGCTCAGGAGATCCGTGAAATCCTGCATCGTCAAAAAGTGCGAGCCACGTTTTTCATAGCCAATGAAAAGACCTTGCGTGGCGATACGGCGCTTGATCCAGCTTGGGCTCCTTTTTGGAAATCGCTTGTCGCCGATGGTCATGCGTTTGGTTCGCACACCTGGCGACATTGGTATTTCCGAGCCGATCTCCCAAACAACAAGGTATCCTACGTCGCACCAGATGGCGTGCGCGAAGCCATGGATCAGGCTCAGCTTTGCACGGAACTGAATCGCGTAAAGGACGCCTTCTACGCAATGACGGGCCATCAGCTAGACTCTATCTGGCGCGCCCCTGGGGGCAGGCTCACCCCTCGCACCATGCAGTTCAGCCAGGCATGCGGATACCGTCATGTGGACTGGAGTCCCGCGGGCTTTTTGGGTGACGAACTTTCCAGCACCACGCATCCTAACCAAACTTTATTGAATCGGGCTCTGAGCAGTCTTCGCGATGGCGATATCCTCATGATGCACCTCGGCATCCGATCTCGTCGCGATCCTTTTTGGCCCATGCTGGACCCTTTGCTTACCGGCTTGAAGAAGAAAGGATTTTGCTTTGCCACCATCCCCGAACGCGCCAGACAATAAAATCGGGAGACAATAGAATTTAGACATGTGGGAATTCATCTCTACCCAATTCACAATATTGCATGCTTGGTTATTTCAAACCATCATTCAACCGGCCTTGTACTCGCTGGGCATGATGAGCTGGGACGAAATGGCTTTCGATGGAACGGAACTCTTCCTCATCGGTGCCATTGAACTGCTATTGCTGTACATCCTATTCCGCCCACTGGAACTGCTCGCCCCTGCGGAAAATTGGCCCGATCGGAAGCAGGCCAATGTCGATTTCCTGTACTCTATGCTCACCAAACTGGGCATTCTCCCGCTGTTCTTCTTCCTTGCCTTGACGCCGGCATTTGATTGGGTCAACGGCACGCTGCGACTTTCGGGAATCATTCCGCCGAACCTGGAAGATTTTGTTCCGATCCTGAAGAATTCTCCCGTACTCAGCTCCGTCGTCTACCTTGCTATCTTCGATTTCAGCGACTACTGGCGCCATCGGTTACAGCACAGTCTGAATATCTGGTGGGCATTGCACAGCCTGCATCACAGCCAACGGCAGATGAGTTTCTGGACCGATGACCGGGAGCATCTTCTCGATCAGTTGATCTCCTCCCTATTGCGCGCAACCCTCGGCCTGATCATCGGTGTTCCACCGGTGCAATTTTTGGTGGTAACCCTGATTTCAGGGGCAATTGAAGCTTTTTCTCACGCCAACGTTCGACTAAGTTTCGGCACTGTAGGGGAGCGACTGATCGTCAGCCCACGCTTTCATCGTCTGCATCATGCCATGGCCGTAGGTCACGATGGCCGTCATCGAGGCTGCAATTTCGCCCAGGTGTTTTCCATATGGGATGTGTTGTTCGGCACGGCCAATTTTGATGCCACCTATCATCCCACTGGAATTACCGATCAGTTGGCAGGCATCGACTACGGCGAAGGGTTTTGGTCCCAACAACGACTCGGATTAACTCGCTTATGGCGCGCTCGTGGACCGCAGTTATGATTGAAGTCGCTGAACTGGATTTAATTGCCGAAGCCAGGTTGAACGATGGCCGAGCCCTGTTTGCAGCCGGACTTTACGATAGTGCTTCCTACCTTTGTGGATACGCCATCGAAGTCAGTTTGAAGGCTCGTATTTGTCGCACGTTAAATTAGAAAGGATTCCCAAATACAAGTAGCGAATGGCAATTCTACCGAAGCTTTCAAACGCATGACCTGGAGGTGTTGTTAAAACTTGCAGGACAGGAAGATCGCATCAAGAAACATCATTTTACTGTTTGGAGCGCAGTGACTTCATGGAAGTCCTACTCACGTTACAATAAAGTTGGAACAGTCAAGCGTGAAGATGCCGAATTGATGATTCACTCAGTGCAACAACTGTTGAGCGTTATATGACCTCTAAGAAATTACCCGCTAAGTTCGCGAAACTGGAATTAGACATTACTGCCGAAAGGGGCGATTTCGAACTCTTCGCGTTGTTTCTCAGAGAAGATATGCCAGATCGTTGGGATGTACTCATTTCAGTACCTTGGGCATCTGAGGATAAGGCAGCCGCCCTTGATTATATGGTTGAAAAAATCAAATCGGACATTGGAATTGATTACCTCCCCCAATTGTCCCGCATTGTGTTTATTGATCCATCCAGCTTTACTTTGGAAGAATTGGACCAGGACGCTCCAGTTGAACATGGGATGGTTGAAATTCGTGACACAAATATCTTTGGTCAAGATATTAAGCGCGGCTACATCATCACCTGCAAACAGCTCAGTCCCGTGGCCGCCTAAACTCCCCTATAAAAATAATCTGAGAATTCCCGCTCGGATTCCCCACCAATGTAGTAACAACTCATGCTCGTTGAAGCCCCAGTCTCTCTGCGCCCACTCACTGCCGAAGAACAACTCCACTGGCTAGCCCTAAGACTCGTCCCTGGCCTTGGCACCCGCGTATCCACCAAAGTCATCCAACGATTCCGAACTCCGCAAGCCGTATTCCAGGCCAGCTTGTCCGAACTCGAAGCCGCCGGCGTGACTCCCGGGGTCGCCCGTTCCATCTCC
>JANMWO010000340.1:0-10339 GCA_031394025.1 Acidobacteriota bacterium
CAAAACGGAATCGAACGCCGCAGGTGTTTATCTGTTCGCGTCATTGCCTCCTGGACCTTATTCCATCACCGTGGAACGGCAAGGATTCACCAAGGTTCAAGTAAACGATCTGGTGCTTGAAGTTGGCGGCAGGGCCACCCGCAATGTTGTTTTGCAAGTGGGCAGCGTAGCTGAAACGTTAGAAGTTCGTGCCGATTCAATCAGCTTAAACGTTGCCACAACTTCTGTTGGCGGAGTTCTTTCCGGGGAGAGTATTACAACGCTTCCATTGATTGATCGCAACGTAATGGAACTTGTTTATACGCAAGCAGGCGTGGTCGGTGACAATCTTGGAGGCAGCAGAGCTGGTGCAGTAAACGTTACGCTGGATGGCATTAACGTACAGGACAACAGATACAATTCTGGCGTCTCATCCGTGTTTCAAAATTCGACCGATGCCATTGCTGAAGTGCGCATTGTCACTTCACCAGCCGATGCGGAATTCGGCCGTGGTTCTGGTCAGATTCAGATGGTTTCTAAGAGTGGGGAAAATAAACTACATGGCGCGGTATTTGAACAAATGCGCAATCGTGAATTAAACGCCAACAACTTCTTTAACAACTTGAGGGGTCGCGATGCCTTAGGCAAGGAAGTAAACCCGCGCGATTTTTTAATCCAGAATCAATTTGGAGGCAATGTTTCCGGCCCTATTATCAAGAACCGTACCTTCTTCTTTTTTCTGACAGAGGCCAACCGCATTCGGTCCCATGAAACGATTTCCTCGAATGTATACACGGCCACGGCCCGCCAGGGTCTGTACCGTTATTTTCCTGGAGCTCGTAATGCGAATGCTGGGGCGAACGTTCCAGTAGTTGATTTAAACGGGAATCCGCTGCGTCCTCCGTTGGCCACCAGCGACGTGCAGACGGCGAGTATTTTCAATCGCGATCCGCAACGGCCTTCCGCCGACGCCACCATGCAAAAGTTGATCGCGCTCATGCCATTGCCCAATGATTTTCGCAGTGGCGATGGGTTGAACACTGCTGGATATCGCTGGCAACGGTCCGCTCCAGACGATCTGCGAAAGTTTCAGTTTCGCATTGATCACAACATTAGCGAGAAGCATCGCTTAAATGGCAGTTACAACAATGAACATGAAAATTCCAGTAACAATTTCATGCCGCAGGCGTTCCCTACGTCACCATTGGATGGTAAGTCTGTGCGGGGCACTTTGTATTCCCTGGGCTTGGTATCAACCCTTCGTGCCAACCTGATTAACGAATTTCATGCCGGTGCCCAGCGTGTCCGCTATCGCTCCCAGGCACCTTGGGAAGTAGCAGGGCAGGGGGTGTTGCCCAATATTAAAGGGCAGCCTTTTTTAGCAGTGTTGCCCGCCGCTGTAGCAAGCCCGATTGATACCAGTAACGATCCGCAGGGGCGCTTCAGCCCCGTCTACCAAATGTCCGATTCCGTCAATTTGTTGAAGGGTAAGCACAGCTTCAAGGGGGGTGCGGATCTGCGGTTTGTATCCTCGAATGGCTACAATTCGTTGGGCGTTATGCCCAGGGCAACCATTGGTGCTGGGGCGGTTCCTGTGACAGCTATCAACACGCTTGCAGGCATCGGCAACAATTCCGGGCAAGCTCAGAATTTGTTGAATGTATTAAGCGGGTCTTTCGCTTCCATTGACCAGTCCTTCAATTCTCCAGGTGGCCTGAATCCGCAGTATCTTGCTGGTGAGCAGAAACAGCGCACGTGGCGGTCACGCGAAGTCAGTTGGTATTTCAAAGATGATTTTCGAGTTACTCCAGGCTTATTGTTGAACTTGGGCGTGCGCTATGAATACTACGGGGTTCCGTACGATGCCAACGGAAAGACGGCGGCACTGGTGGGCGGATCGCAAAGCATTTTTGGAATTTCCGGCACAAGCTTGGCGGACATCTTTTCGCCAGGCAAACAGGCGGGTAGCCTAACAAGTGTGGAACTGGTGGGTCCGAATTCCCCAAACAGCGGACGTGGTTTGTTTGCTCCAGATCGCAATAACTTTGCACCAGCGGTCGGGTTGAGCTGGAACATTCCCAAACGTCTGATGATGGGCCGCACAGCAGTGTTTCGCACAGGTTATGGCATAAGTTACGAACGCCATTCGTTGCGGCTGGTGGATATAGTATCGGGCGATGAACCTGGGCTGAATACTGACGTCAGCTACCGTTCGGGTAACATCATTACCTTGGCCAATACAACGCTTCCGTTAGTGGCAAATGGAAAGCCCTTGAGTACCGTGCCAATTACGGAACGCACCCAAACTGTTCGTGCTTTCGATAGTGGCTTGCGGCAACCCTACGTGCAGAATTGGAACGCAACGCTGGAATTTGAACTGACTCCCAGAAGCACCTTCGACCTACGCTACGTGGGCAGCAAAGGGACGCGCCTGCTTCGTGGCACCAGCGTGAACGAAGTGAACATCGTGGAAAATGGCGTGCTAGACGCGTTCAAAGGCCTGCAGGCCGGTGGTTGCCCAGCTTTGATCAATCGCCTGATTGCCAACTGCACCGGAGTGCAAAACAACTCCACCATTCGCGATTTTCTAGCGAACAATAACGTAGGTGATTTTGCCACTTACTTGAACACCACCACCTTCCAGACTGGCAGCGTTGGCGGCTTGCTGCGTCGCGCAGGGTTGCCTGAAAACTTCATTGTGGCTAATCCGCAGTTCGCTCATGCCAACTTAATTGGTAATTTTTCCAACTCGATTTACCATTCGTTACAAGTGGAATATTTGTACCGCGCGGGCAATGGGCTGACACTGCAATCGAACCTGACCTACTCAAAATTGTTGGGCGATGACGAAGGGGATACTCAGGATCAAGTAAGCAACTACCGTACGCTGCGCAACCTACGGCAAGATCGCCGATTGCTGGATTCTCACCGCACATTTGTGATTCGCAACAGCGGACATTATGAACTGCCATTCGGGAAAGGCAAGAAGTTTTTAACCACCACAAATTCTTTGATGTCGCGCGTATTTGGTGGCTGGAGCACGGGCTTCATTTTCAATCTATTTTCCGGTGCGCCCATGGATCTGACAACTTTCACCACGTCGTTCAACGATGCTGCAGGCAATACTCCGGTGGCGTTACAAGCCATCAGCAATGGGCTGGGTCAAGTGACCCGCACAAGCAATGGCGTTGTCTATTTCCCAGGTTTGAAGCAAGTTGCGGATCCTTCCATCGCACTACTAGCGCCATCTTTAAGAACTCTAAGTTCCATGCAGGCGATTGCCGATGCTTCGAGTAATTTACTGTTGGCGAATTCTGTCCCTGGACAATTAGGAACGGTTGCCCCACGATTCCTGTCTGGCCCCGGTGGCTTACGACTGGATATCAATTTGCGAAAGCGCTTCCAGATTAGAGAAGGGATGTGGTTTGAGCTGCGGGCCGATGCGCAAAACTTTAGCAACACCCCGTATTTTGATGTTCCGGTGACGGATATCAACGATACCGATTTTGGGCGGATCACTACTGCGTCAGGAAATCGAATTATTGTTGTAGGCGCGCGAATTCAATTTTAAAAAAGAAGTGGGAAATCGACATTGCCGCCAGATAGGATTACGCCCACTTTCCCAATGCCCGCTGGCAATTTTCGAAACAAAACAGCAGCGGCAGGCACCGCCCCGCTGGGTTCCACCAGGATCTTTAATCGCACCAAAAGAAACTTCATGGCAGCCAGAATTTCTTCCTCTGTCACCAGAATGATTTGCTCCACATTCTGCTGGATGATGGGGAAGGTAAGCTTGCCAGGGGATGGGGCACGCAGACCGTCGGCAATGGTTTCTGGAACTGGAATGCTGACTATCGAACCTTTTTGAAAAGAAAGGAATGTGTCATTCGCCAACGTCGGCTCCGCGCCGAATATACGTAAACCGGGGTTGAAAGCTTTGGCCACGATCGCGGTACCACTGAGTAAGCCGCCGCCGCCAACAGGCGTAATCAACGCATCCAGATTTGTAACTTGTTCCAGCAGTTCGGCGGCTGCTGTTCCTTGCCCAGCAATGATTAACGGATGATCAAAGGGAGGAACCGTTTCTGCTCCTGTTTCCTCAGAAACTTTACGCGCCAATGCTTCCCGATCTTCAGTGAAGCGGTTATAGCGCACAATGTGAGCTCCGTAGGCCGCAGTGGCGTCGGCTTTCGCTTTGGGTGCATCCAGCGGCATCACCACTGTGGCATGAGTGCCTGCGCGCTTTGCAGCAATAGCCACGGCCTGCGCGTGGTTACCTGATGAAAATGCTACTACGCCTTGCCGAAGCTTTTCTTTGGCAATGGAGTTGACGAAATTGGCAGCCCCGCGGATTTTGAACGCACCACCCAGTTGCAAGTTTTCACACTTGAAAAATACTTCCAGCCCAGCTTCAGAATTGAAACTTCGGGAAGTAAGCACCGGAGTGATTTGCGCAATGCCACGAATCCGTTCGCGGGCCGCTTGAATGTCCGAGTTAGTCACCATGTTAGTGAAGCGTTTCGGCGTATTCTCCGGTTGCCGCGTCCACCAGAATGGAGTAGGCACTGGTGGAAACTGATTCGCCCCAAATTATGCGATACGCCGGTTGTCCATGCTTTGGCGTATAACTGATTTCATACGTCACTGGAACATCAGGATGCTTCTTCATGTAATCGACAGACTTGGCCGCAGCGGTTTTATAAGCATCCGTTGAATCCTTCTTCAACGCCTGCATCAGGAATGGTCTATCCTGCCCGCGCGACCCGCGAAAGTTTTCTTCCAAATTGGCAAACACACCTTGGTGCAAATTCCCTTCCGCTTCAATTACGGAATAAGTGAAGTTCTTCAACTTTCCCTTGGACGGTGAAACAAGATTCACTGACCAGGCCCAACATTTCCCTTCTTTACACATGTGCTTGTCATCCAGGTCGACGCTCTTTATATCCAGCACCTGGGCATCGGTAGCCCAAGTCCGGGCATTGCTATAAACGGCGTAAAACGCTTTTAAAGCAGTAACTGGCTCCGGTGGTTTTTCCTCTTTTTTAATCTTGGGTTCTTCGGCACAACCAGTTAGAATTACGAAACAAGTGGACGTTAAACAGGCAAGAAGTTTGGGTTGCATATGAGATTTAGTTTAGCCCAGTCTAGCAGATGAGCTACTTTGTGCCGAACCTTTTACGAATCACACTGCCATGAATGGCCCTCAAATATTGCTTGGGACCTTCCACCTTCACCCCCAGGCTTTGCGCTGCGTGCATAGGAAAATAAGGGTCCCGCAACATTTCTCTGGCCAGCAACACCAAGTCTGCCTTGCCTTCCTGCAAAATCTGTTCCGCTTGCTGTACTTCTGTGATCAACCCCACGGCACCAGTAAGAATTCCTGCTTCTTTGCGGATTCGTTCTGCAAAAGGCACCTGGAAACCAGGGCCAACCGGTATCTTGGCATTGGGCACCAATGCGCCGGAAGAACAATCAATCAGGTCCACACCAAGCTCGCCCACACGTCGGGACAGCTCCACGGAATCATCTGCCGTCCAGCCACCCTCCATCCAATCGGTCACCGAAAGACGAAGGAACAACGGTAGCGATACTGGCCATTCCCGGCGTACTGCGCGAACGGTATCCAGCACAATGCGAATGCGATTGTCGAACGATCCACCGTAACCATCAGTGCGTCGATTGGAAAGCGGTGAGAGAAATTCATGCAACAGATATCCATGTGCACCGTGGATATCCACTACGTCAAAGCCAGCGGCCAGCGCTCTTTTAGTAGCGGCAGCAAACGATTCCACAGTGGCTTCAATTTCAGCGATGGATAGTTCGTGGGGAATGGGATCAGTTGGATGAAATGGAATCGCACTGGGACCAACTGGTCGCCAACCACCTGGATTTGTGGGGCTGATTGCCGCACCGCCATTCCAAGGGAGTTCCGTACTGGCCTTGCGACCGGCGTGGGCCAATTGGATACCAGCCGCTGAGCCTTGTTCATGCAGGAACGCCACAATACGGCTTAAATAGGGCACATGTTCATCTTTCCAAATCCCCAAATCGCCATAAGTAATGCGACCAATATCTTCCACTGCGGCGGCCTCTGTCATGACCAATCCCGCGCCTCCTGCGGCCCTGCTGCCTAAGTGGACTAAGTGCCAGTCATGGGCGAATCCGTCAACGCTGGAATACTCGCACATTGGCGAAACCGCAATTCGATTAGGCAGGGTAATTTCACGAATAGTGAGCGGGGTGAACAGCGCGGGGATAGTTGATTGCATTGGTTCTTTTTGGATGAAGCTGAAGAACCATGGGTAGCAACTATTTCTCTCCACGCAATGATCCCGTCACAGGATCATTGCGGGGAGCAGTAGTCGCCAACCTTAAAACTGGTAGCGCAGCATCATAATAATGCGACGATTGCCACCATCTGTATTGCCTTCCAACCCAAAGCCAGTGCTCATAACGGTTGCATTGGGAATGCCGTAGTCACGCGTGTTGGTCAGGTTAAAGAACTCCGCCCGATATTGCAGCTTATGTCCTTCCATGGGTAACTTGATGTTCTTAGTCAAAACCAAATCCAGATTGTTGATGCCATCAGCGCGCAGAATATTGCGTCCTGCATTGCCTATCGGGCGAGCTGCTGTAACTGTCAAAGCACCATTCGCATCCAGAAATAATTTTCTGCCGCCTGCTGCCATGATCTCTGGTAAAGACATGCTTCCCAGTGGAAGTGTGGTTTCCAAATTAGGCCGAATTGCGTTACCCACCAGCCCGTCAATCCCACTCAGTCTGAAGCCGGGATCGGACCCAGCCAGCGGAGAGAATGGAGGTCCGGCTTGGAAAGTCAGTAAGCCACCCGCTTGCCAGCCACCAAGAATATGACCCATTGCACCACGTTGATCACGGAACCAAGGCAGTTCATAGAGTGCGTTGGTCGTGAACCGATGCGGCCTATCGTAAGTGGACCGTCCACGATCCAAGCGACGATTGAAGGAATCCTGCGATACCGCCACTTCTCCAGCAACGGAGGGGTTGAATACTTCTGAAGCGTTGTCGATGAAAGAGCTCCACGTGTAGTGCGCCGACATCGTAAAATTGCCCGAAAAGCGGTGGTCCAAGCTGGTTTGCAGCGAATGATAGATAGAAGACGCAGCATTGGCACGCAAACGGATAATGCCCTTGCTGGGATCGACACGAATGGTTCCCTTACCGTTGTCACCCTGAATGGTAGGGTTGCCGTCAATCGATTGAAACAAGCCTGAACCCTTTGTTCCAACCCAGCCAGTTGTCAGAGCCCAGCTTGATGCCAGTTGCCGTTGCACATTGAACGAAAATTGTTCCACTGTTGGAGCCCGAAAGTTACTATCCACTTGTGTCCGTGTAACTAGCGACGGGTTAGTGATAGCTGGCCTTACCCCATTAAACGCAATGCCTGTAATGAGAGGAAACGCACCAGGAGATCGCGCTGGAAAACTGCTGACTAATGTGAACGGGAATGCGCTGAAGATATTCAGATACACATTGTTGTAAATAATATCGTAAGTCCTCGAGTAACCACCGCGAATCACCAGTCCGCTATCCCCCGTCAGGAAACGCATTGGACCAGAGGATACGATTGGTCGCCAGTTGAAGCCCAACCGGGGTGCCCAATTGTTCTTATCGCGCGGAGGCACTGGAAGAAAACGGTAACGTTCATCGTTGTTATTATTGGCCACCACTTTGTCATTAATCCCTTTCAGGAAGTTAGCCGGATTGCCAGGTGTTTCGTAGCGCAAGCCATAAGTAATGGTGAAGTTCGATTTCACTCGGAATTCATCTTGGGCAAAGAAAAAGTAATCGAAGTAACGATAGGCCTGGAACTTTGGCACGCCTGGCAGGAAGCTATTGATTGACGCAGTCTGCGCCACATCGTCCACAAGATCCTGCAAGTTGACATACACCAGACGTCCGCGTAGAGTCGGGTTGAAATCCTGATTCTGATCCTGACGCCGGAAATCAATGCCAAACTTCATGTTATGACTACCCTTGATGTAAGTCAGATTATTAATCAATTGATAGTTAGTCAGGAATTGTGATTGCGGTAAGTTCAAGGCAAGCCCAATCGCTGTTCGCGTAGTGGCATCGTTAAAGCCATTCAAGCCAAATTCCGGAATTTCTATGGAAGGGATGGTAGCTGCATTGGCGTCGGCAGCGCCAGTAACAGAGGAAATCCGTTGGAAGCCGAAACGCAGTTCGTTGATCAGATTCGATTGCAGTGAACTAGTCAGCGCCGCCGATGCCGAATTCCGCTTCGCCGGAGTGGATGCAGTTAAGCCCGGAGGCACGCCTTGACCAGCCACCGAAGTACGTGTATCACTGGCAAAGCGCAGCATCAGTGCTTCTTTGTCGTTGAACCGATGGTCACCACGTCCGGTCCATTGCCAGGCGTCGAAGGTGTTCGGCGCCGCGCCACTCAAAGTACCCAGCGGAACTATATAGGTTTGTCCATTGCGTGTGAATTTCGATGTAGCACCTGTAGGTTGCTGTGCTGCCGGTAGAAAATTCAAAACAGCGTTGATTTGCGGAAGCGTTCCCGCAGCCGCCTTGATGATGTCTTTTCCCGCTTGCGTAGGAGCACCGGTGATGGCAGTGCCGCTGGCAAAGCGATGATCGGTCCAACGAAGTCCTGAAAAGAAGAAGAACGTTTTGTCCTTTACGATTGGTCCACCAACTGTAGTCCCCACTTGATTCTGCACTCGCCAGGGTGCTTTCGTAAATGTACGCTTGTCCAGATTACTGCGGGAATTCAGCGCGTTGCCGTTATATGCCCAGTAACCGCTGCCATGGAAAGCATTTGTGCCAGTTTTGGTGACAATGCTGATTACTGAACCGGCAGAGCGACCGTATTCTGGCAGGAACTGATTGGTGATAATACGAAATTCTGCCACGGCGTCGGGGTTGTTTACTTCCTGGACCAAACCCGTGACAGAAGGATTATTGGAATCCTGCCCGTCGATCATGAAGTTGTTGGAACGCGTGCGCATTCCATTCACCGAAAAGCTGACGCCACCGGCGGCAAACGAACTATTTCCGCTTGATAGTTGGGATACACCAGCCACTTGCAACGCAATCCCCAGAATGTTGCCATTTGGAGCAAGGGGCATTTCTGTAATTCGCTTAGATTCAAAGTTAACACCCACTTCGGCATTGGTCACGTTGATCAGCGGAGCGCTGCTCGTGATCTCAATGGTTTCCGATATGGAGGAAACTTTCAACGTAACGTCAATACTGGGGCGTTCATTCAACAAAAGGGTGATTGGACCTTGAATCACTTTGGAAAATCCAGCAGCTTCCACAATCACTTGATAGGGGCCTGGCTGCAATTGCAACGCACGGAAACGGCCTTCGTTATCGGTCACCGAATCGCGACTAATGTTGGTATTGATATTCTTGACGGCAACCTTCGCGCCTGGAATTGCCGACCCAGTGGGGTCCCTGACAATTCCCAGAATTTCGGACGTTACGGACTGTGCCATAGCTGAGGACGCCAAGCAAATAGTGGTGAGCAGAACGGATAGCAGCGTTCGCATAAACAACTCCCTAAGTTTTGATTTCAAACATGGCTACAAAATTGCAAGCTTCTAACTGTGAAACAACAGACCTTTAGCACAGTGTAAACCTAATGACCAAATATAGATAATAGATTGATTTTCTGAGACCCATATGGGTACTAGCCTTGCCATAGGCCGCCCTTCCCCCTGGTATTCTGTTATCAGCGGAATGTTTTTCGTAAGTGATTAAGGATCAACAAGAAAGGAGCAGTACCATTCCATTAAGAACAACGTTCACCTTAATAATATTGCTTTCAATCGGAGTAGTAGTACCTTCGCTTGCGCTAGACACCACAGAAAAGTGGGTGGCGATCGGCCCCTACGGTGGTGAGGCAGTTGTTGTTACCGTGCACCCAAAAACGGATGCACTTCTTGCTGCCTCGCTGCATGGTCGCCTGTTCCGCTCTCAGGATGCTGGGGCTCATTGGATAGGTCGTCCCTTTCCTGCCGAACTGAATTCTAAGTTTCACGCCATACTGTTCAATTCTATTGATGATAAGAGCTATCTACTTGCCGTTTCACACGACCACGCAACAGGCAGCGGCCTATACAAGACCATCGACGATGGCGTTACCTGGCAGGCCAGTCCTGAATTCCAAGGGCGATCCGTGTGGGCTTTGGCTACTTTCCCAGGCGATCCGCAAGTAATTGCCGCTGGTGCAACCGATGGCGTGTATTTGACCAAAAACGGCGGCCAAAATTGGCAACGAATTTCCCCCAGCGATAAAAGTGACTTGCAGCCAGTTGTTTCCGTGGCCTTTGACCCTACCGACGCCCGC
>JANMWO010000346.1:0-30767 GCA_031394025.1 Acidobacteriota bacterium
CCCCAAGTTTCCATTGGAGACGAACCGGCGAATGGACGGGATTGGTGCCGCTAATATCTTGATCCCTGGTTCGATGTTGGCAAACTCGGGAATCCTTGTCGTCAAGTCACCAGCTGTAACCCACTTGCCTTTGATCATCAAACAAGGAGGATCGCTGGACGCAGTCAACGGATGATACCGCCCGAAAATAAAAAGCAAAATAAATAGGTTGCGCATTGGTACCTCTTAACGAGTCATGGTGTTCACTTGTTGATACATTTCGTCAGCAGCCTTCACGACCCGGGAATTGGCCTCGTAAGTACGTTGCGCCATAATCAGGTGAATAAATTCCTCTACCGTACTGACATTCGATTGTTCGACGTATCCTTGCATCAGGGAGCCCATCCCTTCTTGTCCACCGGGATTTCCTACAACTGCCTCGCCGGAAGCATCCGTTGGCGAGAAAAGATTTCTGCCGATACTGTTGAGCCCACCAGGATTCACAAAATTAGCCAATTGAATCTGCCCCGCCAACTGCGTTGCCGCTTGGCCTGCTTGCGTATAGCTCACCGTTCCGTCCAGTCCGACAGTAACCGATTGGGCCTCGGCAGGAATGGTAATCTGCGGTTCCAAAATGAAACCATCGGTATTGACTATTGCTCCATCACGATTGAGCTGGAAATTCCCAGCTCTGGTGTAAGCGATCTCACCAGTCGGCTTGCGGATCTGGAAAAACCCTTTCCCTTCGATAACTAAATCAAGCGGATTGTCCGTTTGCTGAAAACTCCCTTGCGTGAAAACCATTTCCGTAGCGGCTGGACGCACCCCAAGCCCTAGTTGTAGCCCCACAGGAAGCACTGTTTCCGCACCCCCGGCGGCACCTGGTTGAATCATGTTCTGGTAGAGCAGATCCTGAAATTGTGTCCGACGCATCTTGAAGCCCGTTGTATTTGCGTTCGCTAGATTGTTGGCAATGTTGTCCACATTAATCTGCTGTGCATTCATGCCACTACCGGCGCTGAACAGTGCTCGAATCATGATTTCCTCCGCATAGACTTCATCATCCCGTTACCTTGGCCACTTCTTCGACAGCGTGACGATTCATTTCAGAAGAGAGTGAAATAGCTTTTTGCAAACTTTCAAATTGACGCATGATGTTGACTAATCGGACCGCGGATTGTGCCGGCGAAACATTGGCGCCTTCTAAAAATCCTTGCCGTACGGCGATTTCGTTTACAGCGGTGGTGGGCCCACTCCACTTGAAATAGTTCAGCCCAAATTTAGAAACTGACTCGGGGTCGCTCGGTTCAAATAAAGGGATGGTGCCCACCGGCTGACCCTGCTGAATCACTTCCCCACTCCCAGTAATCTCCACGCTCAATGCCGGGTCGATTTTCAGTGGCGTCCCATCCGTCTGCAGCAACGTATACCCTTGTGCACTTGTCAGAGTACCCTCTCGACTCAATTGAAAATTACCATTCCGTGTGTAGAGCTTTCCTTGTGGGCCTTGGACACTGAAAAAACCTTTTCCCGTAATCGCCAAATCGAGATTTCTGTCAGTTCGTTCTACTATTCCTTGTGTGAAATCGATCCAGTTCTTGTCCATGTCTGGAATCAAGTTAGGACTGTTCATGGAAAAAGCAGGGTCAGCCTGTGCATCAGCACTAATATATGGAGCAAAGCGTTCGAGGTCTCCCTTGAAACCAGAAGTATTGGCGTTCGAAAGATTATTCGCGAGAATATCTAACGATTCGCTTCGTGATCGCAAACCGCCAGCAGCCGCAGTTAAAAGTGGATCCACAACATCTCCCCACAAATCTATTGCAATCCACTCACCATTCTGTCTGTCCCCAAATGTAATCGTTTACGGTTCAATATGAACCAAAAGTTCCCGATTTAGGCATTTAATCGTCACTTCGAAATCGTAACGACAACTTCTTGGCGGCTCCCCATCATGGATTTCGTTGAATCACAACGTCTTACCCTTTGGCAAAGCGAATGCAATAGAACCCTCGTATGATTCGAGCCCTCTCGCAAGAAACAGTTACTGCAACGCGCCATAAATCAACGCAAGTGGTGCCGACGTCTTTGTCCGTTGGGTCCGGGAAAGAGTCAACCGCAAAGGGCGTAACCACTAGGTATCCATTTCGCGACATTTTAGAAAGGCAAACTGAGGTCGTAGTCTTACCAAAAGCCACTAGGCATGAAAGCGAGCGAGGGGGAAGGCAATTCACAAACAGGCAGCCCGCAAATAGCGAAGCAGCCGGAATAGCGGTCTCGCCGAAAGTGCCTGCCGAAGATAAGACTCCAAAGGGTGCGGTTATGTTGCCCAAACGGAAGAGCAATCTGGAACCTTCCAATCAGACCACCAATCAGACCACCAATCAGACCATAGACGAGGCACCCTTAAATACTAAAATCGAACTGTCTGTACTGCATCGAGAAGTGCAGTCAGAAGTGCAGTCAGATACTCCACCAGCCACTGAACAAAGTTCTCCGAATGCTATGGCCGCGGCCAGTTCGCTGCTTCGTCCGGCAATTGATCCTCTTCCTGAAACTGAAGCTGCCACTTCCGAATCGCAAGACGCTGCGGCACCCCAACTATTGCTAAACCCGCAGAGCGCGCTCATAGAATCAGGAAGCATTCCCCAGGCTCAAACTAGTCCAAACAGAGCGGAAAAAACACCACTCACAGCAGGCAAGAACGCTGTATTTAGAGAAGGATTGATGCCAGTCCCCCCTGAAGAAAAGACGCAGGTTTTAAGGGAATCATTGGTGGCAATTAACAAACTAGGTTTGGCCTTTGAGCTGCGCTTTCAACCGACTGCTCTGGTCTCATCAATGCATGAGCTACTCAATCTGCGTTCTCACTTCGTGCAAGGATTACCGTCGGAACCAAACTTGGTTGACGACCCTTTTACCGAATTGTTGCGACCGATGGAATCTGCCTTCACAAGTTCAAACATTGCAATCGATTTGTCTTTGAATGGGCAGCAACGAAGCGGGCGAGAAACATCTGACGAGGAACCACGCGGTGACGAAGGAGCCATAGCCAAGAGCAGCCCAATTCGAGAAGCTGACGCATCTGTGGGAGTTAACCCAACCCATGGAACCGCCATCAAAATGACTCTCACAAACCCTATAGCAAAGTCGATGCCAGTGCAGCCAACTGAGCCAACAATTGAAGCGGTGCCGACGAGCAAGCGCACTATCTCTCAATTGGTATTGCGTGTCGGGGAAGAAAGTAATTCCCATGTTGCAGTGCGTCTGAACCTCCATGGGTCTGGACTGCGTATGGAAGTTCTTGGCCAGGATACCGCCTTGCGGGAATCTTTGAGAATTGCCCTGCCGCATCTGGAAAAATCGCTGGAACGCCAAGCCGCTGAAAACGGGTGGCGCGTTTCTGCAAGCTTGCCATCCACGGGGCAAACCATTTCAACCAACTTGTCTGAACCAACAGCTGATTCCTCTGGTTCGAACCAGCAAGGTTCCCCAAGTCGGGATGAGCAAGATGCCCCCTCGCAACAAAGACGGAACCGAACGCAACAGCAATTTAACTTGATCCCAGAACTTTTCCAAACTAAGGAGTTATTCCAATGAACAGGATGGCATTGCTTGCATCACCCGCCGGAGCCAGTAGCCCAGCGGTAACCCCTCCGGCGAAAGCTCCGGACCCACTTTCAGACAAGACGACTTTCCTAAAGCTTCTTGTTTCGCAAATCAAGAATCAGAATCCGCTAAATCCCCAGGATGGAACCCAGTTCCTTGCGCAATTAGCGCAGTTTTCTCAAGTAGAACAACTGGTCGGTATTCGACAGGCTCTGGATGATATGAAGACCGTTGCGTCCAACGCAACATCCAAGGGAATACCCGCAAATTAGGCTCGCAAAGGACAATTACTTTTATGTTTGGATCACTATCAACAGCATTATCAGCCCTTTCGGCCCATTCGGCGGCTATTGACGTCGTCGGAAACAATCTCGCCAATCTGAATACGACTGGCTATAAACAGAACACTGTTTCCTTTTTTGAAATGATGAACTCCGCAGGCTTCAGCGGACAGGGAGAGTCGCAAGTAGGATTCGGCGTTGGCCGTCCGTTGACCTTTAGGCAATTCAGTCAAGGCTCGGTTCAAAACACGAGTGGGGCCTTGGATGTAGCAATTCAGGGGGATGGATTCCTGATGGTGAAGAACTCGCAAAACGCGACTCTTTATACCAGAGGCGGCAATCTGCAGGTAGACAAGAATGGCGTGCTTCTTTCTCCCACTGGGGAAAAAATGCAGGGTTGGGTGGAATCAGGTGGTACCCTCGCCACCAGCGGACCTCCGGGCGACATGAATATTCCCATTGGAACACTTCGTCCTCCTATTGCAACCACCAGCTTTTCAGCAGACTTAAACTTGAACGCGGCTGCAACCGCTGGACCGCCAGCCACCACTTTTTCTACTTCTCTTGAAGTGTTCGATTCCCTGGGCGCTTCGCATATCATCTCGGTGGCTTTCAACAAAACTGCAAATCCAAATGAATGGAGCTATGCCTTAAGCGTTCCCAACGCCGACGTCACAAGTCCTATCACCCCAGTCACCGGCACACTTACTTTTAGCAGCGCAGGTTTATTGACTACTCCTCCAGTGGTTGGGCCATTTCCCACACTCCCGATCACGGGACTTGCTAACGGCGCAGCCGATTTGAATATCACTTGGAATCTGTATAGTGGTCAAACTCCAAAGTTAACCCAATATTCGCAACCCTCTGCCGTGTCCGCCAACACTCAGGACGGGTCCCCGACAGCACAACTAACCAAAGTCACTATCGGGGATGGCGGATCGCTGCTCGCTCAATATTCCAATGGTGTGCAGACTGTTTTCGGCCAGTTGGCCATGGCAACAGTAAGAAATCCCAATTCGTTGATCGCGGTTGGGAACAATAATTTTCAACTAGGAGCTCGTTCTGCAGAACCAGCAGTTGGTACTCCCGGCAGCGGAGGCCGGGGGAGCATCATCGGAGGCGCAATAGAAAATTCGAATGTCGATATTGCCCGGGAGTTCACGAATTTGATTATCTTACAGCGTGGTTACCAGGCAAATGCGAAGACAGTTACGACTGTCGATGAACTTAGCCAGGACACCATCAATCTAAAACGTTAACGCCGTGAACAAGTTGCTTAAGCCCGCTGAAGAAATCCAGATGTACGGAGATATCCCAATGGAGATCTGCGTCGATCTTGACCAGGTGATGATGACTCTTGACGAGGTGCTTCACCTTCAACAAGGAAGTGTCATTAAGATGAACAGCTCAGCGGGCGACAACATCAATATCTCGATTGGTGGTGCCCTGGTTGGCTATGGAGAGATCGTAGTCATCGAATTGGCAATGGGTGTTCGCATCACTGGCTTCGATATGGAAAACCGAACATGAACTTTTTCAAGAAATTTCGCCTCTCAATTCCACTACGCACAAGGCGAATGGAAAAGCTCGAGACACTGTCCCTTGGGCCCGCCCAATGTCTCCATTTGGTTCGCGTCGACGAACAGGATTACCTGGTCTTGTTAAGCGGCGGGCAGCCAGCGATTTTTCCGACTGCCCACTCTGCGCAATCTGGCTTCGCCGCACCTATCCCGGAGGTTGCCTAGTGCTTACCTTCCTGCGCCGAGTATCCTTTGGGGCCATTGTTGTTTGTACTATATTCACCAATATCGCCGTTGCGGCACCCAAACAAGCACCAGTCGGATCTCTGAACTCGCAAATCGTCAGCGTGCCTATGCAAATCATCGTTTTGCTGACTGCTCTGACGATTCTACCGGCAATAGTCATGTCGCTGACTCCTTTCCTAAGAATTGTTGTTGTCCTTCATTTTCTGAGACAAGCATTAGGCACGCAAACGGTACCGTCCAATCAGGTTCTTGCCGGACTCTCCTTGTTTCTAACTTGCCTTCTCATACAACCGCTCGCAGCCGAAGTCTACACTTCTGCATGGATCCCCTTTGAGGCCCAGCAGCTCACGATGAACGAGGCATTTGAAAAAGCGTCCAAACCGATTCGTGTCTACTTATCCCATTTTGTCCGCGAAAAAGACGTTGAACTATTCCTTAAGGCATCAGCGACACCGGCACCGCAAAATAAGGATAATCTTCCATTGATCGTGCTCGCCCCGGCATATGTGCTCAGTGAGCTTAAAACCTCTTTTCAAATTGGCGCAATCCTCTTCATCCCTTTCCTGATTGTCGATGTTGTCGTCGCCTCGCTGACGGTCTCGATCGGCATGGTACAGCTCCCGCCAGTAATGATCTCGGCACCATTCAAAATCTTGCTATTTATTCTCGTCGATGGCTGGAATCTTGTAATCGGGTCACTGCTTGCGAGTTTTCGAAATTAATTATGACACCACACGCCGCTACCGACTTGATTCGCGCCGCCCTCTGGACATGCTTTTGGGTCACCGCGCCATTGCTCATCGTTGGATTTGTTGTAGGCCTGGTGATGAACATTATTCAGGTGGCTACTTCTCTTCAGGACAGCTCCTTTTCTTTTGTGCCAAAAATCACCGCGTTTCTTGTTGCCAGCGTCATCTGCCTACCTTGGATGTCCGCCAAACTCGCGGCTTATACGATCCGGTTATTCTCCGACTTTACACCTTACACTCGATGACCCTGTCCATTCCCATTCCTCTGATCCTCGGCTACCTACTGTTGCTATTTCGCTCAGCGGGACTGTTTCTGTTCCTCCCCTTACCTGGCCTGACAAACGCCCCGGATTTCCTGCGCATTTCACTTGCGTTTGCCCTAGTCCCGGCACTGTGGAATCAGTTAGGACAACGACAGTGGAACGAAACCCTTCTGGCCGATTTCTTATTGCTTGCCATAGGAGAAACTTTGTGGGGCGTGGTTCTTGGGCTACTAGTCAAAGTGCTCGAAGAGTTCACTCTGCTGGGAGCCCAGCAACTGGGGTTTCAGGCTGGTTTTTCGTACGCCTCCACGATAGACCCTTCCAGTAATGCCGATTCCACGGTATTCCAAACACTGTTGAGTCTCTTCAGTATGTTTTTATTTTTCTCATTGGGAGTTCATAGGCTGATCATCGCCGGGTTCGCCAGAGCGGGCAATCCATTGCTCGACAATTGGACAACCGCCCGTGGAGAGGTTCTGGAAAGCCTTTCCAGGGCTATTACAAGTTCTTTCCAAAACGGTCTTGCCTTTGCGATTCCTGTGGTAGCGGCGATGGCTGCGCTGGATGTGTTGGCGGGACTTCTTGGCAGAATGTTGCCGCAAATCCAGACAGCATTATTTACAATGCCCGCCAAGATGCTTCTTTCATTCGTCGGATTAGCAATCGTGTTGCCCATCGCGGTCACCCGTTACAGGATTTCTGCTGAGACATCCCTCGGTTTGTGGAACCAGTTGTTGCATTTGCCTGGAAAATTATAGATGTCTGAAAACCGTACTGAACAACCAACGCCAAGGCGGCTTCAAAACGCCAGAAAAGAGGGGAACTTTGCGCCAGCAGGCATGGCGATTCCAGCCGTTCAATTGGCAGCATACATGCTGTTATTTAGCTTTGGAGCCCCCATTGCCGCCACTGCGATGGCAAAGATGCTGAGGGTTTTAGTAAAGACCGCCTTCAATCCCAACGCCTTCTCCGACGCATCCCGTTTCTTCGTCCCCGTGCTGACCGCGCAAGCCCGGTTGTTCCTTTTTCCAGCCCTTTTACTCACCGTTTTTTCTCTGATCTTACAACTTACATTGACTCAGTTTGGGTTCTCCGGCGACCGCTTGTTGCCGCAATGGAAAAGGCTTAACCCAATGCCGCGGCTGGCTCAAATGCCAAAGAATGCTATTAGCTCAACGGTCGAATCCATCCTCCTGCTCTCCGCCGCATTCTATCTGGCCTATGGGTTTTATCGGGATCTTTGGTCCAGTCAGTTTCTCGAAGGCGACCGGACGTTTATCGCGGCCAGTATGGCAGGGTGGCAAATGATCGATGGCATGTTATCTAAAGCCGCCTGGCTTGCTCTACTCTATGGTTTCGGAAATTTCTTGCGGCAACGTTATGAATGGGCCAATTCAATGAAAATGACCAAAGAAGAGGTCAAGCGCGAACACAAAGAATCGGAGGGTAGTCCACAAATCAAGTCGCGCATCCGGCGGTTACAGAGAGATTTTATGCGACGTCGCATGATGTCTGATGTGGCAAAGGCCAGCGCTGTGATCGTCAATCCAACTCACTATGCAGTTGCGCTGCGCTACGAGTTAGGGTCCACTGCCGCACCGCGGGTCGTCGGCAAAGGCAAAAACTATATGGCTCAACGGATTCGTCTACAGGCGATTCAAAACCAGATTCCGATTGTAGAGAATCCACCCCTGGCCCAAGCCCTTTATCAAGCAGCGGATATCGGCCAGGAGATTCCCCCGCACTTATACCGGGCCGTCGCCGAAGTGCTTGCTTACATTTATCGCATTATGAACGAACGCATTCCGGCTTAGGAAGACATCCACCAAAGAAATGGCTAACAGCAACATAGCAAGTCCCAATTCGGGATCAGGAAAGCAGGCTACCAAGGAACGCACTCCCGCCTGGCAGGAGATGATCGTCCCCTCAGCGGTGCTAGTGATTGTCATTGCGATGATCACACCGATGCCGTCGTTCCTACTGGATCTCCTGATCTCCGCCAATATCACGTTGTCCGTCATCGTCCTATTGGTATCGATGTATATCGTACGGGCGGTTGAATTCAGCGTCTTCCCGACCGTTTTGCTACTTCTGACTCTGTTCCGACTCGCCCTGAACATTTCCAGTTCAAGATTAATTCTACTGAACGGAAATCTTGGAGCATCTGCCGCTGGAGGGGTGATTGAAGCCTTCGGACAATTTGTCGTCGGCGGGAATTACATCATCGGACTAGTCATCTTTCTGGTATTGATCGCCATTCAATATGTGGTCATCAACCATGGTGCAGTGCGTATTTCTGAAGTCACGGCAAGGTTTGCCCTGGATGCTCTACCTGGCAAGCAGATGTCCATTGATTCCGATTTAAATGCCGGAATGATCGACGAAGCTGAAGCTAAATTACGGCGGCGTAAACTCTCCGCAGAGGCAGAGTTTTTCGGGGCGATGGATGGCGCATCTCGGTTCAGTCAACGGGACGCAATTGCAAGTATCCTGATCACCGGTATCAATATCGTTGCTGGCTTTCTCATCGGTGTTTTACAACATGGGATGGAACTGAGGCGAGCTCTTGAAACTTACACTGTTCTCACAATAGGAGACGGCTTGGTGACTGTGATCCCGGCGCTGATGATCTCCATCTCCGGGGGCCTAATTGTAACTCGCGCTGGCTCAGAAGATCGCATCGGGGCGGAGTTCCAAGCGCAGATGATGTCGAACAGTCAGCCCCTATATCTGGCCAGTGCTGTACTCATCGCCATGGCCGCTTTTCCAGGACTTCCTGGCATTCCATTTTTGTTTCTGGGATCGGCGACAGGATTTATTGCCTGGCGGATGAAGCCGGTAACGGATGCAGAAGATATCGCACCTAACCCCAATTTTCAAAAAAACAAAGAATCTGTGGAAACACTGTTGAGGATTGATCCGCTTGCACTTGAGGTGGGTCTAGGTTTGGTGAAGTTGGCCGCCGGTGGAAACGAGTCGCCATTGCTTCGACGGATTGCAGGAATTCGTCGTCAACTGGCCACCGAGCTTGGATATCTTTTGCCGGCGGTTCGTGTCACTGACAATCTTGCGCTCAAGGCTCGTGAATATTCCATTTCTCTAAAATCCGTTGAGATTGGCCGGTTCGAATTACCGCCAGGAATGGAATTGGCTATCGCTGCGACACCGAATCTTCCCCCAATCGACGGTGTCCCGACGAAGGACCCAGCCTTTGGTATCCCAGCGTTTTGGATCACAGTCGATCAAGTGGATGCCGCAAAGTCCAAAGGATATACGGTTGTCGATGCAATCGGCATCATCGGCACGCATCTTTCGGAGCTGATCCGCCGTCACTCTCACGAGCTACTGACACGACAAGATACCAAGGGATTTCTGGATCGGGTTGCTGATGAAAACCCGAAAGTGGTTGAAGATTTGGTTCCCAAATTGCTCTCCTTAGCAAGTGTGCAGAGAGTATTACAGAATCTATTGAGAGAACGCGTTTCAATTCGGGATTCCTCTTCCATTTTGGAAGCGCTCAGCGAAGGGGCTGCGATCACGAAGAACGCCGTACTGCTTACAGAATATGTCCGGCAAACGATTCGTCGGCTTCTCATCAAGCCCTATGCCAACGCCAGTGGAGAGATCCTTGGGTATTTTCTCGACCCCGTACTGGAACAGACGCTAGAGAGTGGAATTGATCATAGTGAGAACACTTCTGTATTGACTTTGAATCCGACTACCGTTCGCGATGTTGCCGCCCGTATCACCCGCGCTGTTGGCGCAGCAGATTCGAACACGACAATTGTTTGCGGTTCTGCCTGTCGCTTTTTTGTACGGCAAATTGTGGAGACGTCGCTTCCCAATCTCGTCGTTCTGGCCCACAGCGAAATCCCATCAGGAATTAAAGTTCGGTCCTTAGGAGTAATCCAATAATGCGCCTCCACCAATATCACAGCAGCGACGTAGAAATGGCAGTTCGTCAAGCACGAGTTGAGCTCGGGGAGGAAGCCATGCTAGTAGCGGTCGAGCAGGCTAAATCTGGCGATTCAAAAAGCTCAAGGTATCGAGTGACCTTTGCCAATCAAGTTATCGGAGCGGAAAAGGATTTGGGTTCTATTCTACGTTCCAGATCCGAGTTCCTCATCAGCAAAGATTCGCCGAAACACGGCGGCAATCATGACGGATGGAAAACCGTTCGATTCGAGTTGGCATACTTGGCGGAACAACTCGCGGCTCCAATTTCTTATCCTGGAAATCCTACTCCCGACTTGAACAGTGCAGTAAATTATCCCAATCTGAGATCAAGCGAATTACCACCAGGCGGTCAATGCACTGCAATTATTGGCAGAAAGGAATGCGGTAAGACAACTGCGATTCACAAACTCGCATTTCGGGAGGCATCGGCTGGTCGTACCGTGGCGGTGGTGCGTGCTTTCCAATCCTCCAGAGTATTTATTCCAAAATTGGCGAGTGCAGGCGTCTTGCAACGCAATGCGACTTCGATAGCAGAACTCGATGCTATTTTTGAGGAACTATCCGCTGCCGATCTTATTCTTGCCGATATCTCCTCCGTTGTCGCAGACCGAAATTGGCCGATGTCTCAATTATTTCGACGTTGGCTGATGGCAAATGGTGCCACTCTGCATCTGGCGATCAACGCAACTGCTCCACCGTCTCACTGGCAATCCGACGTCATGCAGTTTACCTGGCTTGAACCGGCCTATTTACTTCTCAGTCATATGGAAAGAATCGTTGATTGGAAGGAACTGGATGCTTGTATCGAGAGTACCGGTCTCGAGTGTTCTTTCTGTTCGATGGGAGCAGCGATTGACAGCCCAATCGAGTGGTCCAAACGAGACCGATTGATCCCAACATCTAAAGCAGCTTCGGCGAACTAACGAAATTAAAAGACTCCGCGAGTTACTTAAAAGGCAAGAAACCCATGAGCGCACAAGCCGTATCGAAACTAAATACTGACGAACGGGAACATATGATTCTCGACCATCTGCCGCAGGTACGCTTGATTGCGCGAAGAATCCACGAACGTCTGCCTGAAAGTGTCAGTCTGGACGATCTCATTTCTACAGGAACTGTTGGGCTCATCTCTGCCATCGACCATTTCGACCCGATTCACAACGTGAAGTTGAAGACATACGCCGAATATAAAATCCGAGGAGCCATTCTCGACAGCCTGCGAGGAATGGATTGGGCACCTCGGCAGCAACGCAAGCGGGTAAAAATGATCGAAGCGGCTATTTCCGCTATTGAGCAGAGGAACCATCGAGCACCTGGCGAAGATGAAATCGCCAAGGAATTGGGCTTAACCACAGAGGAATACCATGAATGGCTAGTTGAGGTTCGAGGAGTGAATCTGGGCAGTCTGGAAGGATCTTCCAATGACGATGACAGTCGGGATCTCTTGAATTTTGTTGCCGACAACGAGGAACATTGGCCCAGTCGCTTGCTGGAAAAGTCAGAACTGGAACGGCTGATGACAGAAGCAATTGATCGAATGCCCTTTGTGGAGCGCACTGTCCTCAGCCTTTACTACCATGAAGAATTAACGCTGCGAGAAATCTCAAAAGTAGTCAAATTACACGAATCCCGAGTCTCTCAGCTTAAGTCACAGGCCATCATACGGCTGAGATCCTATTTAGAAAAACGCTGGCCAATGAACCGGGAAATAAAGAAGACACCGCTGCGGCAACAATCGGCATAGCTCAAAACCATGGCTGCAGCAGAAAAACTATTTACGCAATGGACAAGACTGTACGCGGAAGTCCTGACAGCGATGGCGGGTCAAACGGCTGTTGTGACCCCTGTCACACCGGGAGCAGCAGTTGTCGAACCCATCAGTTGGTGGGGGCAAACCTTCAGCCTCGAACCAGACGAACTGATCTGGATCGGCAGTTCGGCAGATGATTCAAGTGAAATCGGCAAAATTGCGCTTGCTGGAGCGGGACTCGATGACCCGACACCAGAGGACATTGAAGGCACCTTCCGCGAATTGTTGGGACAAGCACTCTCTGGCCTTGGTCAGGAAATCGGAAAGCTATTAAAAAAGGAAGTCAGTTGCGCCAGGGGTGGGCCTACGAATAGCCCCGTTGAAGGTCTCCCGTTTCTCTTCCACGTGGGGATAGCAGGCAAGACGTTGGGTCCCATAACGATCCAGTTTTCAGAAAAGCTAATCTCGTTAATCGATTCGATTCGAACCGCCTCCCCCGCCGCAGCCATCGCCCCCCAACTTGTCCGATCTGGGGATGCTCCCAACAGTATTGAACTTCTCCTCGATGTTGAGTTGCCCGTTCGCGTCTCCTTTGGCAAGGCCGTCTTGCCACTAAAGGATGTTCTAAAACTTACAACGGGGTCTATTGTGGAACTCAACCGTTCCGTAAATGAGCCGGTGGATATCCTGGTTAATAACTGCGTAATCGCCCGCGGCGAAGTAGTCGTGGTGGATGGAAATTATGGTGTTCGTCTGAATCAGATCGTCAGCCGTCAGGATCGAATTAAGACGGTCAGCTAAGTTCATCCATAACGTTAGATAATTGAATTAATGTCATTTCAAACTTTGTACAGGCAACCCGCTCCTTTTCCCGGTGCACGCGCAACCTATTGGGCGCTGGCTTCCGCACGATTGATCAGCACCCTACTCCTTGTTATTAGCTCAATCCAGGCCCAGGAGCACACGCCACAAAACGAAAAAAATCCCTTTGCCGGCAGCGTTGAAGCAGCCGCAGCTGGAGAAAAATTATACAAAGCCGCCTGCCAAACTTGCCATGGCGGCAATGGGACAGGAGATCGCGGTCCGGCACTTGCCACGGGAAAGTTTCCCCATGGATCTGCCGATGGCCAGATCTTCATTAGCATTCGGTCGGGAATCCAGGGCTCTCAAATGCCGCCATTTTCGAAACTGTCAACCGAGCAAGTTTGGCAATTGGTGAGCTACATTCGCAGCCTGAATGGTGCAAATGTCAAAGTAAATGAGGTTGTGGCTGGCGACCCTGCCGCTGGAAAAAGTCTGTTCTTCGGTAAAGCAAACTGCTCGGGATGCCATGCGGTCAATGGCCGAGGCAGCATTATGGCACCCGATCTTTCCACTGCTGGCGCGAACGGGGCTCAAACACTTCGCAACAAGATTCTCAACCCGAACGCATCCCCCTCCGGAGAACTCGATAAAAATCTGGGGGCCACTGTCGCCAAAACCAAATCCGGCCAGACCATTCGTGGAATTCGCAAAGGCGAGGATAGCTTTTCGTTGCATTTGATGGACAATACGGGAAAACTTCATCGCCTGGACAAGCAGGATCTCGCTGATTTGCGCTACGAAGGGAAGTCGATGATGCCCGGTTTTGCAACCAGACTTTCTGATTCCGAAGTGCAAAATCTAGTCGCCTATCTCAAGACCAACACGGAACGAGATTTGTCTCAGACCGTCCAAGTACCTCTTGCTGGGGGTCTCACCTACGACCGGATCCGTAATGCCGCCGCTGAGCCTCACAATTGGCTTACCTATTGGGGGGACTACCAGGGCACCCACGCCACCACCCTTTCCCAAATCAACAAGTCCAACATCAAACAACTTCAAGCCAAATGGTCGGTTCAAATGCCGGGCGATGCGATGCTTCAATCCACGCCCCTTGTTATCGATGGGATCATGTACACCACTGCCATGCCCGGCGAAGTATTCGCGATTGATGCCAAAACAGGTATGGTCATTTGGAAGTATGTCCGCAAACAGAAGGTCCTCAATCCCTTTGAAAGTAATCGTGTCAGTCGCGGTGTTGCCGTTTTGGGAAATCGGGTTTTCTTCGGTACTCTTGATGCTGCCCTCGTTGCCCTGGATGCCCGAACTGGTCTTCCCGTTTGGGAAACACAGGTCGCCAATACGCTAGAAGGGTATAGCGTCACCGTTTCGCCTTTGGCGCTCAAAGACAAGATCATCGCTGGCGTAGCTGGTGGCGAACATGGAATCCGTGGTTTCGTTGCCGCTTACGATCCAACTACCGGCAAGGAGCTCTGGCGTTTCAATACGGTTCCTGGCACTGGTGAATTGGGTAACGATACGTGGACCGGAGACAGTTGGAAGCGCGGAGGCGCACCCACTTGGCTTACCGGGAGTTATGACCCGGAGCTCGATACCCTCTATTGGGCCACCGGTAATCCGGGTCCTGACATGGACGGTGAAATTCGCAAGGGCGATAATTTATTTTCCTGCTCTGTTGTCGCGCTCGATCCTCAGACCGGTAAGCGGAAATGGCACTATCAGTTCACTCCGAACGATAGTCACGATTGGGATGCCAACCAAGACATGGTATTAGTCGACAGGATATTCCAGGGTCAGATGCGCAAGCTGTTAATTCAGAGCAACCGCAATGGCATGTTCTATGTGCTGGACCGTACGAATGGCAAGCTGCTCCTTGGTAAACCGTATGTCCGACAAACCTGGAATGGCGGTTTTGAAGCCGATGGGAAGCCAAAGGTGATCCCCAACACCGATTCCACGCCCGAAGGCCGGGTGGTTTTCCCTGGTTTGGTTGGCGGCACGAATTGGCAGGCACCTTCCTACGATCCGAAGTCCGGCTATGAGTTTATCGTCTACAAAGATGCCGGCCAGAAATACATTCGCGAAAAGGTGGAATATGAGCCCGGGAAAGCATATTGGGGTGGTCGCGCCGTGCCCGCCTATGACAACGATTCTGCGGGCATCATGGCAATCGATACCGCAACAGGAAAAGCCGTTTGGGATTACAAAATAGCCAAAGGTTCTCTTGCCGCTGGTGTGCTCGCCACCTCCACTGGACTCCTGTTTGCCGGCACCAATGAAGGGCACGTTATCGCCTTTGAATCGGCAACCGGCAAGCCCTTATGGAAGATGCAGACGGGTGGGGCAATCTCCTCTTCACCAATTAGTTACGCAATTAATGGAAAGCAATATATTGCAGTCCCTTCAGGTGGAGCAATGATTAGTTTCTCTTTACCAGATTAATTAAAATAAACGAATTCCACAGCCTGTCGGCGCGCATCTTATCTAGAGATGAGTCAGAGCTAGATATGAGTCGGAAGATAAATGTGCGCCGGTTGGGCATTATTCTGGGCGAGCAGTTGGATCGTGCCTCAATCTTGTTTCAAAACCTTGACTTGAAGCAGGATTGTCTTTGGATGGCAGAAGTCTCCAGCGAATCAACTCATGTCTGGAGCCATAAAGCCCGCACAGCCCTATTTCTCTCTGCAATGCGCCATTTTCGAGACGAGTTAATCGCCTCCAAGTGGCCCATTGAATATCGCGCCCTCAACGATCCGGAAAACACCCATAGTCTGGCGACCGAACTCCAGGCCGCATTAGACAAGTTTCATCCCACTGAAGTCTATGTCGTCGAACCGGGTGACCATCGTGTGAAACAGATGCTGCTTGCCGTCTGTCCTGATCTTCGAATCCTCGCCGACCAACATTTTTTGTCGTCCGTTGAAGAGTTCACCACTCATGCCAAAGGACGAAAGGAATTACCCAACGTAATCGGCATGTCGCAATTCGCCGACGGCGGAATCATAGCTTCCAAGCCTTACGCCGCCACCGGAAAATACATTCAGCGTATGAGTAATTACTGCAAGGGATGCAAATTCAATCCCGCCGAAGCAGTTGGCGATTCCGCATGTCCGTTTACCACCCTCTATTGGGACTTTCTGGGCCGCAATGAACAGAAACTTAAAAAGATCCCTCGCATGGAATTACAGTTGAAAAACCTGATTCGTTTGACGACCGAAAAGCGCCAACTTATTGAAGTCCGCGCTCAGTAGATCAAGGAGAATAAGTTTTGAAATTTGAACAACAGACAATTGCCATCATCGGCGCTGCTGGTGCTATTGGGTCAGCTCTTGCCCGTCGAATTAAAGCGGAAGGTGGCCGCCCTCTGCTGTTGGGCCGCTCACTGGAAAGATTGGCAACACTGGCTACAGCACTGGAAGCACCCGTTGAAATTGTGGAGGCGGCAGACTTTGAAGCTCTTGAATCCGTGGTGAAACGTCACGCACCCATTAATGGCATCGTCAACTGTGCAGGTAGTATTTTATTGAAATCTGCTCATACAACAAGCAGCGCAGAATGGAGCCAGTTGATAGAGACCAACCTCACTACTGCATTTTCAGCCATCCGTGCAGGGGTGAAATCTTTTCCCGCAACAGGTGGTTCCATCGTGCTGGTCTCCTCGGCTGCAGCACGCATCGGGCTGGCAAATCACGAAGCAATTGCCGCTGCAAAAGCTGGCGTTATTGGCTTGACGCTGTCCGCCGCCGCCACCTATGCACCACGCGATATCCGCGTCAATTGTGTAGCACCTGGATTGGTAGATACACCACTGGCAACCAAGATCACGTCAAACGAAGTGTCATTGAAGGCCTCGGTTGCAATGCATCCGCTGGGTCGTATTGGCAAACCGGAGGATGTCGCCTCGGCGATTGTCTGGCTGCTTGATCCGCAAAATAGTTGGGTCACCGGGCAGGTGTTGGGAGTTGATGGCGGGCTGGGGACACTGCGCCCACGCTAGTTCAGCAATGATGTGAGTTATTGAAACTTAAGCGGCTCAGTGCAAGTGTTTTGTCACCGAGCCGCCTTCGTTGTTAGGCCCCGGCTGCTGCTGCCGTCTGATCGTCTACTTCCGCTTCTGGGGCATTGCTTTTCACCGATGCAATTCCATTGTCACGGGCAGTTTCCGATTCATACATTTCACTCTTTCCAATGACTTCGTGATTCCCAGCCTTCAGCACAAAAAAAGGCTTGTTATTGGTAGAAACTTTCTTCTCATAGCGTTCGTCCAGTACGGAATTTTTCTTCACGGACTCAATGCCGTTAAGCGCACTAGCCTTGGCCACGTACAGCTCACTTGCAAGAATGATCTGGCCGTTCCCCGCCTTTAGCCGGAAAAAAAACTGACCGTCTTTTGCTACCTTGATTTCAAATTTGCCGGGCATATGTCTCCTTTAGTACGGTGCGCGAGTTAAAGGGGGTAATGCAACACCATCCATGGAATTATAAAACATATTTTGGCCCGGCAATGGCCCGGCAATCGGAATCAGATTCGGTACCCTAGAGCCGAACCACTTTCGTGGACTTAATTCCCTTCATCCCATTGCGCGTATCTACAATCAGCTTGGAATTCTTCTCAATGCTCTTGTAATCGAAATCCTTGTGATCGGTTACAATTACCACGCAATCAGCCGCCTTGCAGGACGATTCCACCGGTTGCGCTTTAAGCGAAATGCCGTCGATCTTCAGCGTTGACACATACGGATCGCTATACGTCATCTTGCCGCCTTTGTCGCGCAGCAAATGAATAATATCCAAAGCTGGAGATTCACGCATATCGTCGATGTTCTTTTTGTACGCCACTCCTAGGATGTGGATTTTAGAATTTTTGATCGCCTTGCCTTTGGTATTCAAAGCGTTCTGGATTTTGTCCACTACAAAGTGGGGCATTTGGCCATTAATGTTGCCTGCCAGTTCTATGAAACGCGCTTCAACGCCCGCCTGACGGCTTTTCCAGGAAAGATAAAACGGATCAATCGGGATGCAGTGACCACCCAGACCGGGTCCAGGGTAAAAAGGCATGTAGCCGAAAGGCTTGGTGGCCGCCGCATCAATCACTTCCCAAACATTGATATTCATGCGGTCACACATTATGGCCAGTTCGTTCACCATGCCAATGTTGATCATGCGGAATGTGTTTTCCAGCAGCTTCACCATTTCCGCAACCGTAGGGGAACTCACAGGAACAACGTGATCCAACGCTTGGCTATAAAAAGCCACAGCCAGCTTATTACAAGCCGGGGTCATACCGCCCACAACTTTCGGAATGTTGCGAGTCTGGAATTTTTCATTGCCTGGATCAACACGTTCTGGTGAGAAGCACAGGAAAAAATCCTTTCCCACTTTCAGCCCGTTCTTGGCGAACATTGGCAATAGCAATTCATCCGTGGTGCCAGGGTACGTTGTCGATTCCAGAATCAGAAGTTTGCCAGGCGTCAGATTGGCAGCAATCGATTCGCAGGCCGCCACAATGTAACTCATGTCCGGATCCTTGGTTTTACGCAAGGGCGTCGGCACACAAATATTGACGGTGTCCAGATCGCGAATCACAGAAAAATCAGTGGTGCCGCGCAGCTTGCCCGCTTTCACATAAGGCTTCACCGATTCGGTAGGGATGTCCTGAATGTAGGATTTCCCAGAGTTCAATGTGTCTATTTTGCTCTTCGTAACATCAATGCCAGTGACATCAAAACCAGCGTGGGCGAATTCCACCGCCAACGGAAGTCCTACATAGCCAAGCCCGACAACGCCAACTTTGGCGGTTTTGTTCTTAATTTTTTGTTCGAGGATGGTTGCCCAATTAGTGCTCATAATTTCCTATTTCGCTTCTTGAAGATAAATGTCTCCAGAGGCCACAATTTCTGCTGGGCCCACTAGAAGTACATCGGCTGAACGGGCTTCCCACTTCAGATTTAGCGGCCCTGCTGGCGTTAAAACCTTCACTGGACTCTTAACAATCCCTCTTAAGATAGAGGTTACAGCGGCACCGGTAGAGCCCGTTCCAGAACTCATAGTCACTCCGGCACCTCTTTCAAAAAATCGCACATCAATCGTGTGTTCGTCTACTGCTTGAATAAAAGAGACATTTGTTCGATTGGGAAAATGGGGATGCTTTTCCAGTTCAGCGCCCATGGTTTGCCAATCGAAATCGAAATTTTCCACCACTAACGCGCATTGCGGATTGCCGACATTCAAGATGGTAACGTCCTGATTGCCGCCTGCAATGGGCAGCGGATAGTGCAGATCACCGTCTATAATTTGCGGTTTTCCCATGTTCATCTCAAAAATCCATTCCAGGCCCTGGCGCGAAATTACTTTCAAGGATTTCAATCCTGCACCGGTAAGAATCGTAACTTCATCGGCCCCGATGCCAGCATGCAACAAAAACGCCGCAGCGCAACGGGTGCCGTTCCCAGACATTTCCGCTTCGCTGCCATCGGAGTTAATCAAGCGGATAGAACCATGGTAATTGGCACCTTCCGGCGCTCTGGTAACCAGCAGCCAACCATCGGCACCAACGCCAGTGTAGCGGTGGCAAATTCTTTCAGCTACTTCAGAAAGCTTTTCAGTAGGGGCTTCATTAGACCATGTAAGCAGGAAATCATTGCTGGCACCGTGTGCTTTCGTGTAAGGAATTTGCATGGGGAATGAGGGAAGTGGAACAGCGCTAGCTCCCTTTATTTTGACACAATCCTATCGTCTGAATAAATCGGAACGTCGGCGATAAATTTCAATGGGTGGGCTGCCTTTCACTTCAACGGTCTTCACCAAATCCCAATACAGGCCGCGACGGCTCCAGGCGGCGATACGGCGCGATACGTGATCCCCTGAAATAGCAACGGCCCAACGGCACTGGGGGAATAGCAAAGGTTTGGCAAGTGTTGCATCCAGCAGGAGCCCGTTGCCTTCGTGAACGATTTCGCGAAGATCAATGCCCGCTTCGCGTGGAATGCCAACCACATCGCTGAACGGCATCAGCATTCCGTCCCGCGGTTTGTAGTGAACTTTCATGTAATTTGCCGCTTCGCTGGTCCAGTTGCGGCGGACTTCAGAGTTCACTTGCGATTCCTTCCAGGTGATCCAGTTTGCTGGTTTCGGATAGGCCACCCAAGGGATGACGGACATCAGCACGCAGATCAGGGCGATGGGTTTGGGCCAGGGTCCGGCAACCAAGCCAGCAGTGCAGAAGGCGGCGAATGGCAACAGCGCAAGCCCATAGCGGGTGTTGTAGTAACTGTCGTTATAGAGCGCTGGAACAAAAACGGGGGAAGCGCCGGAGTGCATATTCAATACATAAAAGATCATCGGCAGGGTCAATATGACCAATGGTATCCAAGTGCGCCGCGCGGCTGAAGCAACGGCGCCAATCATGCCAAGTATCGCCAACGGCCAGCCAGTGTTCAGTACCGCTGCGGCTTGGAAAAAGTGCAGCGCCGTTATCCAGTCACCTTTGCCAGGGTAATCGCGCCCACCTTGAATTGCTTGGGGCGAATAGGGACCGTTGTAGAATTCCAAGGCGTTGCCACAAAACCAAAGGTTGTGCCACAGCCAAAGCAGTGGGCCAACAGCCGTAATCAGGAAAAACAATAGCGCCGCTATCCAACGATTCGTACCGGCGCGCCAGAAAATATATATCGCAACAAAAGGCAGCAAAAACCATCCTTCATAACGACACATAGTGGCAGCCAAGGCTGCAAGGCTTGCGCCCATCACGGTGGGTACGGACGGGTAGTGATGAAATCGAATCAGAAAGTAGAGCAGCCCCAGTAGGGATGCAAAGTATACCGATTCAGTCATCGGCAGCGCCTGCAAATAGAGCATGTTCGGATTGAGTGCGAACAATGCCGCCGCGGTGAATCCGGCAGACGTGGAATGAAATGCTCGCCGTGCGGCACCGAACAGGAATCCGGTGGCGATGACGAAACACAGCGCCGATGGAATGGTTCCGGCCAGCCCCGTGCGCCACAGAAAATTATTGCCGACAAACGGCAGCATCAAGACATGAGGCAGCGGCAACCACACGGTACCGATCTGTTCCCAGCCAGGCGTGCGCGAATCCACTACGCGACGGGCGATGGCTAAGTGCGCCTGCGCATCGCCATAGTAGAGCAGGTAATTTTGCGAATAGAGAAACCAGATAGCCAACGCGCTGACAAGGGCCGCGCCGACAATCACAGTTAGTAATGGGAAAATCCCGTGTGAGATCCCATGAGTTCCCACACGGGATTTCACCCGTGGCTTTACCCGCAGCTTCCGTTTAACGGGCTTCTTAGAAGTCCGTGAACTTTTTGAATTCTTGGAATCGGGCATCAATTTCAGCGCGAGTCAAACTATAGAAACGTTCTGGTCCGAATTTCTCACAACAGAAACTGCCCATCACTGAGCCGTGAATTACCGCACGGGAAAGTTCACGTCGATCAATATGGCCTCGGGCCAGATCAATTCCCTGCTCCGCCAAATAGCCGACAAAGCCGCCAGCAAAGCAATCGCCCGCACCCGTTGGATCAAAGACTTCATCCAAAAGGTAGCCTGGAACAATGAAGTAATCGTCGCCACGGAACAACATGGCCCCGTATTCACCGCGCTTAATCACCAGCGTGTTCGGACCCATGGCCATAATTTTCTTAGCGGCTTTTTTCAGATTGGACTCACCGGAAAGCAAGCGAGCTTCGCTGTCATTGATCAACAGGAAGTCCCATTCCTTAATGGTTTCCAGCAGTTCTTCTCGGGAACCGGTGATCCAAAAATTCATGGTGTCGCCACCCACTAAACGTGGCTCTTTCATTTGATGGCGAACGGCACGCTGCAAGCCGGGTTGAATGTTTCCCAGCATCAAATAAGGCTGATCGCGATAGGATTCGGGAAGCTTCGGATTGAAATCGGCGAACACGTTCAGGTCAGTGACCAAGGTTTCGCGGTCGTTCATGTCCTGCGAATAAACGCCCTTCCAGAAGAAAGTTTTCCCCGCGACGCGCTCCAAACCCGCCACGTCGATATTCCGTTCTTTCAGAATGGTGACGTCAGATTCAGCGAAATCATCCCCGACGATCCCGACAATTTTTACCGGCGTGAAATAGCTTGCCGAAAGGGCAATGTAAGTACAGGCTCCGCCCAAAATCCGGTCACGCTTACCGTGGGGCGTCTCAATTCCGTCATAGGCGACGGATCCAACAACAACAAGTGACATTGTTTTATTGTAGCGGAGGGCGGCGTGATTATTGTTTCTTTCGCCTTGTTGGCGCTAGTGGGACGGGCGGCACAAAGACTGGACGGCTCTTTTGCGCGGCACAATCTCTTAGGTAGAGATTGATAAGATTCTGATAGGGCATGCCCAGTTCCATGGCAAGTTTCTTAAAATAGTCCACGGATGAAGCGTCCAGGCGAATTGTAATCTGCCGCTTGAGTTGTTTGGTGTAAGGATTTTTGCGGGACTCTGAAAAATCGTATTCGCTTCTCATCGAAAACTCCAATTATAGATCGGCCTTCTTCAAATGAAACACCGTGTTTGGCGAAATTGGATCTCGCTTTGTGCGCACTAAGCGGGCCGTCGTCTTGCAATGTTGGAAAGGCTGGGTTGTGAACCGCCAAGTGAGGCAAGCTTCTTTCCCGATTCCCGCGCTATCAAAGCCACCAAACCTTCCCGCACAAGTAAGGCTGTCTGTTGAATTCCGGTCAGTTCCCGGGCGCGCTCCACCAATTGGTCGTCGAGGATTAAAGTGGTTCGCATGTGCATCAATATGCACCATATCTGGTCATTCTTGGTCTGGATATTTAGATCGCCATTCTGATGGTTGTGCGTTTGAATCGTCTTGTTCAAAGGTGTTATGGAACAGACAGATGAAACATTGAATGTGCTCAAGAACTGTTAACCTTCAGGGGTAGGCAGATTGAGCATCAGCTTTACGATGCAGGCGATAGAGAATCGAGGGCAATCATTACCAATCAATTCTTTCGCGATATAAAGTCGATCCCAGTGGCAATCACAGCAACGATTGCCTTCGGAATTATCGTGCTTGAGTTATCCAGTGTACCTTCGTGCCTTGCCCAGCCAAAGACACCTCAATCCGCTCTCCTGCATTTTGAAGTCGATTCAGTTAAGCCGGTTGATCAAGGACACTTTGAAACCAAGCCCCACCGCTCTGGGGGAAGAATTACATGGACTACCGACCTCCGGCAGCTGGTTGAATACGCTTACAACATTCAGAACTGGAAATTGTCAGGTCGCCCCCTTCAAAGCCATTCCATTTTCGCTGTTGAGGCTCTCACCGACTCAGGCACTACCCAACAGCAAGTGCGGATCATGTTTCAATCCCTACTTGCAGACCGATTTAAATTGAAGTCGCATCGGGAAATGAAATTCGTTGACGGATACGCACTGACTGTTGCAAGCAGCGGCCCTAAAATTAAGGAAGCCGAGCCTGATGGAGCACCGCATTCTGAAACGAACGACCCCGAAGGTTCAATAGTCGCCACGTTGCCAACTGTCGGCAAAACGGCAATTACTGGACGCAACGTCTCTATACTTCAACTGGTAGATGTTCTTCAACGGGTGCTGGCACTCAACGTAGTAGACAAAACAAATCTGCAGGGAAAGTATAGTTTCACATTGCAGTTTGCAAGTTTGGACGCTCCCCCGGACACTGACGCACCGTCACTTTTCACAGCTATTCAAAAGTTAGGCCTCAGATTGGTGAGGCAGAAAACGTCAGTAGAGATGTTGATCATCGACAACCTGGAAAGTGACCCAACCAAGAATTAGCGGATTGCTGAAACTAACTCTGGATGGTTGTGTCCCCACGCGAACTGATCGTCCACGATAGGCTGCGTCCCTTAAACCTGAATTTCGAAGTTAGTGGGATAGGCCTCCGGGCCTGTCCTATCCTACATCTGAATGCTGCCGCTTTATGACATTCTCGAGGGCCCGAAAAGGACAGGCAAGGATGCCTGTCCTACTTAACTCTCAACTTCGGAATTCAGGTTAAAGCGCGAATTCCCGCGTACGGCTTTCGTGATGTTCTCAGAAAGTCGCTGATGCTTTGCATGTCCGCAGCAGCGGTCGGCGTAGGTTTTGCCTTCCATCACGGCGGCGCGAAAATGCGCATTGACAAGTTCTAAAACTTGCGGCGGAATCGTTGTTTTGAGGCGTTGGGCCACAAACTCAAGGACTGCTGCAATCTGCTCGCGCGTCACGTCGAATTGTTCCATCACTTCTTCGACGCTCAAGTCCTCAAGATTCTCAATGACCGTAGCAACAGGCAAACGCGTATCGCGAAACACCCACGCTCCGCTCACCTTTCCGGGGATGCTCTCTACTGAGGGGCATTGCGACCAATCTAGATTTGCCATGTTGTACCCTCTCATTTCATCGCAAAAAGCCTGCAACACTTTTAGCGTTCTTCGCGGTTTCGCAAGATCGCGGCCATGACGCGTGGACTGCGTTGACCATGCATTACTGCAATAACCCACAAGGGCTTTTCATCCGGCGCATATGCAATCAAGTAATCTCGGATTCGCTTGAACCGAAGGGGCCGACTGGTCAAGTCCGTTCGTCTAGATCCCTGATGAGGGAATACCGCAACATTTTCGAGAGTCTCTTCAACTTCCGTAATCACCCTGTCCGCTGCCGTGACGCTTTCTAGTGCGATGTACTCCCAAATTGCCTCAAGATCGATTTCCGCCTCGGGGTGGAATTCGTAGGCTGCGGTCATGAGCCAAGCTTTGCTTTAAGGGCAACGCTTTTTTCACGCAAACGAGCAAAAACTTCTTCGCCGGGAATGAGCTTAACCTTGCCATTCTTGATGTCGTCGTAGCGTGAATTAAGCATTTCGCGCGTCTCGCCCATCTCACTTACAAAACCAACCACAGCGTCCTGCACCAAGTCACCTGCGGCACGTCCACTCTGGGTGGCTAAGTCGTTGAGTTGCTTTTCAAGCTCGGGTTTCATTGAACTGTGCTCCTTCAACCACAATACCGCTAAACTTTCCGGGGCGGAGTTGAACCTACCGCATCACAGGATACTTAATCCCCAACTGCTCCAAATACGTATCGAACTTCGCCGAATCATAATACAGCTTCCGCATCGCTGGTCGATGCTCATCCATGATCTTCTTATTCAACCAAAGTGCTGGTTGATCCCCATCGCGCAGAAAGCTTTTATACTTCACTTCTTTCGTCTGCACATCGTTGAAATACTCCCACGCTTTTGTCACCAGTTCCGGATGCAGCAACATGTCCAGCATCGTCAGCGCCTGCACTTTCGCCCCGGCCAGCGAACCTTTATGGGCAATCGGAGTGGCCATGGCAATTGCGTTTGCCCAGTTGTGTCCAGGACCTCCGGGGATGTTGGCTGGATACCGCAACGTCACAGTCGGCACCACCCAGGAAATGTCGCCGATATCGTCCGACCCTGAGTTAGTGGGAATCACTTCCCCGTTGGCATCTGGCGTTTTCGGCACATGAATCTCTTCTACCTTCATGGGCAATCCCTTCACCGGAACCTTCAATTCCTTCTGCAAAGCTTTGGCCAATGTCTGATCGTCGTCAGACCACACAGGCAAGCCCACCCTCTTGATGTTCTCGTACATCGCCTCCGCAATTGGTCTGTTGAAATGCCCTGCCCAAGCGCTGCCCAGCAGCCGCGACGTGTAGGTTGTGTCGGTCATCAACGTGGCCGCCTTGGCCATGTTGTCGCCAATTTTCCAAAGGTCAATCACATGCGTGTAATCGAGCTCTCTAAAGTAATACCAAACCGAAGCCGTTTGAGGAACCACGTTTGGCTGATCGCCACCATTGGTAATCACATAGTGCGAACGCTGCGCCAACCGCAAATGTTCACGACGAAAGTTCCAGCCAATGTCCATCAGCTCCACCGCGTCCAATGCACTTTTGCCGCGCCACGGTGCCCCGGCACTATGGGCGCTCTCGCCCTTGAACTGATATTCAACAGACACCATACCGGTGCCGCTACCGCCTCCCCAGGACACGCCGAACTCCGATGCCACATGAGTGAACAGCACCACATCCACATCTTTGAATATGCCAGCACGAACCAGGTAAGCCTTGCTTCCCAACTGTTCTTCAGCAACCCCGGGCCACAATTTTAAGGTGCCTTGCAGATGTTCCCTCTCCATGATTTTCTTCACTGCCAGTGCCGCAGTAATGTTCAGCGGAACGCCGGAGTTGTGACCTTCCCCATGGCCGGGCGCACCATCGATCTGTGCTTCGTGATAGCCCACACCGGGCTTTTGCGAAGCTTGTGGAATGCAGTCAATATCGGAACCCAGTGAGATTACCGGTTTCCCTTTACCCCAAGTCGCCACCCAAGCCGTAGGAATTCCTGCCACTCCGCGTTCAATGGTGAAACCTTCTTTTTCCAAAATACCAGTCAGGTATTTCGAAGTCTCAATCTCCTGAAAACCAAGTTCCCCGAAACTGAAAACGCTATCCACCATCACCTGGGTCTGCTTTTTCATCGCATCCACTTGGCCAAGTAGATCCGCCTTCATGGCCGCTTCTTTCCCCGGTTGTGCATTCAGAATTGCCGCAGTAAGCAGCAGTGTAGCCAGAACTCGCATAGACGAAAGACTCCTTCAAATTAGGGTAGCCTATCGCTGACTGACCCCGACAACATAACTCCGCTACACAATATCGGCGAACTGTCGCTTCATCCGCTTGAACAGCCAATGTCCAAAGAAGAATAGGAAAATGGAAAGGATCCAAACCTTGAACATCGGTTCAAACTCCGGCGCCCGACCTTCCAATAAAATCAGCCGATACCCACGGACAAAAGCGTACATCGGGTTGCGACGAAATAACGGCATAGCTTGTTGCGGAAGTGACTTGTCCGAATAGCAAATAGGCGTCAGGAAGAACCACAGAGTCAGCAGGAAACCATTGATTTGCACCAGGTCGCGCACAAACACTCCGGCCACCGCCATCAGCCAGCACATGCCCATGGTGAACAGAATCTGCGGAATCACCACCATCGGCAACCACACCATACTCTTCTGCAAAAATCCCTTCGCCGCCATCATGAAAAACAGGTAGACCACAAATGCCAAGCCGCTGGTAACCAGTCCTGAAATGGTCAGGTTCACTGGCAATATCTCCACCGGGAACAGCAGCTTCTTCACAAAATTTCGATGCTCCCAAACCACGGAAGGAGCCCGTCCCATGGATTCTGAGAATGCCAGCCAAGGCAACATGCCGCACAGGAAAAATAGCGCGTAACCAGCAGGCGTCCGGTCGCCATCATACGAAGAATGCAGGACCACACCAAACACGAAAAAGTAAGTGGACATCAACAATATCGGTTGCAACAACGTCCAAAAAACATCCCCAAAAGATCCCTTGTAGCGCGATAAAATGTCCCGTTCCACCATGGCACTAATCAAGCCCCAGTGAGTTGTGATCGTAGTAAAGGGCGCCCTAATCGCACGCCATAAAGTGGAAGGAAGTAACCGCATCCGCAAACCTCGCAGGGTGGTCCTTCGTTCCTCCAATATCCGCATTACGCCATTGCTTACTTCTGCATCAATCAATAAAAAAGACTTGCCGTGTTCATAAGCCCAGCCCTCTGTAGCATGCACCAGACTCACCCAAAATTGATAGCGACCGTCTTCTTCAGGAATCGGAATTGTAACTTTATGAGCACCCGCCTCATCCACCGGCTCCCACTCGCCTTCAAAAAGAAAGGCTCCTTGGGCCGGTTCATAAGCCTGATAAGCAATCGCCACTTGGCCAGGACTGGTAAACACAGCGCGCCAGTCAGATGGCAATAGGACTTCCGCCTCCACCTAGTCTCCGCCTTCATACAGCCAACCTGGGTAGCGCGCCTTTATAGGTCCACCCTTTTTCCCCACCGCGTAAATACCATCGCCCCGTAGCTCCCCGGAAAGCTGATACCGTTCAAGCAAATTCTTCACCCAACCATGCCCTGGTTGCGGTTCATCGCGGAACGGACCCGTCTCCAGCAATGTCACGTCGAACCCAGCATCACTCAACAAACGATGAATTTCCCTTGGCGTGTATTCACGATTGTGCCGTGCCTCCACTTCCTCACCGGGCTTCGATGGTCGAATGTAAGCTGGAAAAAATCCTGGATGGTAACCTTCCAGAATCGCTTTAATGGCCCGCAATGATCCAATGTTCGGTGTGGTCACCACAAAATGTCCGCCAGGTTTCAAAATGCGATTCACTTCGCTCATCATGAACATTGGGTCCGACGGCAAGTGCTCAATCAATTCCCCACATAGCACGGTGGCGAAATGTTCATCGGGGTAAGGGAAGCGATCCTTTTCAGCATCGAATAAATCCACATCGCACGTAAACACTTCACCCTTATCACTGGTCGCCGATTTCGAATCCGTATGTCCTGCCACGCCATAATAGCAGCCGCGCACTTCCCCATAGCCCAGCTTGGTTTTCAGCGCCGCCGTCACTTGCAGGTAGGCACCCATCTCCAAAATTCGATCCTCCGGGCCTCCCTCAGGGGTGATGTCCAGAGTCTTAATCAGCCGCGTAATGTGGGTATCGGCGTAGTCCCGCGATTCACTGCTCCAACCCAGAATATATTCCGGCTCCACATGGTGCGGCAATGGCCTGGCCAACAGTTCTACAGTTTCTGGCGAAAGCTCTTGCGACGGAGGTGCTTCCTCCGGCTGCGCCCATTCCGACCCGTCTCTTACCGACCGCAGGAAATCCACGTAGCGTTCCGCCGCCAGTTCCCAGTTGCATTCACGGGCCACCCAGTCACGAGCCCTTTCCCCAATTTCCCTGGCCAACTGGGGTCGGGAAACCAGCAAATTCAGATACTCAAAAATGGTGTCTTCTTCGCGGGAATCCACTGGAACTTTTAGACAAATGGAATCAGGAAATTCGGCGAAGCTTCCTACGTCACTCACCAACACTGGCTGTCCCAAACCTAACGATCGCAACAACGTGCCAGAGCTCTCCCCTACCGTTGGGAAACGCAGATTCAGCACAACGTCGACGGCAGAAATATAACCGGCAAAGTCTTCCAGCGGCGTGAATCCCAACATGCGCACATGCTCTTGCAATCCCAGGCTGCGAATCAATTCAGCCAACGGGAAATCAGCATGCGCTTCACCCACCAGAATCATTTTGGCATCGTCCCGCAAACGCACCAATCGACGAAATGCTCGTAACGATTCAGCGATTCTCTTGTACGGCTTCAAGAATCCGAAAATGCCAATCAGTGGAGTGGTTTCATCCAGACCCAGCTTGTGGCGGAAGTTCATGCGATCCGAATCAGGCAGCCAGGCACCATGCGGAATGCGCGCTATCGGGCCAGTGAATCCAGCTTTGCGCAAGTCGGATTCCACTGCTTTGCTATGAACAATGGCCGCTTTTGAATGTTCCAGAATGCGGCGCAGCATGGGCACACCGTCATAATCCGGACCCACTTCCAATTTCCGCACCCGTTGGGCGAAGGCCAGTGCTGCAGTGCCGCCGTCGTGCTCACATTCCAGCACGTAGCTATCCCAATCGTTACGCTTTATGGTCAGCCCGGCCATCAGATGATGCAGGTTCGATTCGTGCATCACCACCGTGCCTGGAAATTCCAGCGCCATTTCATAGACAAATTCGTGATGCGGATTATTGCCTATCTGATACAGCAGTGCGTCATACTCGGCCGGGTTGAACGAATCGGGCTTGGCGTGGAACACATCCACATTTGCCACCGCTTTCAAATGATCAACAAGTACAGCGGAATAATCCGCAATGCCGCTCTTGGTAGGCGGCATAGGTGAAAAAAACGCGATCTTCAGGGGACTAACTCCATGGAAAAAGTTCCAAGTGAAAACGGTACGCGGAACAACACAGGCGTGCGCGATTCATTCCTGGCAAAGAATACTTCAAAGGTGGCTTTCGATGCTGGACCCTTGAAGCTGACGCGATACTTATCGGAATTGGTGGGCGTGCCTCCAATGGGAATCAGTTGCGTCCCCAGCAGTTCAAACCGCACGTCATAAGGTCCGCCGTAGTAAACGATTTGAGCCAGTGGAACCCGCCCGCTAATCAATTCCTGGCGGGCATAGAAGAGGAATCCTAAGGCATCGTGTGGGCAGGAATTCGTACTGAATTCTGTAGTCCCCCCGCCATCAGTTTTCCTTTGGGCAGTGGCTGCGGCAAGATCGAACGTAGTGGTCTCTTTCGATTTACGATTGCCGTGAGCAGAAGCGCGTGAGAATTCCACAGAGCATAAGCCAGCGTTGAGGGTGGCGTTGAAGCGGTCCAGAATTTGGAACGCCGGAATGGATGCATCCATGGTCAGTTCCAGTTTCCAATTGCCTTCCGTAGGAATAGTTTTCAGTTGCGCTTCCCCAAGACTGATGCCACTCGGCCAATTCAACTGGTATCGCAAGGTTTCAGCGTTTGACTTGGTGGCTGCTTGAAGGGGCCAAACCAGCAAGGCAAGGCCTAGGATCAATCTGCCTTTGTGGGGCAGGCGATTCCGCCCAATGTCACTTAGTTTGCCTGCATCCCGGGATAATCCGTGGTTAAAAGACCGCTCCCTTGCGGTCACGGCTCGA